>CAXNIN010000068.1:0-14972 GCA_964202365.1 Myxococcota bacterium | reverse complement strand
CTGCGGCGACGTCGGTGGTCCCGGGGGGCGGGGGAGGGTCCGGTGATCCGATGGGGGGGGGCGCGCGGCGGAGTCGAGTCAGGCCGTGGGTCACGCGCAGTACGGGCTCCGCCGTGCGACCGGCCCGCCTGGGCTCGACCCCGGGGGCGACGACCGGAAGGCGTGACCACGTGGAACCGGGGGCGGAGCCGTGCGCGAGGCACGGAGAACGCGTATCTTCGGGCTCCGTTCACCGGGGGGGCGCGCCCCGACGGGAGGGACCGAAGGGGTTGCCGGCGGGGCGGGTCAGGTGCGGGGATGGGGGGATGAGGGGTTCATACTTCCTTTCCTATCCGTTCGACGCGGGGCACCAGCGTAGGATGGTCTCCGCGAGCACCCGCGCGTCGAGCGGCTTGGTGATGTGGTCGTTCATCCCGGCCTCCAGCGCGGCGACCCGGTCGGCGCTGAGCGCGTTCGCCGTCAGCGCGAGGATCGGCAACGTGTAGCCCGCGTCCCGGAGGGCCCGCGCGGCGCTCAGGCCGTCCATCACGGGCATCTGCATGTCCATCAGCACCGCGTCGTAGCCGCCGCCCTGCACCCGCCGGATCGCCTCCGCGCCGTTCACCGCCAGATCGACGCGGGCGCCGTACAGCTCCAGGATCTCACGGCCGATATCGGCGTTGATCTCGTTGTCTTCCGCGAGCAGCAGCGACAGGCCCGCCAGCGGCCACGGCGGGAGCGCGGCCTCCGGCGCGACGGCGGCCACGCCGAACGACACCGTGAACGAGAACGTGCTCCCCACGTCCGGCGTGCTCTCGGCGTGGATCGTGTCCCCCATCGCGGTGACCAGCCTCTGGCTGATCGCCAGCCCCAGCCCGGTGCCGCCGAAGCGCCGGGTGATCGTGGGATCCGCCTGGGTGAACGGTTGGAACAGGCGGCCGAGGTCCTCCGGCGACATGCCGATCCCCGAGTCCTGCACGCGGACGACGACGCGCGCGCGCCCCTCCTCCCGCGCCACGAGCGTCACCGCGAGGGTGACCTCGCCCTTCGCCGTGAATTTCACCGCGTTCCCGAGCAGGTTCACCAGCACCTGCCCGAGCCGCACGTGGTCTCCGACAAGGCGCTCGGGGATCTCCGGGTCGACGCGCGCGGCGAGCCCGAGGCCCTTCTGTTCGGCGTCCTGCTGCACGAGCGACACCGCGTAGCCAACGATATCCGCGAGCACGAACGGCTCCGTCTCGAGCTCCACGACCGTGCTGTCCAGCTTGGAGAAGTCGAGCAGCTGGTCGATCACCCTCCGCAGCGCGGCGCCGGCGAAGTGGATCTTCCTGACCTTGTCCAGCTGCTCCTTCTCGAGCGGGGCCAGGAGCGCCAGATGCGAGAGCCCCACGATGGCGTTCATCGGCGTGCGGATCTCGTGGCTCATGTTCGCGAAGAGCAAGGTGCGCATCCGCGTCTCTTCCTCCGCGCGGGCCCGCGCCTCGGCGAGGCTCACCACCAGCGCGCGGTTCGCGGCCTGCTCGGCCTCCAGCGCCGCGATCGCCACGGTGCGGCGATGGTTCAGGTAGATCGTGAGCCCGAACACAATGCTCGAGATCGCCACGATGTTCACCGTGAAGAAGCCGGACGTCACCGCGGTCGGCACGTCGAACGCAACGAGGGCGCGCACCCGCGCGTCGATCACGCCGCTCACGATCGTGAGCAGGCAATACACCACCAGCAGCCCGACCCTGCGGCGCACCTCGCCAACCGTCAGCGATCCGACCAGCGCGAACATCGCCCACAACATGGACGCGCCGCTCGCGACGAAGCCGCCGATGCTCCACTGGAACAGGAACGGCAGGAACAGGCTCGCGAGCACCTGGATCCGCGTCGCGCGCTCCCGGTTTCGGCTGGCCTGGAACCACGCGAAGTTCGCGACGGTCATGAGGACGTACCCAAAGGGGATCACCGCCGCCCACAGCCCATACCAGCCCGCGAGCGCCGTCCAGACCACCCCCCCCACGCTCATCAGCGCGCCGCCCGAGAGCATTGTCCGCCGATTCAGTTGATCGACGCTGCTCTCTCCGGGTTCGGCGCCGAGATCTCTCGCGACGTCCGCCAACCGCCGCAGCATCCCGCCCGCGCTGCGCGCCGCGATGTCGGAGGGTGCCGAATCGGACATGGTGAGAACCTTCGAGCGGTCCCCGGCTACCTCGGCGTGCGCCGTGCCGTCAAGGACGCAGCGCGGGGCGCGGGGAGGGTTCCCCGAGAGGTCGCCTCCCCTCCCCTCCCCCGCGACGCGGCGATACACGGCCTGTATGCTTCTGCTCGCGTTCCTCGGCTGCTCGGAGACGTTCAAAGGCGGCCTCGAGGACCCCACGCTCGGCGAGACCGGCGCCCCCGACAGCGGCGAGGCCGACGCGGACACCGATACCGATACCGATACCGATACCGACGCGGACACCGATGCCGATACCGACACCGATACCGATACCGACACCGACACCGACACCGATACCGACGCGGACACCGACACCGACATTGACACCGGCCCCTTCGACCGCGACCGCGACGGCGCCACCGACGCCGTGGACTGCGACGACACCGACGCCACCATGTTTCCCGGGGCCACCGAGGTGTGGTACGACGGCGTGGATCAGGACTGCGACGGCAACGACGCCGACCAGGACCTCGACGGCTACCTCGCCGAAGACGTCGGCGGCGACGACTGCGACGACGCCTCGGCCGCGGTGTACCCGGGCGCCGCGGAGGTCTGGTACGACGACCGCGACCAGGGCTGCGACGGCGGCGACGACTTCGACCAGGACGGCGACGGCGAACGCGCCCCCTCGGGCGGCGGCGCGGACTGCGACGATCTGAACGCCGCGATCCTCCCGGCGGGCGCCGAGCGCCTGGACGACGGGGTGGACAGCGACTGCGACGGCGACGAGAATCACCCGCGCTTCGCGACGCTCGACACGTTTGGGTCTACGGGAACGCAGGGGCCGCGCATCGCGGAGGTGACGGGGTACGTCCTGGTCACCTGGATTGGCGACGGCATGCGCTACGGCGGCACGCCGCTCACCACCGCCGCCGGCGTGCAGTACCTCGGCGCGTCGGACCTCCGCGCGGGCCCAGCGCGCGACCTCTACTACGAGTGGGGCGCGGGCTACACGTTCGACGCGGGCGTGGACTTCTGGGCTTCGGACGACGAGTGGGTGTGGGCCTACGGGGTGCGTTTCGGGGGCACGCGGTACCTCGTGGGCGACACGCTCGTGGTCGCGTCGTCGACGTTCGGGAGCACGGTGGTGTCGCGGTCCACCGCCCAAACCTACGACGACGTGGAGCTCGTCGCGGACACCGACGGGCAGCTTCACATCGTGGGGTGCGACAGCGGCGGGGGCTACCTCGGGTGGCTCCACGGCGACGCGCGGGCGCTCTACGACGCCACCGCCGTGGGCTTCGACCGCGCGAATGTATCAAGTGACACATGCGGTGTGTTGCCGCCGTCCACCATCCTGCTCGCGAGCCTGCGCAGCACGGGCAGCCTCGGTACGTACCCCTACGACGACGTGACGGGGCTCTCGTACTCGGGCGTGCTCACCGGGTGGAACGCCTACGACATCGAGACGCTCCTGCAGGACGGCGAGAACGTGGTCGCGGCGGCGGAGGGCGCCGACGGCGTGTACGTCTACAAGGAGCCGACCGCGAGCACGCTGCTCGTCGCCGACGCCCAACAGGTGGATGTCGCGATGGACAGCGTGGGGCGGCTCTACGTGCTCGTGGTGGACGGCGCGACCACGGCGCGCCTCTACTGGGGCGAGCCCGGCGGCGCGTTCGAGAACGTGCTGCTCGACACCGCGCTCGCCACGGTCGACGACGTGGACGTGCACGTGTCCGAAGCCGACGAGGTGGTGGTGGCCGTGCGCGGCGGGGACGACATCGTGTACGCGGTGCTCACGGCGTACTGACCGCGTTCGCCGCCGTGAGTCAGCGCAGGTGCGCGGGAACCGGGGCGCCGTCGGCCGGGCGCCACGAAGGGGGCGGGCCGCGCATCGTGAGGCGGAAGTCCTCGGACAAGGTGACGAGCGTTCCCTCGGGCACCTCCTCCCAGCGGTCCTCGTCGCCGATGCGCTCGCTGGCGACGATGAGGTGGTTCACGCGATCGTCGTCGCGCACGGGGCGCATGCACAACTTCTCGGCGGGGCAGGTGGCGAAGTCGCCGCAGTGCACCTTCTGGGTGGCGAGAAAGAGCTCGCGGCCGGAGCGGTTCGCGACGAACACGGAGCCGTTCGTGAGGATGAAGTTCACGATGGGCGCAGGGACGTCGGCGGCGAGGGTCTCCCGGTAGAGCTCGTCGAGCGCGCCGGAGACGGCGTCGCCCACCCGCGCGCTGCACCGCACGTCGTTCCCGGACGAGGCCACCCCGGCGTCGTGGAGCGAAGAGAGCAGGTAGAAGAACAACATCTCGGTGTCGGTGGTGCCGAGCACGCGGTCGCGGAGCGACGGGAGCACGCGGGCGAACATGCGCTCGCGGAGGCGGTCGAAGCCGTGGAGCGTGCCGTTGTGCGCGAAGAGCCACTTGCCGTGGCGGAAGGGGTGGGTGTTGTCGGGCCCCACGGCGCCGACCGTGGCGCGCCGCACGTGCACCACGAAGGTGTTGGACGCGAGCCGCTCGGACGCCCGGCGGAAGCTCTCGTTCTCCGCGGCGCCGCCCTGGGACTTTAGCACGAAGGCTTCGCCGCCTTGAAAGTAGCCGATCCCCCAGCCGTCGGGATGATGGCGCGCCTGCTGGGCGAGCGCATTTTCGGCTCCGATGAGCGAACGGTGGGCGCGGGAGACGACGGCGCTCTTGAAGCCGAACAGGCGGCACATTGCGCGGGGACCTCGGTGCCCGCCACTATAGACATACTGGGCGCCCCGGCGCACCCGGCGACCGGCTACATGGCCCCGCGGAGCTGCGCACGGTGTTCGACCTCGGGTTCGGCGAGATGCTGGTGATCGCGGTGCTCGTGATCGTGTTCGTGGGGCCCGACGGCCTGCCCGACATGATGCGTGTGCTCGGCCGGTTCTACGCCCAGATCCGCCGCGCGAGCGACGACCTCCGGCGCACCTTCAACGCCGAAGTCGCCCGCGTCGAGTCGGACCGCCGCCGGGACGAGCTCCGGCAGCGCCGGGAAGCCCGGGAGCTCGCGCGCGCCGAAGGCCGCAAGCTCGACGACGCGGCGCCCGTAGCGGAAGACGGCGGCGCGCCCCCCCTCGTTCCCGCCGCGGAAGACCCCGCCCACGCCGTCTTCCCCGCCGATACCCGCCTCCCGCCCGACGCCGCCCCGCGCGCCCTGCCGCGCCCGCCCGTTAGCGGCGGCGCCGTCCCCCGCCCGAACGGCCTGCCCGTCCGCGCGGCGCAGCCCACGTTCGACGGCGCCGAACTTCCGGCTCCAGACGCCGCGCCCGGCAAGGAGCCCTGAATGTCCCGCGGCTCGGCCGATCCCGTCGACGAATACCGGATGCCCCTGCTCGAGCACCTCCGCGAGCTGCGCGCCCGGCTCATCGTCGCGATGTGGACCCTGCTCGTCACCGTCGTCGTCTCGTTCTTCTTCGCCGACCGCATCTTCGCCGTCCTCGCCGCCCCCATGGTGGAAGCCCTCACCACCACCGGCCGCGGCACCATGGCGGTGAGCCAGGCGATGGAAGGGTTCATGGTTCAGATGAAGGTGGCCGGGCTCTCGGCGCTCTTCCTCTCCTCGCCCGTTCTGTTCTGGCAAACCTGGAAGTTCGTCGGCCCCGGCCTGTACGACCAGGAAAAGCGCGCGGTGCTCCCGCTCGTCGGCGCGTCCACCTTCCTGTTTCTCTCCGGCGCGTTGTTCTGCTACTTCGCGGTGTTCGAGTACGGCTTTCCGATGTTCCTCGAGATGAACGGCGAGAACGTGCAGGCCGTCCTCTCGATTGACAGCTACCTCGGCATGGTCACCACCCTGCTCGTCGCGTTCGGCGTGTCGTTCCAGCTCCCGGTTGTCGTGTACTTCCTTGCGCGAATCGGCCTGATCGACCACACGGACATGATCAAGGGCTTCCGCTACAGCGTGGTGGGCATCTTCGTCGTCGCGGCCATCCTCACGCCCCCCGACGTGGTGTCGCAGGCGCTGATGGCGGCGCCGCTCATGCTCCTCTACGTCGTGGGGATCGGCGTCGCCCGCGTGTTCTCGACGAAGAAGCGCACGCTCCCGACCGTCGCGTGAGGTCGCGGGATAGGGAGTCGTGATGGCCTCTCTCGCCGACCAGTTCTGCCCCAACGTTCACGACGCAGCGATCACCGCGGCCGCCTACGACCCGTGGAGCGGCGTCATCGCCACCGCGGACGCGTCGGGCCTCGTGGCCGTCACCCGCCCTGGAGAGGCCACCCCCGGCCTCCTCTTCAAGCCGGGCGTCGGCGTCACGGGTGCCATCGGCATCCTCCGCGGCGGGCAGATGATCGCCGTCGGCGACGACGACGGCACCATCGGCGTCTACAGCACGGAGAACGCCGACTGCTACTTCCAGGAAGCGCGAGACGGCGCCCGCGGGCGCGTGCGCGCGATGCGCGGCGTGGCGATCAGCCCCGAAGGCGCGCGCGTCGCGACGATCGCGGTCGACGGCCTCCTCCGCATCTGGGACATCACCAAGGGCGAACGGGAGGTGGCCTGGCAGGGCTTCGGCGGCCTCACCGTCGAGTTCGACCAGACCGGCACCCGCGTGCTCTGCCTCGACACCAACGGCCAGCCCCGCCTCGTGGACCTCATGAGCCACCAGGGCCTGCCGATGGACAAGCTCCAGTCCCCCGCCGAGCGCGCCAGCTTCTCGCTCGACGGCACGCTCGTCGTCACCGTGGGCCAGTCCGGCATCTCGCTGTTGCGCGTGGTCGACGGCGTGATGGTGGCGAGCTTCGCCACCCGCGGCGGCTCGGGCATCCTGAGCCTCGTCCAGAGCCCCGACGGCACGCAGATCGGCGCGGTGAGCCAGCGCTCCGTGCACGTGTTCTCCATGCCGGATTTGAAGCCGGTCGACAGCACGCGCCACGGCGCCCCCGACACCAACGGCGCCGCCTACTGGGGCCCGGGCGGCATCCGCACCGGCGGGTCCGACGGCCTGATGCACGCCGGCGGCTCCGGCAGCGCCGGCCCCGTCACGGTGGTGGGCGGCTTCGGCGACCACCGCATCGCCGGCCACGGGGAGAGCGTCGCCATCGGGGTGGGCAACCAGCGCAGCCACGCGTTCCACGTCGGCGCGGCGCTCCGTGAGGTCCACGTCGACCGCGACGGCCGGCTCCTCGTCACCGTGCCGGAGCGCGGCGCCCTCGCCGTGCACGACGTGTCCGACGGCCGCAAGATCTTCGACGGCGGCCCCGAGACGAGCGGCACGCCCGCGGTGGGCGTCGGTGGAAACGTCGTCGCCGCGCAGCTCGCCGGCGGCGGCGTCCGCTGGTGGGACCTCGCCCGCAACCGCGCCTACGAGCTCAAGTGGCCCGTCGGCATGGCGCTCTCGCACGGCGGCACGTGGATTGGCGTCATCACGCCGCGCGGCGCCATCAAGGTGCTCGACCCCGCGTCCGGCAAGGAAGCCATCCCCGACCCCATCCCCTCCGCCGAGACGCCGGCCCGCCTCCTCTCCTTCGTGAACCGCCGCCCGGACCTCCTCGTCGTCGACGCCGAGCACATCCTCGCCCACTACGACCTCGCCGCCTCCGTGCGCGAGAACCGCCCCTGCGAGGCCCGCGACGTGCTCCAGTTCGGCGCCGCGCCCGACCGCGTGTGGGGCATCACCGGCGGCCAGTACGCCGCGCTCCGGCTCCCCGAGGGCGAACACTGCACCGTCGTCTTCGTGGACATCCACGCGCAAACGGTCGTGAGCGAGGTCACCGGGCTCCACCCCGGCGCCTGGGTGGACGCCGAACACGGCTACATCCTCGAGCCCGCCCGCAGCGGGGCGGTCATCGAGCGGGACATGCACGGCACCGAGCGGCGCTGCCTGCGCGCCCTGCCCGACGGCCAGTGGGTGTGCTTCAACGCCCGCGGCTGGATCGATGCGTCGGAACAGGCGGCGGGGACGTTGGCGTAGCGGCGGGCGGGGCTCGCTCCGAAACGCGAACCCTTCATCCTGCAACCGGAGGCACAAAATCCGCAACGACAAGGCTTCTGGGTGGTGGACAAGCCCCGGATAACGGGTGATGTGGGGCCGTCTTCTGGAGACACCCCATGCCCGACTCCCTTCGTGACTTCCTCGAGATCCCCTACGACAAGCTCGAGGAGATGAACCTCGCGGCCAAGCAGGCCCGCATCGACCGTGTCTCTCCGGACAAGATCCGCGAGGAGCGCATCAAGTACCTCACGGACGAGAAGCGCATCAAGGCGGTCACCGTGTGCTTCACCGACCTCGAAGGTCGCATGCACATGCTCGACTACGACAAGAAGTTCCTGCTCAAGAGCGCGGACAACCTCACGTTCGACGGCTCGTCCATCCGCGGGTTCTCCCAGCAGCACGAGTCCGACCTCCGCCTCGCGCTCGATTGGGCGGCCTTCTATTGGCTCCCGTCGGATGTGTTCGGCCCCGGCAAGGTGCTCGTGTTCGGCGAGGTGCTCAACCGCGACGGTTCGGCGTACAAGGCCGATCTCCGCGGGATTCTCCGCGAATACACCGACGCCATGTACAAGAAGGAAGGCATCACCTTCCACGCCGCCAACGAGGTCGAGGGCTTCCTCTTCCGGGGCCGCGACGCCGAGCGCGCCTACCACGAGAAGGGCGCCTTCGAGTTCGTCTCCACCGGCGGCTACTACCACAGCCTTCCCGGAGATCTCCTGCGGCAGTTCATCGACCACGCCGCCGAAGTGCAGCGCGCGATGGGCTTCCAGAACGAGAAGGACCACCCCGAGGTCGCCCCCTCCCAGTTCGAGATGAACTACAGCTACACCGACGCCCTCATCGCGTCCGACCAGATCCAGCTCTACAAGCTGCTCTGTCGCCAGGTGGCGGCCAAGTTCGACTGCACGGCCTCCTTCCTGCCGAAGCCCGTGGCCGGCATCAACGGCAGCGGCATGCACACCAACATCTCGGTGTCCAAGGCCGGCAAGAACGTGTTCTGGGACGCTGACGGCCAGGACAACCTCTCCAAGCTGGGTTGGGACTTCGTCGATCGCATCCTCCACAGCGCGAACGACCTCTGCCTCGTGCTCAACCCGAGCGTGAACGCGTACCGCCGCCTCGACCCCCACTTCGAGGCCCCCAACCAGATCAAGGCCTCCGCCAACAACCGCGGCGCCATGATTCGTATCCCCTACGGCAACGAGCGCTCCACCCGCGTGGAAGTCCGCTCGGTCGCGCCGGACGCCAACCCCTACATGGCCATCTACACCCTGCTCAAGACGGGCATGGAGGGCCCCAAGGGCAAGGCCGAAGAGAACCGCAAGGAGCGCACGCGCTTTTTGCAGAGCAACATCCAGGACGCCGTGCGCGTGTTCAAGGCCTCGACCTACAACAAGGAGCTCCTCGGCGAGCTCGTGGTGGAGCGCTTCGCCGAGCTCAAGCAGGCCCAGGCCGACCGTTGCCCCCGGGCGCTCGGCAACCTCGTGAAGGCCACCGAGATCCAGTTCCACCACGAGGTCACCAACCAGTACCTCTGGTCGCAGTTCTAGGACTTCGAAGAGCTACGCCCGGTCCGCCGGATGGAACGGTCCAGCCGGCGGACGCGGGCGTCTCGCCCTCACTCGAGCAGGCTCCGCAACATCCACGCGGTCTTCTCGTGCACCTGGAGACGCTGGGTGAGCAGATCCGCGCTCGCCTCGTCGCTCCCGCGCTCGACCACCGGAAACACCGATCGCGCCGTACGAATCACCGCCTCGTGCCCCTGCACGAGCTGGCGGATCATCTCGTTCGCGTTGGGCACGCCGTCCGTCTCCTTGATGGAGGTGAGGCGCGCGAAGGCCGAGTAGGTGCCGGGGGCGTCCGCGCCGAGCGAACGGATGCGCTCCGCGACGAGATCCACCGAGGTCCAGAGCTCGGTGTACTGAAGCATGAACATCTGGTGGAGCGTGCTGAACATCGGCCCGCGCACGTTCCAGTGGAAGTTGTGCGTCTTGAGGTAGAGCGTGTAGGTATCGGCCAACAGGCGCGACAGGCCTTCCACGATCTGCTGGCGTTCGGATTCCGGGATTCCGATGTCGATCTGCATGTGACGTGCCCCTTGGAGGCCCAGTCCCTAAACACGGCGGGGGTCGAGGCAAGCGACGCCGCCCGACTCCACGCGCCCCCTCGCCGGCCCCGCCCCGCCGCGCTACCTCGGCCGGCAATCGGAGCACCCCATGTCTCGCCGCGCCACCATCACCGGCACCGGGCTCTACGCCCCCGATCGCGTCGTCCCCAACCGCTTCTTCGACGACCTCTACAAGAAGGACATCTCCTCGTTCCTCGAGGGGTCCCGCAACATCCGCGAGCGCCGCTGGATGGCCGACGATCAGTGCACCTCCGACCTCATCGTGCCCGCCGCGAAGCAGGCGATGGCCCAGGCCGGCGTCACCATCGACGACGTGGATCTGATCGTCGTGAGCACCGATACGCCCGACTACCTCTCGCCGTCCACGGCGTCCGTCGTCGCGCACAAGCTCGGGGCGAAGCGCGCCGGCACGTTCGACATCAACACGGCGTGCGCCGGGTTCGTCACCGCGCTCGACATGGCCGCCAAGTACATCGCCGCCGACGAGCAGTATTCGACGATCCTGGTGGTGGGCGCCTACGCCATGAGCCGCTGGCTCAACCTCGACGACTACAAGATCGCCACGCTCTTCGCGGACGGCGCCGGGGCGGCGGTGGTGCGCGTCTCCACCACCGGCCGCGGCTTCGGGGCGAGCCGGCTCTTCACCGAGCCGATGTATCACGACCACATGGGAATTTACGGAGGTGGCAGCTTCAAGCCGCTGTCTCACGATGTGTTGGACCGCAAGGAGCACCTCCTCTCCTTCCCCAAGCGCATCCCGCCGGAGACCAACGGCATCCACTGGCCCCGCCTCGCGCGCGCCGTGCTCGACGGCATCGGAAAATCGCCGGCCGACGTGGACCACTGGTTCCTCACCCAGTTCAACGTCCAGTCCATCTACGAAACGCTCGACGCCCTCGGCGTTCCCCGGGCGCGCGGCCACCTCGTGATGGACCGCTACGGCTACACCGGCTCCGCTTCCATCGGCATGTGCCTCGCCGACACCGTGGCGCAGGGCAAGGTGAAGGACGGCGATCTGTGCGTGTTCATCGGGTCGGGCGGCGGCATGAGCATGGCGGCGCTCACGTTGGAGTGGGGCGCCTGATTCACGGTTGGGACCGGGCGGGCGGCCCGGCGCCGAAGACGGCGCCGTCGGCCCCCTCCGGGCTCGGCGTGCCGCCTCGGTCGCGTCGGCGGGGCCGCCGCGACCGGCCGGGCGGGGCCCGGCCGCCCTCCGCGCGCCTGCCGCGGTAGCGCCGCGGGCCGTGTGCCGGTATCGTGCCGGAATGTTGCTCGCGCTCCTGCTCCCCGCGTTCGCGGAACCTACGTTCGACGTGGCGCGCGGCGTGCACGAAGCGGCGTTCCCCGTGACGATCACGCCCGACGCCGGCGGCACGGTCTACTACAGCCTCGACACATCGAGCCCGACCGTTCCGTACACGGAGCCGCTCGTCATCGACCGCACCACGGTCGTGCGCGCCGTCGAGGTCGCGGGCGACGGGGCAGCCTCGGCCGTCGTCACCGCTACGTACGTGTTCGTGGACGACGTCCTGCGGTCCTCCGTGATGGACCCGAACATCGTCACCCACGCGACGTACGGCCCCGCGGCGGCGGCGAGCCTCCGCGAGCTGCCCATCATCTCGCTCGTCGCGCCCGCGGGCATCACGATGACAGAGGGGCCGGTGTCCGTGGAGTGGATCGACCCCGAGGGCGACGAGGTGCACGCCAACGCCGGGGTGTACGTGTCCGGCGGCACGAGCTGGCAGTACCCGAAAACCAGCTTCCGCCTCGTCTTCCGGTCGGAGTACGGCCCCGGGCGGCTAGAGGCCGATCTCTACGGGCCCGACGCCACCGGCGTGCCCGCGGTCGACGAGCACGACGCCCTCTCGCTCCGCGGCGGCAACCACGACACCGTCTTCTACCTGGGCGCCCAGGGCCAGCACCTCCGCAACTTCTGGATGGACGAGAGCCAGCTCGACATGGGGCACATCGCGCCGCACGGGCGGTTCGCGCACGTGTACGTCAACGGCGTGTATCACGGGATGTATCACGTGCGGGAGAGGTTCAACGCCGCGATGATGTCGGAGTACCTCGGCGGCGACGAGGAAGACTACGAGGCCGTCACCGCGGGCAACGTGTTCGACGGCGACGGCTCCGCGTGGGCCGCCACCGTCGCGGCGTCCGGGGACTACCAGGCCGCGAAGGAGTGGCTGAACGTCCCGGACTTCCTCGACTACATGGTGCTGAACTTCTACGCGGGCAACGCGTGGGACTGGTACTACTGGCACAACTGGGCGGCGGCCGGCCCGGACACCGCCGGGCGCGGCGGCTTCCGATTCCACAGCTCGGACTCGGACATCTGCCTGTACTACGACTGGTCGGTGAACATCCTCTACCTGGGTGGCCCGTCGAACGTCTTCGCGAACCTCCTCGCCGAGGGCGACCCCGACTTCCAGGTGGCGCTCGCCGACGCGATCCACCGCAACCTCACCGGGCCGCTCTCCGCGGAGAACGCGGCGGATCGCTACGCGCGCCTCGCCGGGCTCGCCGAAGGGGGCGTCGTCGCGGAGTCCGCGCGGTGGGGCTACGGCTGGTGGGACCGCGACGGCGAGTGGGCCGTCGAGCGCGACCGGCTCCTCTACGGGTGGTTCCCCTTCCGCACCGACGAGCTCTTTCGGCAGGTTCGAGCCGCGGGCTGGTACCCCGTCGACGCGCCGGTGCTCGACACCGCGGCCGGCCTCGTGGACACCGGCACCGTCGTCACCGTGGCCGCGCCGGACGACTCCACCGCCGCCCTCTGGGTAACCCTCGACGGCACGGACCCGCGGCTCTCCGGCGGCGCCGTCGGCCCCACCGCGCTCGGCCCGGACGGCGCGCGCGAGGTCATCGTCACGCACGGCACGCTTCTCCGCGCGCGGCTGCTCGACGGCGACACCTGGGGCCCCGTCGTCGAGGCCCTCTATGAGGTAGACGAGGCCTCGCCCGTCGTGCTCAACGAGTGGAACGCGGTAGACGACGGAAAGTGGCTCGGCGGCGACGACGGCACCGGCGAAGACACCACGCTCGGGCGCATCGCGGGCAACGGCGGCGACTGGATCGAGCTCCTGGTGCGCGAGGACATGGACCTCCGCGGGTGGACCCTCACCATGGCCGACCGCAACGGCGACGCCGGCACGCTCGTGTTCACCGACGCTCCGCTCCTCGCCGACGTGCGCGCCGGCACCATCCTCACCGTCGCGGAGGACCTCCCCGAGGACGCGCGCTACGCCCCCGAGAGCGGCGACTGGCGCTTCCACCTGCGCGCCGGGGTGGACGGCACCGGCCAATACGTGTCCGCCACCACGTTCGACGTGTCGAGCCGCGACTGGCAGCTCACGCTCCAGGACGCCGAGGGGCGCGTGCGGTTCGGGCCCGTTGGCGAAGGCGTGGAGCCGCGCGCCGGCATCGCGTCGACCGAGGTGGGGGCGCTCACCACCACGCCGGACGCCGACACACGCCGTGATACATCCGCCTACGACGGGCGCACGAGCTCCAGCTACGGCGCGCCCAACACCTGGGAAGACGGCGCGCAGGACCTCTCCGGGATGCGCGGGGAGACCGGCGGCATCGTGGATGTCGGCGGCGACACCGGCGACACCCCGCCCGACCCCGCGCCCGTCGACGATGAGACCGACGACGAGACCGACGCCGAGCCGCCGCCCGCGGCCGAGCCCGAGGCGTGCGGGTGCGCCGCCCCTGGTGACGGCGCGCCCGGCGCGGTCGCGCTCCTCGCCGCCGCCGCGGTCCTCGCGCGCCGCCGGGCCGCCCGGAGCGACACATGATCCTCCTCGCCCTCGTCGCGTGCACGGGCACCCCGAAGCCGGTCGACACCCCCGCCGACACCGGCGCCGACACCTCCGCCGACACCGACACCTCCGCCGACACCGACACCCCCGCGGACACCGGCCCCGCCTGCTTCGCCGACGCCGACCTCGACGGCGCCGGCAACCCGACCGCGCCCGCGCCCTGCGGCGGCGCCGCCTCCCCCACCGGCGACGACTGCGACGACACCGACGCCCGCGTGCACCCCGCCGCCCCCGAGGTGTGCAACGGCGTCGACGACAACTGCGACGCGCGGATCGACGCCGCCGACCCGAACCTCGCCGACGGCCTCCTGTTCTGGGCCGACGCCGACGGCGACGGCTACGGCGGCGACACGCTCGTGAGCGCGTGCTCTGCGGACGACGCCGTGGCGCTCGTCGACGGCGACTGCGACGACACCGACCCCACCGTGAACCCCGCCGCCGACGAGGGCTGCACCGGCATCGACCGCAACTGCGACGGCCGCGCGTCTACCGAGGGCGGCTCCGACGCGGAGTGCCCCGGCGACACCTGCGCCACCATCCTCGCGGAGTACGGCGGCGCCGCCGACGACGGCGCCTACTGGCTCGCGCTCCCCTCCGGCGAGGTGGCGGAGGTGTGGTGCGACATGTCCACGGACGGCGGCGGGTGGACCCTCGGGTTCCTCCGCAACACCGCATCCACCGGGAGCCAGGCCGATTTCGGGTTCGGCAACGAGGCGCTCGCCTCGGTGTCGACCTCCCCCGCGGCCGCGAGCGCGTCGGCCGTCGCCGCGAACGGCTGGATCGACCTGAACGACTTGGGTGCGGCTCAACTTCGACGACGGCATGACCGCACGCACGCATGCGCATTTGGTCACGCCGCTCTCGTCGTCAGCCACTCGTCCTCTTCCTCGGCGTAGCGCGACCGGTGGTTGCGCTCGAACTCCCGCACCCGATGGAACGGCCAG
>CAXNIN010000067.1:0-14992 GCA_964202365.1 Myxococcota bacterium | reverse complement strand
CGCATCTGGCCTCGCTTCGGCGGCCTGGGCCGCGGAGCCCGTGCCCGTTGAGGTGCGCGTGGACCTCCGCGCGGACCGCAGCGTGCAGGGGCCGATGGTTCGGCTGAGCTTCCCGAACGGCGCCGACCCTCAGATCGTGTTGTGCAACGACGAGGCGATCGACGGCGACGCCGTACGCAACGATCGTCTGTGGCTCTGTCGCGGCGAACTCGACGGCGAGAGCACCGCGCGGCTGGTCCTACTCGCGGGCGCGGGCGGTACGGCAGAGCAAGAGCTCGCGGCGCTCAACGTCGAACTCGTGCCCGGCCGCACGTTGCGCTGGGCGTGGAAAGCGGGCGCGCGGGCGTGGACAGCAGACGACGCCACGACCGGCCTCAGCGAGCAGCAGCGTGCCGCCGCCTCGATGTTGTCCGGCGGCGCCCCCGTGGCGCCGGGAGGCGAGCTCAGCGGCCCCCCTCCTGAAGGCAGCTCCGAGCCGGGCAACAGGGGGCCGCCCCGCCCGCCCGGGACGCTCGACCCGATTTTTGCCCAGCCGATCGCCCGCGATCTGCCGACAGACGAGGTCGTGATCCCGACGCAAACGGTGATGCCGCCTTGGCCCGTGTGGCTCGCCGTGCCGGGCCTCCTGGCGGCGGTGGTCGCGCTCCGCGCCGCCCTGGCGGCCGTCCGGGCTCGCGTCCGCGTCGCCTGACGCTACTTGACCGCGGCGTAGCAGGCCTGCGCGGGGCCGGCCTCGAAGCGTGCGCACACGCCGGAAGGGCTCCCCTGCGCCACCGGGCCGAGGGCGCGCCCCACCTCGTACCCGACCGGGATGCTGCTCACGAGCGCCGGACGGACCGCGAGCATCTCGGCGACGTCCGCCTCGAGCGTCGAGAGGCCCTTGTCGAGCCAGTAGTGCTTACGCCCCGTGGTGACGTGCACCCAGCAGTCCACCTCGAGGTCCTCGGCGCGGCCACACGCATCGGCCAGGGCCGCGATCGGGCCCTCGAGGATGCCGTTGGTGGCGCCCAGGAGACAGGACTGCCGCGTGCGCTCGTGTTCGATGCGCTCGCATACCGACGGAGGCGAGGGCGACTTGTCCGACCACACCGCGCGTTCGATGCAGATGTCGAGCGCCGGGGAGGTACGCAGCTCGTCGCAGAGCAGGAGCCACTGCTCGCCGGTGAGCGCGAAGCTCGCGAGCGCCGCGATGGCGCAGTTCTCTCGCACCTCGCCCTTTCGCTCCTGGCACGGCTCGATCAGCCCGACGACGGCCGGTGGGAGCTTCGCGCCGAGCTTCTCGGGCGCGCGATCACAGGCGCCGAGCAGTGTGAACGCGAGGAGAATCAACGGGGGCCGCCCGGCGAGGCCCGTTCGAGCGGGTTGTTCCAGAGGTGCGGGCGGTTCCACATGGTCCAGCAGGGCTCGTAGTACGGAGGCGGAAGCGTCTTGCAGAGGGCTAGCACACTCGTGCCGTCCACCTTCTCCGGGGCGATTCCGACAACCGCGTTGATCGCGGAGGCCCGCGCCAGCGGCTCGTCGATCGCGCGGATGCTCTCGTAGGCCTTGGGTAGATCGCCCGCGCGCGCGGCGGCGGACGCGCGCTCGTGGAGGCACCCGTCCCGCTCGGCCCCGGCCGCGAGCGTGTCGCAATCGGGAGAGCCACAGCCGGAAGCCAGAAGAAGCGCCAGTGCGCCGCGTGCGAACATGCTGTATCTTACCGTGCCCAACGGGCGGCCACCACTCGGCCGCCGCCTTCACGCCTGCCCGCGCGGCGCCGCGCCGGACGAGCACCGAGTCGATGTCCTGCCGTTCTTACCAGCACGCGGTCGCGTAGACGTGACCGTCCCTCCGCCCCTACGAACGACGGTGACTGTCGTCGCGTCTACCGACGCGTTGGACACCGCTCTGCGGGCGCTCGTCGCGCGGAACGCGAGCGTGATTCTCGCAGCGGAGCGCGGGGCACGCTCGCTGGGCCGCGGGATCGCCGATCGCGCCCTGGTCCGCACCGCACCGGTGACCAGCGAGGACCTCGCGGAGGCCCTCCAAACTGCACGGCGCGAAGCGCCAACCTGTGTGGTCCTCGACGGCGTCTCCAGCCTCGGTGGCTGGGCCGCGCTGGAGCGCCCGGAAGCGCGGCTCGCGCGGCTCCTCGACACGCTCGAGGGCTCTGGCCCCGCCGACGTGCACCTGTTCGTGCACGACGCGCCCCTCGCCGCGCGCCTCGCCGAGACGCCCGCCGGGGCAGACCCCGCTGTCGATCGCCTGCGTGACCGCGCCAAGCTCGCCGCTCCCTCGCACACGGACGTGCGCGTTGCCCGCCGCGCGTGGCGCGTCGGCACCCTGCTCGTGCTCGCTATCGCCGTGCTTCCGCTCGTTGCCGGCGTGTTCGTCGGCCCAAGCAGCGGCCCCACCCTGGTCCTCGGCGGGCTCGCGACCCGGGTGCCGGGGGCGCTCTGGCTCGACGCCTGGATCGCCGACGCGATCGCCCGCGGAGACGCCGCCGCGCTCATCCGCACGGACGCCCTGTGGTGGCCCTTCGGCGCGGACCTCGCGGCGCTCTTCGGGAGCGCGGCTCCGGCGGTCCTGGCGGCGCCGTTCGTATGGGCGTTCGGTTACCCCGACTTCTGGAACGTGTTCGTCGCGTCGGCCCTCGTCGCGAACGGCGCGGCTGCGGCGGCCCTGGCGCGCACGGCAGGCGCGCGTCGCGCGGCCTCGCTCCTCGCGGGGCTGGCGTTCGCTGTCGCGCCGCCCCTGCTCATCGCCGCGGAAGAGGGGCGCCAGGCCCAGCTCCTCGCGTTCGCGCTGCCGCTGGCGCTACGGTCCGGGCTGCGGGCGCTCGACGGCCACCGCCGGATCGACGCCTACCTCACCGCCGGGTGGATTCTCGCCTCGACGTTCCTCTGGTGGATGTACGGGGCGCTCGCGCTCACCCTCCTCGCCGCCGCGTGCCTCGATCGTCTCGTCCGCGATGCCCCGAGCCGGCGCACGCTCCTCGAGAACATCCGGGCGAGCGCGCACCTCGCTGCCCCCGCGAGCCTCGCGGCGATCCCCACCCTCATCGGCTTCCAGCAAGGTCGGCTATCCACGGGAGACGCCGGCAGTTCGGTGCTCGACGCATCGGAGCCGGGCGCCACGGCGCGCCTCGCGGAGGTCGCCGGCGGCTCGTTGACGTTGGACCAGCTCGCCTGGGGCGGGGGACCGTTGCCCGCCCACGGCGTGCACCTTGGGCTCCTCGGGCTGGCGGCGATCGCCCTCGTGGCGCTCCCGCGCGGCAGGCGCCCGGGCTGGCTCGGCGTCGCGGCGGTGCTGGCGGTCCTCGCGCTCGGCCCCTTCGTCACCGTCGCCACGACCGCCTACCTCGGCCCGTGGGATCTGCTCTTCCGCTGGCTCCCGTTCTTCTCGCGCTCCGGCGTTCCGACCTGGCTCCTGGGGCCGGCCGGCCTGTTCCTCGGCGTCTGGATGGCGTTGGCGCTGTCGGACATCTGGCCGTCGCGGAGCGCCGTCGCCCGCGCCGCCGCGGTCGTACTCACGCTCGGGGTGGGCGTAGGACTCCCCCTGGCGGCAGGGCGCCTCCCGCTCGCCCGCTTCGAGTTCGACGCGCCGGGCTGGTGGTCGTTCCTCGGCGAAGAAGGCGCGGTCGTCGTGCTCCCGGTGGCCGGGGACGACCTTCCGCTCGCCTGGCAGCCGCTGCACGGTCACCCGATCGCGCTCGGCCCCTCCCCGAGCGTCGCGCTCGACGCCAAGGGGCCCGTGAACAGCGCGCTCCACAGCGCGCCGCTGCTGCAGTTCCTGTCCCGGCCCGGGAAACCTCCGTTCACGCGCACGGACCTCGAGACGGCCTGGGATCAGGGCCTCCGCTGGATCGTCTGGGACCAGACGCGGCTCGCCGACCTGCTCGCCTCCGGGGTCGACCGTGGCGGCTGGAACGAGCTCGCAGAGCGCGTCGACCGCCTGTTCGGGCCGCCTCGGTACGCGAACGCCAACGTTCGGGTCTACGCCGTTCGGGACGCCATGGCGGCCTTGAGCGAGGTCAGCGCGGCCGGGACGCCCGGAGGACAGCCCCCCGCACCGCCGCCGTGAGCGCGAGGGCCAGGACGAACGCTCCCCACCCGAGGTAGAGCACCGACGCGGACAACCCGAGCTGCTCGGCCTTCCCCGCGAGGCCCGCGCCGGTCGGCCCGTCCCAGGCCGGCAGCGGCGAGCCGAAGGTTCGTTCGAACGTCCATTCGCCGCTCACCTTCGTGGCGCGGAGCGTGACCGGGTACGTCCGGTCGCGCCAGGCCGTCGGCACTTCGACGACCTCGACGTGCGAGACCGTCGTCTCCGCGATCCGCCCGCCAATCCGGACCACCGTGGCCCCCATGCCCTGCGTCACGAGCGCCCAGAGCTCGCCGTCTGCCGGCATGTCGAACGCGAAGGCGCCGTCGTCCGAGAACGAGACGACCTCGTTCCCGACCGTCGACATGGCGACGAGCCGAGCCTCCCCGGCGTCGTTCGGCAAGACGACCGCGACGGCGATGGGGTTGTTCCCGTTCATTCGTCCTCCAGCGCATCGAGCGTGCGCAGCGCCGCAGCGCGGTCGAGCGTTTGAGGCGGCGGGGGCAGCCGGAAGATCGTCACGGGGTCGCCGCTCGTGTCCGTCGGCGCCTCGCCGGGGGCTCCGAGCAGGCGCGTGAGCCCCGCTTGGATCAACACCTGATCGGCGTCGGGGAAGCTGCTCAGGTGGAGCGCGATGTCGGTGGCGCCCACCGCCGCGAGCGCATCGAAGAGACGATGCGCCTCGACGTCGTCCACGCTGACCAACGCGGTTGCGATACGCCGTCCGACCTCGGGCATACGCCCGTCCGCCTTCGTGAAGTTGGCGAACACGGGACGGCCGTGGAACACCTGGTAGAACACCGCGCGTCCGCTGTAGCGCAAGAGCAGCCGGTCGGTGCCGAACAGGTCGAACACCGCTCCGCCGTCGCGCGACAACGCAGCGTAGCCCTCGGGCACCCGCGCGGGCGCGCCCGTCGGATCGAGCGCGGCGCCGGTGAACACGAGGCCATCGATCACGAGCGTGATCAGGAGCGGCACGCGCCAACGGAGACCCACGCCCTCGCGTCGCAGTCCGTCCAACGCGAGCGCGACCAGGGCGGCGAGCGCCACTGCCGCGACGGAGAGCAGTCGAGCCGGCATGCGGTAGGCGAGGATCTGCGGCGCCACCGACGCGACCCACGCATAGGGCATGCGGGGCCCGCTCGTCGTGGCGTCGTCGATTCGCAGGTACGGCCCAAGGGAGAAGACGATCGAAACCACGAGGAGGGCGGCCCAGGGCGCCGTGCGGCGGGGCGAGCGCACGAGGAACGCCACCGCGCAGATGGCGAGGCCGGCGAGGCCCACGTAGAAGATGCGGTCCTGGCGGAGCGGCGCCGAGGCGGGAAACGGCACGAGGAGGCCCGACAACGTGGCGCTGTCCTGAGCGACGTTGCGCAGCGGGCTCTCCCCCGTGGGAAACCGCGAGGCGATGGCGTCCGCACCGCCGCCGCCGCGCAGCAGCAGCACGAGCGGCACCAGGAGCACGAACGCCGTGGCGACGGAGAGCAACGTCGCGAGCACCTGGGCGCGGAGCGAGACGGACGTTCGCCGCGCGGTCAACAGGGCGACCGGCCCGAGCACCGCCGCCACGACGACACCGTTGACGCCGAAATACCCGGTGGACCACCCGAGGGCGGCGAGCAAGATGCCGGTCACGACGCCGTCCCGGAGGCGGCCGTACCAGATGACGCGGAGGATGTACCCGGCGAACAGCGGGAGGAAGCCGCCGACGAGGAGGTACGCCTCGCCTTCGAGGCGGAAGCTGTGCACGAGGGACGAGAAGCCCACCACGAAGCCGGCCGCTACCGCCGCGAGAGGGCCCGTCTCGAGCACGCGTCGCGCGAGCCACCAGCCGGACAGCGCCGTCGACGCGAGCGCGACGATGGTGAACAGGTTGAACGCCGCCACCGGCGCGAGCACCGCGCGGAAGGGGAGGTACAAAAGTCCGAAGAGGAAGCTGTCCGCGAGCCGGAGGTCGAGGCCTTCGGGCCACGCGACCTCCGGCGCGTGGAGGGCGGTGACATCCCCGCGGAGCACGCGCCAGGCGTGCTCGCCGAACCACACGACGCCGTACCCGTCGAAGCGGCGAACGCTGAAGGGAAAGCTACCGCCGAGGTCGATGATCGTGGGCCAGGTGACGACACACGCCGCCGTGAAGAACGCCACGGCTACCGCGACGAGCTCGACCGCACGGCCGCGGGTGGGCGGTCCGGCGGGGGCAGGGGGGGACGGATTCGCCGAGGTAAACACGCCGGTTGCCGCTAACACATCGATCCGTTCGAAGCGGGCCGGACTCCGGCGTTCCTGCGGCGCGCCCGCGCGGGGCCTGCTACGTGGACGTTCGCTCCCCATACTGTCGGGGGAGACAGCCGATGGGGGGCGGGAGCAAACACGATGCACGGAGGCCGAGTCCGGTGCGCCTTGGCGGGCGTCGCGCTCGTAGCGTGTCGGGGTGACGCCCCCGCTCCGTCCGCGGTCGCGCTGGCCGAGGTCAGCCCGTCGGCGGCGTCCGAGCTCGTCGCGAACGCCGCGTGCAGCGCGTCGGACAACGCCGCGGCGCGCGTGCACCTCCTCGCCGCGATCCGCGTCCGAGCAGGGGTCGCGCTCGCCGAGACCGGAGGCCGCTGGCAGAGCGCCCTCGACACGTTGAGCGCGGCGCAGCGCGCGTGCCTCATGGCGGCATCGGTCGGAAACACCGAGCCCACAGCTCCCGCACGCGCGCTCATCAACGTCCTCGGTCGCGACCTCGCCCTCTCTCGCACGGCGGTTGGCGGGGTCCCGCCGCTCGCGTGGAGGCTGCACGAAGATGCTGCCGTCCGCGCAACGGCCGAGCTCGTGGCGGCGCAAGCCGCCCTCGACGCCGGCGACCTCGACGGGGCTCACGTGCGCGTCCTCGCCGCGCAGCGCGCGCGCCTCGCCGCGCTCCCCGAGATCTTCCGCTTCCTCGACGAGACCGCGCGCGCGGAGGTCCTCGCGGACACCACCTGGCTCGCCTGGCTCGGCGTGTCCGCGTGACGGCGCCCCGGTGGCTCCCGGCGGCTGCGGCGTTCGCGTGGTTCGTGGCCCTGGCGATCGTCGTCACGTGGCCGGCGGTGCTCCAGTTCGACACCGTCGTCGTCGGCGGGGATCGCTCCGGGGTCTGGCGCACGGTGTGGGCGCATTTCTGGACGTTGGACCGGCTCCGTGCGGACGGCGCCTGGCCGCTCGACGCCCCCGAGATCGCGTTCCCGCGCGGCGGCGCGTTCTCGAGCATCGCCCCCGTTCACGACGCGCTTTCGCTGCCGCTGCAGCTCACCGTCGGGCTCATCCCCGCGTTCAACGCGCTTGTCCTCGGTCACTTCGTCCTGGCCGCCGTGGGCGCGTGGGCCCTGGCGCGGTCTGCCGGGGTCGGGAACGGCGGCTCCGTGGTCGCCGGAACGTTGTTCGGATTCAACTCGTTTGTCCTTAGCTACGGCGTTTCGAGCGCCGTTGTCGAAACGACGACGGGCGGGTGGTGCGCGCTCTTCCTGCTCGCGGCGGTGCGCCTCGTGCGCGCGCCGGGGTTCGGGACCGCGCTGGTCGCCGGCCTCGCCTGGGCCGTCATGGGCCTCTCGTGCCTGTACTGGTCCGCGATGATGACGCTGTTGGCGCCCTTGTTCGTGGCCGCCATCGTGCTGCCCGGCGGCGCGCTCCTCTCCCCTCCGCCCGTCACCCACGCGCCGTTGTGGCGGCGCGCCGCCTTCGTGGCGCTCGGGGGCGGGCTCGCCGCGGCCTTCTTCCTCCCCCCGGCGTTCGCGCTCCTCGGCACGTACGCGGCGGACACCGGCCTGCTCTCCGGGTACGCCGACCGGAAGCAGGAGCTCCTCGACCCCTCGGTCATGGCCTCCCTCCCGCACGACTACGCCACGCTCGTCGGCTACCTCCTCCCCGGCGACGGGGCGCTCGTGCGGCACGTCGACCTCGACATCCTCCAGCAGACCGTCTACGCCGGCTGGGTGGCGCTCGCCCTCGCCTGGTTCGGGTGGGGACCGGGAACACGGCGTTGGGGGGTGCTTGCGGCGCTCTGCGCGCTGCTCTCGCTCGGGCCCTTCGCGTTCCTCTCCCCGACGAGCGCGTCGACTACCGCGATGCCCTGGTGGACCTGGTTGCGGGAAGTGCTCCCGCCCATTCGAATGGTCACGTCCTATGTCCGCTTCTCGCTGTTCGCGTACCTCGCGCTCGGCGTGCTCGCCGGGGCGGGCGCCGAGCGGCTCGCGGCGCTCATTCGGGAGAGGTGGGGCGTGCGAGCACCCGTCGGGGCGCTCGCCGCGCTGCTCCTGGTCGTCGAGCTCGCCACCATCGGGCCGGCTCCGCTGCCCATCGCCACCGCCGACGCGACCATCCCACCCGCGGCGTACGCCCTCGCCGAACTGCCGCGGGCCGGTGCCGTCCTCGACTGGCCGCAGCGCTACCCGGAAGGACGTTCGGAGGTCTCCCGTTACTTCTACTGGCAGGCCACCCACGGTCGGCCCATCCCCTACGACTTCGCACCCAGCGGGTACCTCCCGAGCGCCATCGAATCCAACCCGTTCTACGCGGAGCTCGAGCGTCGGACGTACGGCAGCACCTACGACTCGGGCGCCTGGGACGCCGGCTCGAACGACGCCGCGTTCACGGGCGCGGCCGAGGCTGCCGCGGACGGCTTCGCCTACCTCGCGGTCCACGCCTCGCTGATCGCGCCGTCGCAACAGGAAGCGGTTTTCGTGTGGCTTGATGCTCGACTTCCGTTGGTCGAACGGTTCGAAGACGGATCGTCTATCTACGACATCGGCGTCTTCGCGCGGCCATGAATCGCCCCGCGTTCGTACGAGGTGTAGCCGTCGTCGGCGTCGCGGTGTTGGTCGCGGCGCTCCTCGTCGGCGAAGGCGTTCGCGACGGCCTCCCGGTCGGCACCCGCACGGTCGACGCCGACGGCACATGGTGGTTTCAGTGGTGGGTCGCCGACGCGTGGCGAACCGGCGGCTCGCTGATGCACACGGACCGGCTCTTCTTCCCGTTCGGGAAAGATGTCCTCGTCCACACCGGCGCGAACGTGCTCGACGCGCTCCTCGTCGCCCCGTTCCGGGCCCCGCTGGGCCCCACCGGGAGCTGGAACCTGCTCGTGGCCGCCGTCATCGCCACCAACGCGCTGGTCGCGGGAGCCGTCGCGAGCCGCGGTGGCGTCGCGGCCGGCGCGCTCGGGGCGGTCCTCGGCGGCCTGCACCCGGTGCTCCTCCACGAGATCGGCCAGGGCCGCCCCACCCAGGCCGTCGTCGCGCCGCTCGTGGCCGCGCTTGCCCTCGGCGACGGGGCCCTCCGGACCGGCGGCACGGCGCGGTTGCTCACGGCCGGTGGGCTTCTCGCGCTTCAGGGCTGGTTCTACTGGTTCTACGGACTGTTCGGGGCGTTGGCGCTGACCGCCTGCGCGGGGACTGCGCTCTGGCGGGCTCCGCCCGATAGCCGCCGCACCGTCGTGATGCGCGCCGCGCTCGTGCTCGGAGTGGCCGCGCTCTGCGCCGCGCCGGTCGCGGGGCCCCTCGCGCTCGCCGCGGTGCGCGGCGAGGCCCCCGGACTGTTGGACCTCGGCCGGCTCTGGCGCGAGCAGGTGTCCTACACGCAGGAAGGCGACGCCGTCCCGCTCACGGTCCTCGCCGGTTGGGGCGAGGCCGGCATCCCGCGCGCCGCCGGGTTCGCGCCGGACGGCCCGGTGCTCACGCTCGGCGCTCTCCTCCTTGCGGCGGCCGCGCCCGGTCGCTGGCGGGTGTGCGCGGTGTTCGCCGTGCTCTTCGCGTTCGGCCCCGCGTTGGCGGGCGTCCCGAACCCCGTCTTCTACGCCGTCACCGCGCTCCTGCCGCCCTTGGCGCGGCTCTGGTGGCCGGTTCGTGCCCTCGTCCTCCTCGTGCCGATCGCCGTGTTCGGCCTCGCGCACCTCGGGCGCCACGCTGGCGCGGGGCGCGGGGCCCGTGTCGCGGCAGCGCTCCTCGCGGTGGCGCTGATCGCGGAGCCGGTCGCGCGCGGCGCGGTCCCGCTCGGCACCTGGAGCCCGTCCGTGCCGCCGAGCGTCGCGCTCCTCGCGGAGGCTCCGAGACGGGCCGCCGTGGTGCTTCCGCTCGCGCAGGATCAAACGGCGCTCCTCTACCAGGCCGCCACCGGCGCGCCGCTCCTCAACGGCATGTACGAGCGCACCTCCGCGTTCGTGCCGCCGCAGATCCGCGCCCTGCACGACGAAAACTCGTTCCTGCGCTCCCTCTCCCGAGCGCTCGTCGATCCGCGCGCCGATCTCGGCTTCACCGAGGCCGACCGAAACGCGTTCGTGGAGCTCGGCTACGGCTGGATCGTGGTCCGCCGAACGGCGCTCGGCACTCCCGAAGGCCCCCGCGCCCGCGTCGCGGTTCGTCGCCTGCGGGAGATGCTCGGCGCGCCGCGCGCGGAAGACGACGCGGTGTTCGTCTGGGAGCTGCCGTCCGCGGGGTCCCGCTAAACGTGCTCGTAGCCGCCTCCGACGCGACAGCCGCGTTAGCAACCCAGGGATTCACGGAACGTCTGGAGATCTGATGGCTCTTTCCGCTCCCCGCCGCATGGCGTTCGCAAGCCTGGTGGTCGTCGCCGCCCTCGCGATCGGAGAGGGCGTGAGCCGGCTGCTTCCCGCGACGTACACGGCCAACCGGGAAGACGTGCTCAAGGAGCTCACCGGGCGCACGGGCCTCGTCTCCAACGCGGACGTCCCCGGCTGGGACATCGATCCCGCGGGTGGGGAAGGCTGGGCCACCACCTACACCACCAACCGGTGGCGCATGCGGGGCCCCGAGTACGAGGCGGTGAAGCCGGCGAACGCGAAGCGCGTGATCTTCGTGGGCGACTCGTCGATCTTCGGGGTCCTCCTCGACTGGGACGAGACGTTCGCGGCCCAGTTCGAGCGCCGGCGGGAGGCGCGCGAACCCACCGTGGACTGGCAGGTAGCGAACTGCGCGAGCCCCGGGCACAGCACGGAGCAGTCGATCCGGAAGCTCGAGCGTCACTGCCTGGCGTTCGAGCCCGACTACGTCGTCATCGGCAACCAGTTCAGCGACTCCACGCGCGACGCCGCCGCGGACGTCGAACGTTTCAACCTCACGACGGAGACGGCGCTCACCCGCTACGCCGAGCGCCTCGCCGGCTACCGCCTTCTGCGCAACACGTGGTTGCGACGACGCGGCGTCGAGACCGGCGCCGCCCAGACGATCGCGCAGGTCGGCGGCCCCGAAAACGGCACGGTGCGGCGGGTGCCGCCGGAGGCGTACGAGGCCAACCTGCGTCGCATGGTCGCGATGAGCCGCGACGCGGGCGCCGAGCCCGTGCTCTTGATGTTGGCCGCGGAGGAAGAGGTTGTCCGGCGCGACGGCAAGCTGGTGCCCTCCGAGGACTACCGCGCCGCGATGCGTCGGGTGGCGGAGTCGGAAGGCGTGCTGCTCGCCGACGGGCCGGCGCGTTTCCTCTCGTTCCCGACGGCCGACGGCATGTTCCTCGATCCGGTGCACCCCGGTCCGCTCGGCGCCACCATCTTGGCGCTTCTGCTCGACGAGACCGTCCCGCGCTGATCGGCCCCTACCCCGCCCGCGCTTTCTTCCGAATCAACGCCACGAGCTCGGCTGCGCGCCCGCTGTGGTCCATCGACGGGTGGTGCACGCGCACGTACTCCTCGAGCTCCGTGGGCTTCGACGGCCCGGCACTGTACGAGCACGCGTCGCCGAGGGCGCTGTCGTCGATGTCCCACGCGGGCAGCGAGACGGGCTCCGCGGCGTCGGCCGCCGCCATCCGGTCGGCGTCGAGCGCGACGCCAATCGAGTTCGCGGCCCGCAACCGCGCGTTCCACGGGTCGATCCCGAACCGCTCGCACACGAACTTGATCCAGCTCGTGTGATCGAAGGTGGTGTGCTCGACGCCGGGACGCACGTAGGGGCCGATGAGCAGCGTCGGCACGCGGAAGCCCATCTGATCGAAGCCGTCCTCCGCGAAGTCGTCCTCCGTCGTGGGGGGCGCGACGTGGTCGTGGAAGCCACCGTGCTCGTCGTAGGTGACGACGAAGAGGCAGCGCCCCCAGTGCGGCGAGCGAGCCAGCGCCGCGTAGATCGCCGCGATCAGCTCCTGCCCGAGGCCCGGGTGGTGCGGCGGATGATCGTCGTTGAACGAGAAGCCGGGATCGATCCAGACGACGGGCGGCAGATCGCCGCGCTCCGCGTCGACGAAGAAGTCTTCGAGGAGCGCCGCCGTGTCGTCCCGCATGTGGCCGGCGAGGAGCCCGATGAACGGCACGTCGGTGTAGTAGTAGCGCCAGGGGACCCCGGCCTCTTCGAGCTTGTTCCACACCGTCGTGAACGTGAACGCGCCGTTGGACGGGAAATCGTTGTTCGTCTGCCCGTCACTCGTGGCCGCGTGCCCGTAGAACCGGTTGGGCCACGTCGGCCCCATGACCGACGCGAAGTAGGCGTCGCAGACCGTGTACGCATCGGCGAGGGCGTACGTGATCGGCAGGTGCGCGCGCGTCTGGTAGCCCATCACCTCCGCGAGCTGTTCCGGGGGGGCGTGGCTCTCGTAGTCCCGCACGAAGCCGTCGTTGGCGCCCTCGTTGAACTGGTCGCGGGACGCGGCCCAACTGTGGCCGGGGTCGGCCACGCAATCGACCGCGGCCTCGGACACCACCACCTCGCCGCCGGACGACGAAGGGTTCGACATGCCGACGTCGAGGCCGTCGACGTCCGTGCGCCCCTCGGCGAGCCGCAACGCGCCGAGGTAGTGGTCGAAGCTTCGGTTCTCCATCATCAGCACGACGATGGTGTCGATGGTGGCGGCGCCGGGCACTTTCCCGGCGGTGTCCCCCGAAGGCGAGGAGCACGCGGCGACCGCGGCCGCGGCCCCCACCAGTGTTTCACGACGCGAGGGGGACACGGTGCGCACGGGTGACTCCTACTCGACGAGGTCCGCTTCGGACCGGGGCTCGATCTTCCACTCGGAATACGAGTAGTACACCACGCCGGTGACAGTGGCGTAGCGGTCGCCGTTGGCGGCCGTGTGGTCGAAGTAGAGGTCGTCCATCTTGATGGACCAGTCGGTCGAAACTTCGCCGTAGGTCTGGTCGCTCGTCACCAGGACGTCGGCGAGCGTGACCAGCATGCCCTCGTAGGGCTCCCAGTCGGCGGGCATCTCGGAGAGCGACTCCGCGACGGGGGTGCCCGTCTCGCCGCTGGCTTCGAAACCGGTGGCGTCGGCGACGTACATCTGGGTGAAGTCGAAGAACTCGTCGGCCGAGCCCGTGAGCGTCACGATGTCGCCGGGGTTCACGTCGACCAGGACGTCCTTGACGAACACGCCCGCGCCGCTGTTCGCGCCGCCGCCGGCGTCCTGCACGAAGAAGAGCGCGCTGCCGTCGTCCTCGGCGACGCCGGTGGTGGCCACCACGTCCTCGAAGATGACGGGGCCGCACATCGCGCCGGACTGCACCTGGGCGACGGTGGCGGACTCGGCGACGGGCGCGGAGTAGACGCCGAGGTCGGTCTCGGAGCGCGGGTTCAGCGAGTGCGCTTCGTACTGGTAGAAGACGATGCCGCTGAGCGTGGCGAACTGCCCGCGGCAATCGAAGTCCAGGTACTGGAAGCCGTCGTCGAGCTTGATGCCGGCGGAGAGCGTGCCGGTGTTGAAGGCGTCCACCGAGGTGACGGTCTGCGCGTCGAGCTGGACGGCGACGCTCTCGTACTGCTCCCAGTCCACGCCCGCGCCGTCGCCGAGCGCCACGGGCGCGGGCACGGTGGCTTCGCCGGTGACCGAGATGTCGTCGAAGCTGTCGACCACCAGCTCGATCCAGCCGAAGAACTCGGTGGTGGTGCCCGTCACGCGCACTTCGTCGCCCACGGCGATAGCCAGGTCGGCGAAGCCGGTCTGGCGCCACACGTAGAGGCCGCTGTTCGCGCCGCCGGCGGGGTCGGCCACGAAGAAGCCGTCTCCGTCGCGGTTCAGCGGGCTCGTCACGACGAGCCCCTCAAGGGTGACGATGGACTCGAGCGGCACGGTGCCGTCGTTCACGTCGAACACCGAGGGGCCGTCGGCGCCGCCCGTGGTGTCGTCGGTGTCCGTCGTGTCGAGCGGCTTCGACTCGATGCACGCCGGGAGAGTGGCGAGGAAGAGCAGGAACAGGGCGGGCGAGGTGGTTGGCATGTCGCCTCCGCGAATGTAGATGGTCCCGCCGTTGCCGGGCGGGCCCCGCTCAATACACGGCGGAGGTGCGGGTGACAAGCGACGATTCTGCGCTGCGCGTCCGAGGTCTCGCGCGTCGGTACGGCAGCCGGGCGGCGGTCGACAGCCTCGACCTCGACGTACAACCCGGCGACCTCTACGGCTTTCTCGGGCCAAACGGTGCGGGCAAGACGACGGCTATCCGCTGCATCCTCGGTCTGATCCGGAGGGACGCGGGCACCGTGGAGATCTTCGGGAACGCCGATCCGGTCGCGCAGCGCACCGGCGTGGGCGCGATGGTCGAGACGCCGCGGTTTCACGAGTGGCTCTCCGGCCTGGCCAACCTCGAGATCGCCTGCGCCTACGCGGGCCGCGGCTCCGCCGAGGAGATCGCCCGCGCGCTCGACCGGGTGGGGCTCACGCCGCGCGCGAAAGACCCCGTCCGCGGCTACTCGCTCGGCATGAAGCAGCGCCTCGGCATCGCCCGCGCGCTCGTGGGCGAGCCGAAGCTCCTCGTGCTCGACGAGCCCACCAACGGCCTCGACCCGCGCGGCATGCGCGAGGTGCGCGATCTCCTGGTGGAGCTCGCCCGCCGCGACAAGCTCACCGTCTTCGTGTCGAGCCACCTCCTCTCCGAGGTGGAGGCGATGTGCAACCGCGTCGGGATCATCGACAAGGGCGTACTCCGCGCGGAGGGGCGCATGGACGAGCTCCTCGCGCTCGCCTCCGG
>CAXNIN010000066.1:0-15104 GCA_964202365.1 Myxococcota bacterium | reverse complement strand
CCTCGTGCTGGGGCTCTTCACGTTCGTCATCCCGCGGATCAAGCGCATCTTCGACAGCTTCGACGAAGGCCTCCCGCTCATCACCACGGTTTTGTTCACCATCTCGAACGTCGTCACCGGCTACTGGTGGGCGCTCGCGATCGTCGGGGGTGTGTCCGGGTGGCTGTTCCGGCGTTGGGTGCGCACGCCCGCCGGCGATTTGTGGTGGAACAAGACCGCGCTTCGGCTCCCCGTGTTCGGGAAGATCAACCGTACGGTGGCGGTCTCGCGGTTCTGCCGCACGCTCGCGACCCTGCTCGTGAGCGGCGTGCCCATCCTCACCGCGCTGCAGATCGTCCGGACAGTCGTGGGGAATTCAGTCATCGCCGAGGCCATCGACAACGCTTCCCGAAACATCGCCGAGGGCCAGTCGATCGCGGTGCCGCTCAAGGCGTCCGGTCAGTTCCCGCCGATTGTGACACATATGATCACGATTGGGGAGAAGACGGGTGAGCTCGAGGGTATGCTTGGCAAGGTGGCAGACGCCTACGACGCCCAAGTCGAGAACACCGTCAATACGCTCACTTCGCTCCTCACGCCCATCATGACGCTGTTCATGGGTGGGGTCGTCGCCATCATCGCGCTCGGCATCCTCCTGCCGATGCTCAACCTCTCCTCTGTCGTACGGTGAACCCAATGCGCATGTCTTCTCTCGGTCGTTCCTCCCTCCGCGCCGCCGCGGGCTCGCGGAGGGGCATGTCGCTCGTCGAGATCATGGTGGTAATCGCCATCATCGGCGTGCTCATGACGGTCGTGGCGGTGAACGTCATCGGCTACCTCGACGAGGCCAACGCGAGCGCCACGAAGATCCAGATCAAGAAGATGGAAGAGGCGCTCATCACGTATGCGTCGAAGCACAAGGGCAAGTTCCCGAGCACCGGCGACGGCCTCGCCGCCGCGAAGAAGTACTTCCCGGACAACGAGGTCCCCACGGACGCGTGGGGGAACGGCTTTCAGTACTTCTCGCCCGGCACCCAGGGCGACCGCGCCTACGAGATCATCTCTCTCGGGAAGGACGGCAAGGAAGGCGGCGAAGACGCCAACGCCGACATCAAGTCCTGGGACCTGAGCGGCGATTAGCATGAACCTCTTCCGCCGCACCCGCGCCGTGGCGCGGCGGGAGGTCCGCCGCGCGCGGAAGCGTACGTCCAGGGCCGGCATCTCGCTCATCGAGATCATGGTGGTGCTGGCCATCATGGCGGTCGTGCTCGGCATCGGAATCCCGAGCCTCGCGGCCATCTTCGACATCCAGCAGCGCGGCGCCGCTCGCGAGCTGGCGAGCACGTACGGCTTCCTCGTCAACGAGGCGGCGATGCGGAATGTCACGTTCCGAATCGCCTACCACCTGGACGAGGGTTGGTACGAGATCCAGGTAGGAGACCCCGACACCCTCGTGTTCTCCGACCCCGAGACCCGCGCGCGCTACGAGGACGAGCGGGAGCGTGACATGAAGTCGATCACGCCTTCGAGCGGTCGCGACGGCAACACCGCGGAGGGGGAAGGGGAAGAGGAGGAATCCGACGCCCTCGATCGTTTCCGCGGGCTCGATTCCCCGGGGTTCCAGTCGAAGGTGGAGCTCCCCACCAACTCCCGGTACGCGTTCGTCTACACGCCGCAATACGGCGAGCCGCAGACGCCGTCGGACACGCCCCCCGAGAAGCCGGAGGACGCCAAGGTAGTGTATTCCTACGTCTTCGCGAACGGCGTCGCCGAGCACACGGTTGTGCGCATCGTGGACATCGGGGACCCGGAAGACGGATTCACGGTAGAGGTGGAGCCGCTCTCCGGGCGGGTGTCCGTCGAGAGCGAGCTGCGCGACATCGGCGAGTCGATGACCTGGATTCCGGACGAGGCGCCGAGCATCCGATGAACGCCGCCACCGCCGGGAACGCGCGCCGTCGCGAGGGGTTCACGCTCCTCGAGGTCGTGATCGCGCTCGCCATCCTCGCGGTGAGCTTGTTCGTGCTCGTCGATTCGCAGTCCTCCGCGGTGTTCATGACCATCGACGCGGAGAAGACGCTGACCGGGACCTACCTCTCGCAGGAGAAGATGGCCGAGGCCATGCTCCGCTTGGAGGAAGAGGGCTTCCGCGAAGGGGACATCGACGAGGAAGGGGACTTCGCGGACTTCGGCGGCGCGGACGGCCTCGGCGAGGACGCCGACTACGGCGACGCCTTCGAGGACTACCACTGGGCCTACACGATTCGCGAAGTCGACATTCAGGTAGGCGACATCGCCTCCGCGGCGGACGAGCTCCAGGGGGCCGGCTTCGGCGACCGGCAGGAGGGCGCCGAGCAGCCCGAGCAGGCCGACCTGACGGACATGGGCTTCCAACCCGACATGATCTCGGAGATGTTGCGCCCGTACATCCGGGAGGTTCGGGTGCTCGTCTGGTGGGGCGAGGACGAACCCGACCTCGACGAGGGATGTGAGAACTGCGTGGAGTTGGTCACTCACGTGATCAACCCGTCGGGTCAGATCATCCCGGGCGCGAGCTCCGAGGAGTCCGAGTGAGGGCGCGCCGCGGCTTCACGCTGCTCGAAGTGGTGGTGGCGCTCGCGATCCTCGCGCTGATCGCGGGATTGACGTTCACCACCATCGCGAGTGCGCTGAACACGCGCGACATGCTCGAGGCCGACGACGTGGTGAACCAATCCGCACGCGTCGCGATGGCCCGCATCCGTCGTGACATCTCGCTCGCCTACCTGACCGCGAGCACGTCCGCGGTGAACACCTACAAGACCATCTTCGTCGGGCAGAACTCCGACCCCGATCGGATGTGGTTCGCGACGCTCGCGCACCAGCGCCTCTACCGCGGCGCGCGGGAGTCGGACCAGAGCGAGATCACCTACTGGACCGAGAGCGACCCCGCCGGTGGCAACGCGAAGGTGCTCCTGCGCCGCGAGTCGCCCCGCATCGACAACGAGCCCGAACGCGACGGTGTCATCGCCCCGCTCGCGTACGGCGTCGCGTCCTTCGAAGTTCGGTACCTCGACTCGCAATCCAACGAGTGGAAGGACGAGTGGGACACCACCGGCGTCGACACCGCCAACCGGCTGCCCCGCGCCGCCCAGGTCGCGCTGACCCTGCTCGCGCCTGACCCCGAGGACGAAGAGCGCACGGTCGAGCGCACCTTCCTCACGACGGTCCTGCTCGAGTTCGGCCCGCGCCTCACCCAAACGTCGGGCAACACCGGGGAGGGCTCGTGAGCGGCCGTTTCTCCCGGAGCGCGCTCCGGCGCCGGCGCGGCGACCGGCGCGGCATCGCCATCATCGTGGTGATCGGCACCATTATGTTCCTGACGGCGCTCGTCACGGACATCTCGTTCGGGGCCCGCGTTCGGTTCCTCACCGCCGTGCACGAGCGCGACGAGGCGAAGGCCCAGTGGCTCGCGCTCACCGGCGTGAACCTCTACCGCCTCGTCCTCGTCGCGGACAAGCAGCTCTCCAGCAACACCATGTTCCAGAGCATGGGCCTCGGCGCCACGCTCTGGCAGACCATCCCGTTCATCAACACGGGCCTTCTCCGCATGTTTCTCGCCTCCGACGGGGACGTCGAGGAAGAGGACGTCGCGAGCTTCGAGCAGACCGGCGAGGTGAGCGAGAAGATCCGCGAGGAGAGCGTCGAGGAGACGACGCGGTTCGGGAGCCGGAACTTCCTGGACTTCGACGGAGATTTCCAGGCCGAGGTGCGCGGCGAGGAGTGCGGAATCAACGTCAACGCGCTCGCGTCGCGGTCGACGGACGAGCGCCCGGAAGACACCTCGACGGGCAAACAAATCCTCGGCCTGATGACGGGGGAAGAGCCCGAGGCGTGGCTGCGCGACCGCAACCTCGACCGCAACGACCTCATCGCGAACCTCGCGGACTGGGTGGACGCCGACAACATCGTCGCCAGCGGGAAGGGCGGGTACGAAGACGACTTCTACAACAACCTGCCGTCGCCCTACATCGCCAAGAACGCGCGGTTCGACACCCGGGCGGAGCTCCGCCTCGTCGAGGGGTGGCAGGACGACGTGTACGACCGCTGGGCCGAGCAGCTCACGATCTACGGCAGCGGCAAGGTGAACATCACGTGCGCCGACGACGCCGTGTTGTCGGGCCTCATCAAGGCCCACGTGCTCCCCGTGCCCGCCGACACCGAGATTGAGCGCATCCTCGCGGACATGCGAAGCTGGATGTCGATGGATTCCTTCACGAGCGGCAGCCAGTTCACGACGTGGCTGAAGGACCAGGGCCTCCAGGTAGACGACGCGCTCGCGAGCGCGGTCACGACGAAAACGAAGGTCTTCACGATCACGAGCACGGGCCAGGTGGGCGATGCCACCGCCAAGATCACCGCCGTGGTCGACTACACTTCCTCCTCCGAGGGGACCGTCCTTTACTGGCGGGTGGATTAGGGGCGCACGATGGCAATGGTCTACGGTATCGACACCGGAACCTGGCGGGTCCGGATCGCGGCGATGGAAGGGAGCTTCCGTCGGTTCGAGATCCGCGACGCGGCGCAGGTCGGCGTCCCGATCGCGGAGAACGGCGCGCCGCTGTGGGCGGAAGCCATCGGCGCGCTCCGCGACCAGGAGCGGCTCTGGGAGTCCTCCGAGAAGGCGGCTGCGTTCCCGCTCGACGGCGGCGTGGTGCGCCTCGTTCGCCTCCCGTTCGCCGACAAGAGCGCGATCGCGCGCGCGCTCCCCGCCGAGGTCGAAGGCAACGTGCCGTATGACCTCGACGACATGGTGCTCGGCACGCGCCTGGTCGACATCACCGGCACCAGCAGCCGCACCGCCGTGTTCATCGCGCCGCGGGACGAGCTCCGCACGCGCATCGACGCCCTCGCCACCGCGACCGCCGAGCCGAAGACGCTCTGCTTCGATGTCGACGCCCTCTCCACCTACGCGGCCCGCGGCGTCCAGGTGGTCCTCGACGTCGGCCACCGCCGCACGCTCATCGCCCTCTGCCAGAACGGCGCGCTCATCGGCGCCCGCCTCGTCTCCGCGGGCGGCGCCGATATCACCGCGGCGATCGCCGAGGCGCTCGGCGTGCCGTTCGACCGCGCCGAGGAGATGAAGCACGGGATGTCGGTGCCCGCCGAAGACGGCGAGGCCCGCGCCGAGTGGGAAGGGGAGGAGCGCACGGACGCCGGCTTCGCGGACCCTACGGCGCCGTCCGTGGCGGATGACGCGCTCGGGCGGGCCGTGGAGACCTGGTGCGCGGAGGTCCGCGCGGAGCTGATCACGCTGGAAGACGAGCTCGGCGTCGGGATCGACGACCTGCTCCTCTGCGGGGGCGGCGCGCGGCTCGAGGGCCTCGGTGCCCGCCTCGCCGCGCGCACGGGCGTGCCGACGCGTCCCGTCGTCGTTCCCGGCGGTCACGGCGGTGAGTACGCGCTCGCCGTCGCGCTCGCCCGTGTCGCCGCCGGCGAGCTTCGCGTGGCCGATCTCCGCGCGGGCGACCTCGCCTACCACGGCCATGCCGAACGACTGTGGAACATCGTGAGCGCATCGGTGCTCGGAACCGCGCTCGCCGTGGTCGCCGGCGTGACGCTCCTCGGCGTGCAGCTCTACGACGCGAACCAGCGCCTCGACGAGCTCGACAGCCAGATCATCGAGGTTGTCACCGGGGCGTTCGCCGACATCTCGGAGGACCGCCTCGCCGAGCCCTCCATGGCCGTCGCGCTGATGCAGGAGCGTGTCGGCGAGACGACGCGAAAGATGGAAGTCCTCGGGGCGACCGTCTCGGGTGTTCCACCCACGCTCGACATGCTCAAGACCATCTCCGAGCGGGTGCCGCCGCACCCGACCGCGCGCATCGACGTTCGGGAGCTCACGATCGGCGAGAACGCCGTGAGCCTGCGCGCGGAGACGGACAGCTACGAGAGCGCCGCGAAGATCGAAGAGGCCTTGCGACGCGAGAAGCGCTTCGAGGGCGCGCGGAAGGGGGAAGAGAAGAAGGTCGGCGACGCGTTGACCTTCACGCTCACGATCCCGCTCGGTGAGACGGAAGCCGAACCGGTCGGCGAGGAGGGCTGATCATGGCTGTCACCATCTTGGAACCCGTACGCGGTCGCTTCGCAGAGCTGGTCGCGACGATGAGCTCGCGTGACCGGGCGCTCTTCCTCGGCTTGACCGTCTTCGTGGTGCTGGTGCTCCTCGGCGGCGGGTGGTGGCTCGGCCGCACGCTCGTCGGCGACGTCGAGAGCCGCGTCGCGTCGCGCGAGGAGACCCTCGCGCTGTTGCGCGGCCTCGCCGCCGAGAACGCCGCCGCCGCCGAGCAGGTGGAGTCGATCGAGGCCGAACTTCGGAAAAACGCGGGGGAGGATCTCCCGTCCTTCATCGAGAAGAAGGCCGGTGAGGTGGGCATCGCGGCGAACCTGCAGGGCGTCCGCGAGAAGCAGATCATCACCGAGGGCACCCTGGAAGAACGCACGTATTCGGTGGAGGTCACCAAGATCACGCTGCAGCAGCTCACGGGCTTCCTGTACGCGATCGAGACCGACGGGTACCCGCTCCGCGCGCGGTCCACGAAGGTGAAGTCGGTGACCCAGCAGGGGGTGAAGCTCCTCAACGTGTCGATGGAGATCTCCGCCTTCAAGCTCACGGACGAAGGGACGGCGGCCGCCGCTCCCGAAGAGGAGGCCAAGTGATCCGTCGCCTGCTGTTCGGTCTCGGTGCGGTCGCCTGGGGCGCCGCGTCGTTCCTCGTCGGCCTCTACGTCACCTTCCCGTCCGACGTCGCGCGCGACCGCGTGGTCTACGAGTTCGGCGAGCGAACGAAGAACGAGTACGCCCTCGAGCTCGGCGACCTCGCGCTCTGGCGCCTCTCCGGCGCCACCGCCGACGACGTCACGTTCTACTCCGTGAAGAAGGCCCGGCGCGCGCCGAAGGACGAGGAGAAGCCGCCCGCCGAGCGCACCCCCGTCCTGCGGCTCGACACCCTGTCGATTCGGGCCGCCCCTGTCGCGATGCTCGTGGGTAAGCAGGCCGCGGCGTTCGTCGCCGAGATCTACGGTGGCGCCATCGACGGGCAGTACTCCCAGTCGGAGTCGCTCGTCGAGGTCTCGTTCGACGCCAGCGACGTGGACCTCGGCAAGTTGCCGGTCGAAACCGAGCAGCTGACGCTCAACCTCCTCGGTGTGCTCGCCGGTGAGGCTGACCTCACGTTCAACCAAACCGAGGTCAAGGAGTCCAAGGGAACGCTCAAGCTCTCCTTCGAGGGCCTCGGGCTCGGCGCGGGGAGCGCCGTCGCCGGCTTTACGCTCCCGGAGGTTGTGTTCTCGAAGGCCGCGGTCGCGTTCGAGGTGAAGGAAGGAAAATTCGAGGTCACCGAGGGCGTGTTCGAGAGCGACACCCTCAACGCAGAACTGTCCGGCGACATCGTGCTCAACAAGCGCCTCGCCCGCAGCCGCAACCGGCTCGAGCTCGTGTTCTCGCTCCCCGAAGACCTCGACAAGCTCGCGCAGATCGCGCCCGACCTCAAGCGTTCGCGCGATGAAGACGGCAAGTACCACATGAGCATCGGCGGCACGGTGCTGTCCCCTACGGCGCGGTTCACGCGCGCGTCCATCAAGCGGGCCGACAAGGACGACGACGAGGGGCCGCGCCCCCGCCTCGCCGGTGACGAGAACAGCCCGCGTCTGGGCGGCGACGCTGCTCTCTCGGACGACGAGCGTCGCGAGGCGCGCGAGAAGCGCATTCAGGAGCGCCGGGAGCGCCTGCGGAAGCGCCGCGAAGAGGCCGAGGCCCGCGGCGGTGGCGCGGCCGCCGAAGACGAGGGGCCGAAGTTCAACGGCGGGGAGGACTTCGAAGGGGGTGAGGACGGCCCTCTCCGTGACGGCCCGCTCCGCGACGGCCCCCGTTTCCCTCCCGAAGGTCCCGACGGGGGGCCGATGGAAGGCCCGATGGACGGTCCCCCCATGGACGACGTGCCGCCCGACTTCGAGCAGATGGACCAGTAGACCTCGGGCGCGCGGTCAGCGCTCCTCGCGTTTGTTGACCTCCAGCCCGAGCGCTTCCAGCCGCGACTGGAGGGTGTTCCGCGCCACGCCGAGGAGCGTCGCGGCCGCCTTCCGGTTGCCCTGCGTGCGCGCCAGGACGAGCTGGATCAAGGCGCGCTCGGCGCTCCGCACGACGAGGGCATGGAGGCCCTCGCCGGGCCCGGGCGTGAAGGTGCGGACCACCGGGAGGAGGCGGACCCGCGCCATCTCCTCGAAGCTCTCGGCCTCCCGCTCCGCCTCCGCCGACGGCAACAGGAGCGCGCGGAGGTCGGGGGGGAGCGACGAGCCGCGGATGACGGCGTCGTTCACCCGCCCGAGCGCCTGCACTACGAACATCTCCAGCTCACGATGATTTCCGGGCCAACGATGCGCCTGTAGCAGCGCCCACATGCCGCGGTCGAACGTTCGCTTCGGGAGGCCCATCCGGCGCGCGTGGTCTTCGAGCCACCAGGCGGCGAGCCCGCGCAGGTCGGCCGGGCGCTCGCGGATGGGGGCGATCGCCAACCGCTCCCACTTAATCCCGGGGACGGCGTCGTCGAGGCGGGTGCCGGCGATGACGCGCCAGCCCGTGTCGCGGGCGGCGCCGACCACGGCGCGGAGATCCTCTCGGCGGTGCGCGGACTCCAGGTAGATCGTGCCGGAAGGGCCGTCGGGCGCCCACCGGTCCGTGGCGGCAATCGAGCGGAGCGCACCGCGCGCGCCGGAAAGCCGGTGCAGCACCCGCGCGATGCGCTCCTTGCCGGTGCCGCGCTCGCCCTGAACGAGGATCGGCAGGGAGGAAGCAGCGAGTTGGGTGAGCCGCTCGATTGGAGCGGGCCCGAGCCCGTGAAGCGCGAGGAGCCGCCGCTCGAGCGGGTCGACGGCGTCCTTCTCCGCGTGTTGGCGCGCGAGCCGGAGCACCGCGCGGGGCGTGGCGGGCACACGGACCATCGGGGGGAGGGGGCCGCCGAGCACGCGCACCGTGGGCGCGTGCCCCAGCGCGTCGGCGAGCGCGACGAGCACCGCCGGGCGCAGACCGGGAAGATCCGGGTCGACGAGCACGAGCCGCGTGGTCGACGCGCAGGTGACGCGACAAACCCCGTCCCAATCCGACGCATACGCGACCGGCAGCCCCTCCTGCGCGAGAGGGAGCGCTACGGATTGACGCACGTCCTCACGTGCGGTGGCCACGAAGATGGAGGACATGCGGCTGGACTGTTATCCTGCCCGTCCCGCCCGCATGCTCTTCCTCCTCCCGCTCCTCGTCCGAGGGCTCCTCCCCCACGCCCTCGCCCAAGAATCGGCCCTCGATGCCGAGGCGCCCGCCGTGGAACCGGAAGAGTCCATCTGGAATTTCATCGAGGCCGCGAACGGCCCCGCGCCCAGCGCGGACGTCGTCGCCGCGACGCGCGAGCTGGTCGAGGAGCGCACCACCGAGCTCGGGCCCGTCGGCCAGGTAGGCGCCGCGCCGCCCGTCGAGTTCTACCTCGACCCAATCGGGGCCACCAACGCCGACCCCCTCCACCTCGACAAGGTGGACCCCAGCGAGTTCGACATCCCCATCGTCGTCAACGACGCCGTGAAGGGATGGATGCAGTACTTCCTCGGTCGCGGCCGAAAGTACTACGCGCGATACCTCGAGCGCTCCACCCAGTGGACCCCGATGATGCACCGCGAGCTCGAGGCGCGCGGGCTCCCGAAGGACACCATCTACCTCTCGATGATCGAGAGCGGCTTCTCCACCGGCGCCACGAGCTACGCCTCTGCGGCCGGCCTCTGGCAGTTCATGACCTACACCGGCCGCGACTACGGCCTGCGCATCGACTGGTGGCAGGACGAACGCCGCGATCCCGAGAAGTCCACCGACGCTGCGCTCCGCTACCTGCGCGACCTGAACAAGATGTTCAGCGGCGACTGGTTTTTGTCGTGGGCCTCCTACAACGGCGGCCAGGGCCGCGTGATGAAGGCCACGCGCTCCGCGGGCACCACTGACTTCTGGAAGATCACCCAGGGCGAGTGGCTCCACACGGAGACCGAGAACTACGTCCCCAAGATCATCGCCGCGGCGATCATCGGGAAGCATCCGGAGCGCTACGGCTTCGTCGGCGTCCGCTACATGCCCGAGTGGAAGTTCGACGCCGTCGAAGTTCCCGCGTCCACGAGCGTCGCCGTGCTCGCCCGGTGTGCCGGCATGACGGAAGACGCCTTCCTCGCGCTCAACCCCGGCCTCCGCCGCTTCGCTCTCCCCCCCGAGCCCGAGATGCAGCGCGTGCGCGTCACGCACGGCAAGGGCGAGGGCTTCAAGGAAGCGTTCGCGAAGGTGCCGCCGGAGGAGCGCCTGACGCTCCAGCGGCACACCGTGAAGCGCGGCGAGAGCTTGAGCAGCATCGCGAAGAAGTACGGTGTGAGCTCGGAAGAACTCGCCAAGGTCAACCGCATCCGTACGAAGAGCAGCATCTCCGTGGGGATGGAGCTCGTCGTCCCAATGAACGGTTCGTCGCTCGCGGCGGCCGCCGAGGCGACGCCGGCCGAGGCGAAGAGCGCGTCCTCGTCGAAGTCCGACGCGTCCTCCACGAGCGGGGCGTCCAAGTCCTCCGCCACGTCCGCGTCGAAGACCACGGCGGCGACCACCTACACCGTGAAGAGCGGCGACACCCTCTCCGGCATCGGGTCCAAGTACGGCGCCACCGTCGCGCAACTGCAGGCGTGGAACAAGATCAAGGGGACGACCATCCTCGCCGGCCAGAAGCTCGTCGTGAAGCCCGCGTCGACCACGGCGGCCCCCGCTGACGCCACGAAGTCTTCGTCGTCGTCCGCCGCGTCCAGCGCGTCCTCCAGCTCCAAGTCGACCTCCACCGCCGCCAAGACCACCAGCTACACCGTGCGCCGCGGCGACACGCTAAGCGCCATCGCCGACCGGTACAACTGCTCGGTCAGCGATCTAAAGGCGTGGAACGGGCTGAAGGGCACGACGATCTACGTCGGGCAGAAGCTCAAGATCAAGGGCTGAGGCGCCGGGGCAGCCCCTCGTGGGCGCGGCTCGGATAGACCGACCGGATGCTCACCGTCGAAGAAGCCCTCGCGCGCGTGCTCGCCCACGTTCCCCCCAACGGCGTCGAGCGGGTCGGGCTCCGCGAGGCGCACGGCCGCGTGCTCGCCGAGGTGATCGAGGCGCCCGGGGAGCTTCCCCCTTGGACAGCCTCCGCGATGGACGGCTTCGCGGTGCGCGCCGCCGACGTACCGGGGGAGCTCGTCGTGCTCGAGACCGTGGCCGCGGGCGGGGTGCCCCGCCATGTCGTCGGCGCGGGCACCGCCACCCGGATCATGACCGGCGCGCCGGTGCCAGACGGGGCGGACGCCGTGGTCATGGTCGAGGACACCGAGGATCTCCCTGGTGATCGTGTGCGCGTGCGCGTCGGCGCTTCGCCGGGGCAGCACTTCCGCCCGCGGGGGAGCGAGGTCCCGCGCGGGAGCGTGGTGCTCACGCCCGGCCGCATGCTCACGTCCGGCGCGTTGGGCCTTTGCGCCGCGCTCGGCGTACCCTCCGTGCGCGTTCGCATCCGTCCGCGCGTCGCGATTCTCTCTACGGGCGACGAGATCGTTGAGCCCGGCTTCCCGCTCGGCCCCGGCCAGATTCACTCGTCGAACGGGCACGCCCTGGCGGCGCTCGTGCGAGAAGCGGGTGGCGAACCCATCGATCTCGGCAATGCGCCCGATGATCCCGACGCCATCGCAGAAGCGTTCCGCGCCGGGTTGCGCGCGGATGTCGTGCTGTCCACGGGCGGGGTGAGCGTCGGGGACTACGATCACGTCAAGGGGGTGCTCGCGAACCTCGGCGTCACCATGGACTTCTGGCGTGTGGCGATGAAGCCCGGGAAGCCGCTCGCGTTCGGGGCCATCGACGGCACGCCGATCTTCGGCCTGCCGGGCAACCCGGTGAGCTGCATGGTCAACTTCTACCAGTTCGTCCGCCCGGTCCTGCGCACGATGCTCGGCGACCCGAACCCCTTCCTCCCCATCGTCAGCGCGATGCTGCTCAAGCCGCTCTCGCGCAAGCCCGGACGACCGGAGTTCGTACGCGTTCGCCTCTTCCGCGCCGCGGACGAGATCCGCGCCGAGATCGCCGGCCACCAGGGGAGCGCGGGCGTGTGGGCCATGTCCGACGCCCACGGCTTCGCGCTCGTCCCCGGCGACGCCTCCGTCGTGAGCGGCCGAATCGCCGTCCAGGTGTTCGACACCAGCTTCCTCGCCGGTTCCGAGGCCGGCTACCGCTGGTGAGCGCGCGCCCGCCGAGCAAGCCGTGAGGGGCTTCATCCTCGCGGGCGGGCTCTCGCGTCGCTTCGGCAGCGACAAGGCGCTCTACCCGGTGGGCGGCACCCCCCTCGCCGTCGTGATCGCGGGTGTGCTCCGCGACGCCGGCCTCGACCCGTGGCTCGTCTCCCGCGAGCCGCGCGCGCTCGGGCTACCCGAGGTAATCGAGCCCGATGGACCGCGACATCCGCTGTGGGGCGTGGCCGCCGCGCTCGGCGAGGGGGACGACGTGTTCCTCACGCCGTGCGACCTCGTCGCCCTTCGCGTCGATCAGGTGCGTGCGCTCCTCGACGCGCGCGCCATCGCGGTAGGACAGCCGCTCCTCGGCGTTTTTTCCGCGTCTCTCCGGGATCGCGCCGTCGCGTTCGCCACGGCCGGGGACACCGTGCGCCGCTTCGTCGAAGGCCTCCCCACACGCGACGTGGGCGCCATCGAGAACCTCAACCGGCCGCGAGGCTCCGCACTGTCCCCGCCTCCTCCGCCGAGGCGGGCTGGAGCGGTACCCGAACGGTGAAGATCGAGCCTTTTCCGGGCGTGCTCGACACGTCGAGCTCTCCGCCGTGCGCCTGAACGATACGACGCGAAATCGCAAGGCCGAGCCCCGTTCCGTCGTGCCGCGTCGTGAAGAACGGCACGAACAACTTGTCGAGATCCTCCTTCGTGATGCCGACGCCCGTGTCCTCCACGACAATCTCGATGGCGGGGGCGTTCCGGGCCTTAGGGTCGTGCAGGCGCCCCATGCGGGTGCGGACCGTCAGGGTGCCGCCCTGGCGCATGGCGTACAGCCCGTTCTGGCACAGGTTCAGCAGCACCTGCTTGAGCTTGGGGCCGTCGGCGGAGACCGGCGGCCGCACGGCCGCGTGCTCCTCGGTCACCGTGACGCTCGGCGGCAGCCCCTGGGCGTCGAGCAGGCCCATGACGTTGCCCACGAGCGCCGCCACGTCCATCGGCTCGAGCTGGATTTGCATGGGCCGCGCGTAGTCGAGGAACTGGGTCACCACCTGGTTGAGGCGGTCCACCTCGTCGACGATGATCTTCACCATCTCGGCGTCGGGCCCTTCGCGGCCGGACTGCAGGTACTGGGCCGCGCCCTTGATGCCCGCGAGGGGGTTCCGGATCTCGTGGGCGAGCCCCGCCGCCATCGTGCCGAGGGCCGCGAGCCGATGCTCTTCCTTGAGGCGCTCGATGCCGTGCAGGTTCTCGAGGATGACGCTCGCCCGCGCCGCGGTCTGGGAGAGGCGGGCGACATCCTCGTTCGTGAACGACTCGAGCTCCTCCTCGTCCTTGAGCGCGAGCCACCCGATCACGACGTCGCCGGACATGAACGGCACGGCGACATCGGCGTGCATGGCCTCGAGCAGGCGCACCCGCACCTCAACGGCCTCGTCGCCGGCCCGGCGGGCCCGCTGGCGCCGCAGGGCGCCCCGGCTGTACGCCCGCTCGCCGGCCGTGAACCCGTCCGTGAACGGGTGGCGGGCCACCTGCATGATCGGGAGCTGGTCCCGCGTGCCGCGCTCGGCGACGAGCCGGTAGGTGCGGCGCTCGTCGTCCCACAGGTAGATGGCGGCCACCGGGACGCGCCCGGAGGCCACGAGCCGCGAGAGAAGCTCGTGCGCGAGCCCATCGATGGAGAGGGTGCGCACCATGGCCGCGTCGAGCTCCCGGAGCGTCTCCTGGAGCACCTGCCCGCGCCGGTTGAACAGGCGGCCGGCCCACGTCTCGAGCTGTTTCCGGAGCGGGTCGTATGCGAGGAGGAACAGGCAGCTCGCCAGGAACACCTGGAACGTGCCGTGTACGGGGTAGTCGCCGAGGAGCGACGCCGCCGAGAGGGCGTCGATGCCGACGAGCAGGCTCCCCGCCACGGAGACGGCCGCCATCCGGGAGAAGATCTCCGCGAGGTCGAGCAGCCGGTAGACCGTGATGATCTGGTGCAGGAAGTATACGAAAATACTGGCGAAGATCGCCCCGAGCGGCGGAAAGGCGCCCTGCGCCACCACGGGGAAGGCCCAGAGGGAGAGGTTGGTGTCCGGGCTCCCGCTGATCGAGCGGGCGAGGGCTTCGAGCGCGGAGAAGGCCACCGCGAGTCCGAGCAACGCCAGGAAGTACCGGATGCGCGCGCGCTCGAAGCGGTGCTCGGTGGAAGCGTGAAGCTGCCACAAGCGGTGGAGCGGCACGAGGAACGCGCCGAATACGTAGATCGCGAACACCACCTCGGGGAGCGAGGCCCGCGCCGCTCCCCGGTAGAAGATGGCGTCGATGGCGACGAACGCCACGGTGAGGAACGGGGTGACCACGCCGAGGGTGCGGGCGCGCGGGTCGCGGATGGCGCCCGGCTTGGCGAAGAAGTGCTCGACGAAGGAGAGCAGCGTCAGCGGGAGGAACGCGCCGGCGGCGGCGTGCACGTACTTGAACGCGCCGAGCCCCGGCAGCAGGTACAGCGTGAAGCCGAAGTAGGTGATGGCCAGCACCGACGAGAACAGGGCGAACGCGCGGCGCACGGGGTCGCCCCGGTCGCCGAGCGGCACCCGCACGGCGAGCGCGCCCGCCGTGATCGTCGCGAGGGCGTAGAGGAGGATGTTCACGGGGCGATCGTACTCCGTGCGGGCGGTCCACGGTGGGCCGCTCGACGCGCCGCCGCCCGCGCCGACCGTCCGGACGCGGTACGATCGGGGGATGGACCCCCGGCGCGCGCTCCCCTCCGTCGATCGTCTGCTCCGTGAGGTGCCCGAGCTCCCGCGCGGGGCCGCCACCCGCGCTGCGCGTGGTCTGGTCGCCGCGGTGCGCGCC
>CAXNIN010000065.1:0-15131 GCA_964202365.1 Myxococcota bacterium | reverse complement strand
GAGCGGCTGCACGATGCGCTCGATGACGCCGAGGAGCTGCTGATCGTCCGTGAACGAGACGCCGGCCTTCCGGAGCTTGCCGTTGATCTCGATGAACACGTTGTCGCGGCCGTTGACCATCACTTCGGTGACGCGGTCGTCGGCGAGGAGGTCTTCGAGCGGGCCGAGGCCGAGGGCCTCGTCGACGACCTCCTTCACGCAGCGCTGGCGCTCGGCGCGGTCGGTGAGGGTGGCGCCCTCCTCGTCCATCAGCCGCGCGATGGCGGCCTCCGCGCGCTCGCGCAACAGGGCGTCGCGGTCGGCGTGGTTGGAGAGCTCCTTGTCGAGCCGCTTCAGGTCGAGCACCTCCACGAGGCGCTTGTGAACCCGCATCTTCACGGCCGTGCGCACGTCGAGCTCGGCCTTCTTGCCGCGGCTGCCGCGCGCCTTCATCCACCCAGGTTGTTCCTTGGGCTTGGTGTCGGCGAGCAGACGCGCGCGGGCGTCGGCGACCGAGACATCCTGCGGGCGCGCGAGGGTGTTGAGCTGGTCGAGGACACCCTTCTCGACGAGCTGACGGGCGAGCTCGTCGTAATGCCGGGTGAGTTTTTCGCGCGGGGCCTCGAGCACGAACGGGGCGCCCTTCGCCGCGGAGGTGGAGACGAGGGTGTCGTCCTTCGGGAGGGTCACGAGGACCGGGCGTCCGAGGCGCGAAAGGACGAGCTCTTTCGTGATGGGGCCGGCGGCGTCGAGCCGGTTGACGACCACCTTCACGAGCTGCTGCGGGAACTGGAGCTGCTGGAGCTGCTCCACCATGCGGCGCGTGGCCTGCACCACGTTGAAGTCGGGCGTGGTGACGAGGAAGATGCCGCTGGAGCGCTCCATCGCGGCCACGCCGAAGGGGTCGACACCGGCGCCGCAGTCCACCACGATGTAGTTCGCGAGCGGCAGGCAGAGGTCGAGCATCTGCCGCACGGTCTCGACGGGGAGCTTGTCGGCGGCCTCGGAGCTGGGCGCGAGCGAGAGGAGCCCGAGCCCGGCGGGGTGCGCGCTGATGTAGGGCCCGACGGTCTCGGAGGTGAGCTGGCCGAGGTAGGGCGCGAACTCCGCGATCGAGCGCACCTCGTTCATGCCGAGGAGCGCCGCGGCGTCCCCGGTGCCGGCGCGGTCGAGCTCGATGAGGAGCACGCGCTCGCGCGTCTCCTTGAGGAACGACAGCGCGAGGTTCAAGGCGAACGTCGTCTTTCCGACGCCGTCCCGCGCGCCGCCGACAGCCACCACCCGGCAGGGAGAGCTCATCTACTGACGCACTTCCAGGAGGTTGAACTTTTCCTGGATCTCGCGGTTCGCGGTCGACGAGGACTCGTGGATCTGCGGGGTGATGAACACCAGGAACTGCTGCTTGGACTTCTTGTAGTCCTTGGCGTTGTAGAGGGAGAAGATGCCGTCGGCCGAGGCGCTGTTCTCGGGCAGGCGGTTGTAGTCCACGCGGTCGCTCACCCGCTGAAGCCCGCCCACGACGATGCTCTCGCCCGCGCGGGCGAACTGCGACGTGGTGATCTCCGACACGTCGATGGCGGGGTAGCCGTTCGCGCCCACCTCGCCGAGCGACGACACCTCGACCTCGATGTTGAGGTCGACCTCGGAGCCCTGGGCGTAGGGCGTCACGTTCATCTCGATGCCGACTTCCTCGAAGATCACGGTCTGCGTGCCGTTCTCGATGAAGACGAACGGGATGCGCGCGCCCGAGAAGATGTGAGCGGTGTCGCCCGACTTCACGGACACGGTCGGGTTCTCGAGCACCCGCGCGTACCCGCTCCGCCGCGCCCGTTCGAGGCGGGGCAACAACGAGCTGATGGTGGCCGAGGCGTAGCCCTGGTTCTCGTCGCCGTAGAAGTCCTGCTGGAAGAACAGCTCGACGCCGCCGTTCACGGACAGCGGGGTCCACTCGATTCCCCAGGAAGTGACGAGCGACTTCGTGAGCTCCACGAAGTGGACGATCATCACCACGGTGTCGGAGCGGCCCGGGATGCGGTCGACCTCGCGCACCTCGAGGACATTGACGACGTCGGGGTAGTAGGCCCGCGCGATGGCTTCGGCCCGCTTCGACGCCATGTCGCTGTGGACGATCCCTTCGAGCATGATCTTCTTGCCGATGAGGCGCACGTTCACGCCCGGCGTCGCGATCTCCTTCTGGATGAGGCTCGCGAGGAGCTTCTGCGCGATGGGCGACAGCGTCACCATCGACTCGATGAGCGGCTCGCGCTCGTCGAGGTCCTGGACGCGCTCCAGCTCGTCGTCGAGGCTGACCTCACCCTGGATGTACACGCGATCGTTCACGATCTTGAACGAGAGACCCTCGATGTCGTCGAGCAGGCCCTGTACGTTCTTCATCACCTTCGCGAGGTTGGCCGGGATGACGGTCACCTCGAACTCGTCCATCCGCGCGCCGCGGGTGTTGTAGAGGATGATGTTGGTGGTGCCGACTTCGCGGCCGGCGATGAGGATCTGCCGGGCCTCGCGCAGCGGGACCACCTTGGCGATGTCCGACGATCCAACGGAGACATCGCCGAACCCGTACGGGATGTCGACGGCCTGCTGGGTGTTGACGACCACCACCTGGTCCTCGATCTCGCCGGCGGCGACGAGGTCGGGGACCACGGAGGCCACGAGCGCGGGCATGGCGTCGACCACCACGGCGGAGAACGCCAGCAGGGCCGCGGCGGCGAGCGCGCGCGCGAAGAAGGGGCGTTCCACCATCAATATCCACCCCCTTCGAAGACACGGTAGCGCGGGCCGCTGCGGTAGCGCACCTGCTGCACGAGGCCGAGCGTGGACGCGACGGTCGCGTGGTCGAGCGTGACCGGCTCGGGCGACTCCCAAAGCGAGCGGAGGCTCATCGTCAGGTCGCCGATTTGCTGGGCGAGCACGAGCTTCTGGGCGTCGGCGGGCCGCACGGCGACCGTAATCGTGGCGTTGCTGCCGAGGGCCTCGGACGCGCCGGGCTCGGGCTCGGGCGGCGGGCCGCCCTCCTCGGGGTTCCGCCGGATGTCGCGGAGCGTGGGGCGGCCGATGTCGTCCACCACCGAGAGCACCCACACGTCCTGCATGACGGTGACCGTGCGCACGTCGGACTTCTCGCCGGTGCCGAAGTCGAAGGTGCCGAGGATGTCGACGCGGTTCCCCGGCCGGATGTGGCCGCCGACCGCGTTGTAGACGGTGACGTCGAGGCTGATCGCGCGCATCCCGCTCGTCAGGTAGAGCGCGAGGCCGGCTTCGTCGGGGGTGACGAGCTGGGTGGCGGCGATCTGCTGGCCGGCGAGGATGGGCACCGCGGAGATCTGGTCGCGGATCTCCTCGACCGAGGAGAGGGCCTTGGACTGCTGCCACCGCCGCGGCACCTCGACGACCTCCACCATCGTCTCGTCGATACGCACGTTCTCGAGGATGTCCTTCTTGGCCACCAGCGTCTTGAGAGGCTCGGTTTCGTACAGGAGCGCCTGCTCGCGGCTGGCCACGTAGCGGCACTGCGCGAACGTCGCGACGAGCGCGACGATCAGGGCGAACAGGAAGACGCGGGGGTTCTTCACACGGGCCTCGACGGGACGGGGAGGCGGAGTCTACGACAGATCCGACGCGGACGGATCGCGCGCGTCACCGTCGCTCGCCGCCGCCGTCCTGGGTGCCCGCGTCGAAGAGCCCCGAGGCGTCCGCGCCGAGCCCGCGCGTGCCCTCGGAAAACGCAGGGATGAAGGCATACGCCGCGACGCCGAGACCGATGACGAGCACGGAGACGAGGAGCATGTATTCGACCGTGGACTGCCCGCTCCGGCCGGCCGCGAGGCGGCGCTTCACGGCGCCCCCAGGAGGTTCGGCCACGCCTGCACACGCGCGAGCACGATGCCCGTTGCGATGACCGGACCGAACACCATGCGCGTCGTCTCCTTGCGTTCGCCCTTCACCCAAAAGCGGAAGAAGTGCCCCAGGCGGCCGCGCACCGCGAGCACCACGAGCGCCACCGGAACGTTGAGGATCATCCCGAGGAGCATACCGCGAAGCACGGTTTCCGGGCCGACGAGCGCGCCGGCGGCCATCACGAGCTTCACGTCGCCCGGGTGGTACGCGCCGCCGAACTTCCAGAGGGCCACGCCCACCGCGAAGGCAGTGAGCAGGCCGAGCAGGCCGACGTGCCACGGGCCGAAGAGCGGCGCCATCAGCACCCCGCACGCCATCACCGGAAAGGTGAGGACGTTCTTGATCTTTCCCGTCGTCACGTCGGTGTAGCACGCGCCGACGAGCAGCCCGGCGAGCACCACGTCCGGTGGGCCGAGCGGCGGCACGGGGGCGCTCACGGGTAGGGCTGCTGCACGGTGGTGCGGACGTTGTGGAACACGCCGGAAACACCCTCGCCGAACGCCGTGAAGCCGGCAGCCAACGCAACGGCGATGACGGCGATGCCGAGCATGTACTCGACGGTGGATTGCCCACTGCGGAGGCGGTGAATCATGGAATCTCCACGAAGGTGGCCACCCACTCGGCGATGACGACGACGAGCCGGTCGAAGCCTTCGGGCCACAGGTAGCCGCCGAGGGCAACCCCGAGCAGCACGGCGCTCACACCCATCATGATCTCCACGGTGGACTGTCCGCGCTGGTTCACAGCAAGACGTGTACCACGTCGGCACGGGTGGGCGGGAGGGGGGTTCGAGGGTTTGGGGCGGGGGAGGGCCCCCGCAACGCCCCCCTTCGGAGCGCTGTCTTCGGGCCCGGCGCGCGCCGGCGGACGTCGCGGGTGCAGGCCCGCGGGCACCTCGCTGGGGCGAGCTGATCCCACCCGCCCGCGGAGCGTGTGTCGCAGTGTCGGCTCTCTCTCGGCCGGTGACGAACGGATGCAACTTACAAAGTAAGGCCGCCGACAGTGGCTTTACCCATGCGATAGGATGTAGAGGTATGCATTGCCTACCGAGCGTCCCCGCAGAGAACATTCCGACCCCCCGCCGTATTCGCGGGGCGGCAGCATGAGCGTGGACAAGCCGTCCGCGGAGGCAACTGACGTGTCGACAGACGCGACGCTCTTCCGCGACCTCGTCGAGCTGGCGACCGTGGCCATGGTCGTCGTGCAGGACGGACGGCTGGTGTACGCCAACCCGCGCGCGGCCGAGCTCCTCGGGAAGCCGGGCCCCGACCTTGTCGGGCTGCCCGCCGAACGGATGGCGATCGATGCCGATCGCGCGCGCATCGCGGACGCCCTCGCCGACCTCGACGCGGGGCGGGCACACCACACCCGGAGCCACTACCGCGCGCTCGGGGCGGACGGCACCCTGCGGGAAGTGGAGCTCTCCGCCCGCGTGGGGCGGCACGGCGGGCGTCCGGCCGTCCTCGCGGTAGCCCGGGACATCACCGACGAGCTGCGACACGAGCGGGAGAAGCACTCGGCGTTGAACCTGCTCGAGGCCATCACCGAGGGCTCGCCCAACGTCGTCGTCGTGAAGGACAGGGAGGGACGCTACCTCCTCTTCAACCGGGAGGCCAGCCTGGTCACCGGCGCCCGCGCGGAGGACGTCCTCGGGAAGGACGACCGCGCCCTCTTCCCCGCCCGCATCGCCGACAAGATTCGCGAGGACGACGCGCGCGTGATGCGCACGCGGCAGCCCGAGTCCTACGAAGAAGACGTCGAGACACCGAACGGCATCGTCACCCTGCTCACGAGCAAGGGGCCGCTGCTCGACGAGGAGGGCCGCGTCGTCGGGATCTTCGCGATTGGCAGTAATTTCACGGAGCGCAAGCGGGCCGAGGCCGCGCTGCGCGAGAACGAGCTGCGGTACCGGTCGATGGTGTCCGCGCTCTCCGAAGGCGTGCTCATCTTCGACGCGCACGGCACCGTGCTCGCGTGCAACCCCGCCGCCGAGCGCATCCTCGGCGTGTCGGTGGACACGATGCGCGCCGCCGGGTCGCCCCAGTGGACCAGCGTGCGGCCCGACGGCTCGGTGTACCGGCCCGAAGAGCACCCGTTGACGCGCACCTTTCTCGGCGGGGAGGCCTGCGCGGGCGAAGTCATCGGGAACCTCGACCCAGGCGGGCGCGTCACCTGGCTCCGGGTGAGCAGTCAGCCCGTGCGCGACGCGGCGGGGGCGGTCTCGACGGTGGTGGTGTCGTTCACCGACATCACCGAGGGGTACGCCGCGGATCAGGAGCGCCTGAAGCTCTCGCTCGCCGTCGAGCAGAACCCGAGCAGCGTGCTGATCACCGACCTCGCCGGGCGCATCGAGTACGTAAACCGCGCGTTCACCACCACCACCGGCTACGAGCGGCACGAGGTGATCGGCAGGAATCCCCGGTTGTTGAGCTCCGGCGCGACACCGCGGCCGGTGTACGGGGCGATGTGGGAGCTGCTGGAGGCGGGCCAACCGTGGAGAGGTGTGCTCCACAACCGCAAGAAGAGCGGCGAACTCTACGTCGGCGACGTGCTCATCACGCCGATCCGCCAGCCCGACGGCCGCATCACCCACTACCTCTCCATTCAGCAGGACGTGACCGAGCAGCGCCGCACGGAAGCCGAGCTCGTCCGGTACCGCCACCACCTCGAGGAGCGCGTCGTCGAACGCACGGCGGAGCTCACCGAGGCCGAGCGGCGGCTGCAGCATCTCAACGAGGCGCTCACGCAGGCCCGTGACCGCGCGGAGCACGCGAGCCGCGCCAAGAGCGCGTTCGTGGCCAACATGAGCCACGAGATCCGCACCCCGATGAACGCGATCCTCGGCCTCGCGCACCTCCTGCGCCGCGAGGTGACGGAGAGCGGCCACCGCGAGCGCCTGGACCGGATGCGCGAGGCGGGCCAACACCTGCTCCATCTCCTCGACGGCATCCTCGACCTCTCCAAGATCGAGGCCGGCAAGCTGGTGCTGGAACAGTCGGAGTTCGAGCTCGACGTTGTGCTCGCGCGGAGCCTCTCGATCGTGGCCGAGGCAGCGCGCGAGAAGGGCCTGGAGCTCAAGCTCGAGGCGCCCACGCTCAACACGCGGGTGCACGGCGACGTGACGCGCCTCTCCCAGGCGGTCGTGAACCTGTTGAGCAACGCCGTGAAATTCACGGAGCAGGGGGGCGTGACGCTCCGGGTGACCACGGCGCCCGCACGGGGAGAAGACAACCTCGTGTACGTCGCGCGGTTCGAGGTCCGGGACACCGGAATCGGGATCGCGCCGGACAAGCTCGCATCCATCTTCGAGGCGTTCGAGCAGGCAGACCCCTCGACCACCCGCCGCTACGGCGGCACAGGGCTCGGCCTCGCCATCACCGCGCACCTCGCGCGCCTCATGGGCGGCGAAGCCGGCGGAACGAGCGATCTCGGCGTCGGAAGCCGCTTCTGGTTCACCGCGCGTCTGACGCCCGGCAGCCCGCTCACCGACGGCGGCGAGAGCGCCGGGCGGCCCACCTCGACGGCGCCCCCGGAAGAGGTGATCGCCGCGCGGCACGCGCGCGCCCGGGTCCTGCTCGCCGAGGACAACCCGGTGAACCAGGAGGTCGCGGAGGAGCTCCTGCGCGGCATCGGCCTCATCGTCGACGTCGCCTGCAACGGTCGCGAAGCGGTGGACATGGCGCTGCGGCAGCCGTACGCGCTCGTGTTCATGGACATGCAGATGCCCGAGATGGACGGCCTCGAGGCCACGCGACGGCTCCGCGCGGCCGGCGTCGACGTGCCGATCGTCGCGATGACCGCCAACGCCTTCGCAGAAGACCGCGCCGCCTGCCTCGCCGCGGGCATGGTCGACCACGTGGCGAAGCCGGTCGACCCGGCCTTGCTCTACGCCACCACGCTGCACTGGCTGCGCGAAGGGGCGCGGCCGGCGCCTCGGCCGCTCACGCGGGAGCAGCGCCTCGCGAGCGTGTACGGCATCGACATCACGGCGGTGCGCGTGCGCTTCCGCGGCAAGATGGACGTGTACTGGCGCGTGCTGGCGGTGTTCGTGAGCGAGTACCAGAAGCCGGCACCCGAGATCGAACGCGCGCTGGAGACCCACGACTGGGACACGCTCGCGCGGCGCGCGCATACGCTCCGCGGCGCGGCGGGGGCCATCAGCGCCGAGGGTCTCGTCGCGCTTACGCGGGTGCTCGAGGCGCTGTGCCGCGAAGGCACGAACGACGCCGCCATCACCGCCGCCACGATCGAGATGGAAGGCATGCTTCGCGCCCTCGCCGAGGCCCTCGGCAACACGCTCGCGTCGCCCCCGTAGCGCGACGTGAGCCAACCTCGCGGCCCGCGTGTCTTCCCGTGTCTCCGCCTCTGACCGCCGGCGTGGCTCACTCGCCGTAGGTGTAGTTGGTGGCGATGCCGAAGAAGTCGCCGGCGTAGTCGGTTTCGATACGGTAGAAATCCGCGGCGTAGCCGGTGTTCTCGACGATGCGGTACACCGTGGGGAAGATGCCGCCGACGTTGGCGGTCACGTACCAGTCGCCCGAGTCGCCGTTGATGGCCACCTGGAACGGCGACCAGTCCGAGGCGGCGTCCCACGTCTCCTCCAGCGTCCAGTCGCCGAGCGCGAGGTCGAAGCTGTAGATTCCGCTGGCGCCGGTGTTGGCGTCGGTCCCCTGGGTGTACCAGCCGCCGCCGTCGCGGTGCGCGCCCGAGGTGGTGTAGAGCGCGGGGCTCTCGTAGTCACCCTTGCGGTGGATCAAGAGGCCCTCGCCGGCGCTCCAGGTGGCGAACCCGCCGAAGTAGTCGAACAGGCCCACCTCGCCGGTGGCGGGGTCGACCGCCACCGCGGAGGCCGCGAACTCGTGGGCCGAGACATCCTCGAGGTCCACCACCCAAGTCGCGAGCTGGGTGACCGTGCCGTCCGTGCCGACCCCCTCCAACGACCCGATGGTGGCGGCCACCACGCTGCCGTCGATCTGCGTCGCGATGCCCCAGAGGCCGAACTCGTACACCTCGGTGTCGCTGAAGTCGGCGAGCACGGTGCACGTGCCGTCGGGCGCGACCGCTTCCACCGTGGCGTAGTTGTTGCTCACGACCCAGCCGTCGCCGAGGTGGTCGAGCCAGATGGGGTAGCAGCCGTCCGATAGGGACACCTCGTCGTCCGCGTCGCCGATGCGGTCGAGCACGATGATCGAGCCCGCGCCGTCGCCGTCGACGCGCCCCACCGAGAACCCCGCCCACGCTTCGTCCACGCGCCCGTCGCAGTCGTTGTCCTTGCCGTCCTCGTCTTCCTCCTCGCGCGCGGGCGACACGCGGATGTCGGCGTCGTCGCAGTCGCCCTCCTCGGGGGTGAAGCCGTCGTCGTCGAGGTCGCCGTCGGTGTCGGCGGTGTCGACGAGATCGGTGTCGTCGTCGGTGTCTTCGCCGGTGTCACCGGTGTCTTCGGGCTGGGGCTTGCCGAAGCCGGTGGTGGAGGGCGAGCACGCGGCGGCGAGGACGAGGAGAGAGAGGAAGCGCATTGCCGCATCTTACCCGCACGCGACGCCCCCGCGACGGTAGACTCCGCGGATGTCGCCCGTCCTCCGCCTCTTGCTCCGCGCCGCGCTCGCCCTGCCCGCGCCGCTCGCCACGCTCGGGGGCGGCCCGCCGCCCACGAACGACCGTGGCGTCTCCCTCGACGCCGACACCTGGCGCATGGTGTGGCTCAACACCCGCCTCTTCGGCGGCATCACGAAGGCGACCCCGCGCGCCGCCCGCGCCGCGATGGCCCGGAGCCTCGCCATTGTGGCGTCGCGACCGACCCATCCGCTTGACATCCGCGAGGACCGTGTCCCCGACGGGCCCGCCGTGCGGGTGTACCGGCCCGCGTCGCCGTGCGCGGTGCTTGTCTACCTGCACGGGGGCGGCTGGGTGCAGGGCGATCGCGACACCCACGACGGCTTCTGCCGCCGCCTCGCCGCCGAGGCCGGCCGCATCGTCGTGTCGGTGGACTACCGCCTCGCGCCCGAGCACCCCTTCCCCGCCGCGGTGCACGACACGCTCACCGCCGTCCGCTGGGCGCGCGCGCTGGGCACACGCATCGAGGTGGGCGGCGACAGCGCGGGCGGCAACCTTGCCGCGGCGGCGTGCCTCGCGCTGCGCGACGCCGGCGAGCCGCTCCCGGCCCTGCAGCTCCTCGTGTACCCCGCCCTCGACCACACCCGCGCGCTCCCGAGCCACCGCACGTTCGCGACGGGCTTTCTGCTCACCGCCCACGATATCGACTGGTTCCAGGCCCACTACGCCGCGCCGCCGCTCGACCCGCTCGCCTCCCCGCTCCTCGCGGCCTCGCACGCGGGCCTCCCGCCCGCCATCGTCACCACCGCGGGCTTCGACCCGCTCCGCGACGAGGGCGAGGCGTACGTGGCGCGGCTGCGCGCCGCGGGGATCTCCGCCGTACACCTTGACGAATCTACGCTCGTCCACGGCTACGCCCAGATGGACGGCGCGCTGCCCGCGGCGGATCGCGCCGTTCGGCGCATCGTCGCGGCGTTGCTCACTGAACATCCGTCCACGCCGGGTTAGTGGGGGGCATGCCTCCGTTCCGCCTCGCAACCGACATGAAGCCCGCCGGCGACCAGCCCACCGCCATCGCCCAGCTCGTGGCGGGCCTCCGGGACGACGTGCCGGAACAGGTGCTCCTCGGCGCCACCGGCACGGGCAAGACGTTCACCATCGCGAACGTGATTCAGGCCTACAACCGCCCCACGCTCGTGATGGCGCACAACAAGACGCTCGCCGCCCAGCTCTTCGGCGAGCTCAAGAACCTCTTCCCGGACAACGCGGTCGAGTACTTCGTCAGCTACTTCGACTACTATCAGCCCGAGGCGTACGTCCCTTCTTCCGACACCTACATCGAGAAGGACAGCCTCATCAACGAGCACATCGACAAGCTGCGCCACTCGGCCACGCGCAGCCTGCTCGAGCGCACCGACGTCATCATCGTCGCGTCCGTGTCCTGTATCTACGGCCTCGGAAGTCCCGAAGCGTACGACGACATGGTGCTCCCCATCGAAGTCGGCGACACCATCCCGCGTCGCGGGCTCCTCGCGAAGCTCGTGGAGCTCCAGTACACCCGCAACGAGCAGGACCTCCACCGCGGCACGTTCCGCGCCCGCGGCGACGTCATCGAGATCGTGCTCGCCCACGAGTCCGAGACCGCCGTGCGCATCGAGCTCTTCGGCGACGAGGTGGAGGCCATCTCCACGTTCGACCCGCTCCGCAACCACAAGATCGCCAAGCTCGACAAGGTGTGCATCTACCCGGCGAGCCACTACGTCACGCCCAAGGAGAAGGTCCAGCGCGCGATCGACTCCATCCGCACGGAGCTCCAGGAGCGGCTCGCCGAGCTGCAGGAGAGCCGGCTCCTGCTCGAAGCGCAGCGCCTCGAGCAGCGCACCACGTTCGACCTCGAGATGATCGAGCAGCTCGGCTTCTGCAACGGCATCGAGAACTACAGCCGCCACCTCACCGCGCGGCCCCAGGGCGCTCCCCCGCCCACCCTGCTGGAATACTTCCGCGGCGACTGGCTCCTCGTCATCGACGAGAGCCACGTGAGCGTCCCGCAGATCGGCGGCATGTACAAAGGCGACCGCGCCCGCAAGGAAACCCTCGTCAAGTACGGCTTCCGGCTCCCGAGCGCGCTCGACAACCGGCCGCTCATGTTCGAGGAGTTCTGCGGCCACATCAAACACGCCATCTACGTGAGCGCCACCCCCGGCAATTGGGAGCTCGAACGCGCGCTCGGCGTGGTCGCCGAGCAGGTGATCCGCCCCACCGGCCTGCTCGACCCCATCGTCACCGTCCGGCCCGCCTCCACCCAGGTGGACGACCTCCTCGGCGAGCTCCGCGACGCCATCGGGCGCGGCCACCGCTGCCTCGTCACCACGCTCACCAAGCGGATGGCCCAGGAGCTCACCGACTACTTCCGCGAGCTCGGGCTCCGCGTGAAGTACCTCCACTCCGACGTCGACACCCTCGAGCGCATGCAGATCCTCCGCGAGCTCCGCATGGGCGAGTTCGACGTGCTCGTCGGCATCAACCTCCTCCGCGAGGGCCTCGACCTCCCGGAGGTCGCCCTCGTCGCCGTGCTCGACGCCGACAAGGAGGGCTTCCTGCGGAGCGGCACCTCGCTCATCCAGACCATCGGCCGCGCCGCGCGCAACGTCGAGGGGCGCGTCATCCTCTACGCGGACTCCGTCACGCCCAGTATGCGCATCGCGATGGACGAGACAAGCCGGCGTCGCACCAAGCAGATCGCCTACAACGAAGCGAACGGCATCACGCCGACAACCATCAAGAAGAACTTCGACAGCCCCCTCGCGGCGCTTCTCGACGCCGACTACGTCAAGGTGCCGAAGGACGCCAAGGAGCTCGCCGGGATGCCGAAGGTGACCGTCGAGGCCATCCCCGGGCAGATTCGCCGCCTCCGCGCCGAGATGAAGGAAGCCGCGTCCAAGCTCGAGTTCGAGCGCGCCGGCGAGCTGCGGGACCGCATCCGCAAGCTCGAAGAGATGGCGCTCCAGATGGGCGAGCTCGGCGGGTAGGGGCGGCGCCCCGCCCTGGCTCGCCGGCGAACCCCTACCGCCGGGAGGCCCGCGCCCTGCCTTACCCCCTCGCCCGCCGCCGAACGAGCCCCAGCGCAACCAGGAGCGCCCCCAGCGCGCCGCCCCCGCCGCCGGTAGACGCGCACCCGCACCCGCCCGACACCGTGAACGCCCCCGCGAGCGTGTCCGTCGCGCCGTCCGGGTTGGTGACGACGATGTCGTGCGTCCCCGCCGGGAGCGCGCTGGGCGACGTGGCCGAGAGCGCTGTCTCCCCCGAGAACGTCACGTTCGACGCCGCGAGTCCGCCCACGTACACCGTGGCTCCCTCCGCGAAGCCCGCGCCGAGGATGGCGATGTCGACCGGCGCGCCCTCGGCGGTGGTGTTCGGCGTGACCGACGCCACGGAGACCGTGCCCGCGTCGGTGTCCGTGTCGGTATCGGTGTCCGTGTCGGTGTCCGTGTCGGTGTCCGTGTCGGTGTCCGTGTCCGCATCGGTGTCGGTGTCGGCGTCGCCCTCACCGGCGCTCGCGCGGATGATCCAGCTCCCCCGGACGAAGTCCGACAGAGGCATCACGTCGCCGCCGTAGAGGAGCCAGTTGCCGGCGCTCGGCGAGTCCGTGTCGATGACGACGCCGGAGGTGTCGCGGTCGCTCGTGCGTGGCCAATCGTAGCCGGTGGCGGGGTCGGGCGGGCACACCCACACGGCCACGCGCCCGGCGGTGTAGTCCAGCGCCTCGAGCCCGGCCGCGGTGTCCACGAGCGAGAGCTCGTTGATGGTCGTCGACGACACCCCGACCGCGAACGCCTCGGGCCCCCACTCCATGTGGGACGGGTTGGGGTCCTCTCCGTCCGCCAGGATCTGGAGGGACACGTCCATGACGGTGTCGTCGCCGTCCTGGTTTCCGGTGTTCGAACCCAGGTAGACGTACACCGTGTCGATCGCGAGGGGGAGGTCGCCGGCGTCGGCCTCGAGCACGGTGATCGCGCACTCCGGGTACTCGAGCCACGCCACCTGGTCCGTCTCGTCGTACGTGTCCGACGTGTTGGTGTCGTTGCGGAGCACGGTGCCCGCGAGGGCGAGGGGTGCGGCGAAGATCAGCATGGGGCCTCCGTCGTGGAGGCTACCACGCGAGCCGGTTCAATCGCCGGCGCGCTGGCCGTCGCCGCAGAGCAAACGCACGTGCAGGTGGTCCTGGTGGTGCGGCGCGTGGCGGAGGATGCCGGTGCTCGCCCACACGGCGCGCGACCCTTCCGTAGGGAAGATACGCGCGGCCTCTTCGTCGGTCAGCAGGCCGGCGGAGAGGACGTAGCTGCGGAGGCGCGCGATGTGCGAGCGGTCCAGCAGGATGAAGTCGACCTTGCCCGAATTCAGCATCGTGCTCACGAGGGCCCAGGTGGCCTCCACGTCGAGCTCGGAGGGGGCGAGGGTGGTGAAGCCGCGCGGGTGCTGCCACGCGCCCTTCTTGTAGATGCCCACGTCGGCGTCGATGCCGGCGCGGTGCGAGAGGTGCCCGGCGAGGTAGCCGCCGTGGGGCGAGGAGATGTCGCCCACGACGAACGGCGAGGCCTGGGGAAGCAGCCAGCTCATGTGGCGGCCGGCTTCCACGAGGACATCGACCATCTCCTGCGTGCCGTACGACGCGCCGGGCTGGGCCCGAACGTAGAACAGAGGGAGCTCGGGGAGGAGCACTCCCTCGCGGAGGTACTGGTCGGAGCAACCCCCGTAGGAGGCCGTGTCCGCGGTGTCCTGGGCGGGGGCTGCCTCGGTGGCGAGCACCTCTCCCTCGAGCGCCGGACCATACTCCGCCGCGAACGCCGTCAGTAGCGCGAAAACCCAGAGCGACAACCGTTCTCCTACCCAACTGGTGCGCGACCTTAGCAATCGACCCGACCGGAGGAAAGCCGGCTGCGTAAGTTTTTTCGCACCCCGCGTACTTCCGTTCGCCGACTGTTCCGGTCGGCCCGACCTCAGCGGCGGGGTGCTCTTGACGTGTCTTTTGTCGTTTCGGGGCCGGTGCCAGCCATTTCCGGGAGGGCGGAACGGGGCGGGAGCGTCGCGACCGCGTCACAGCCGTTCGCCGCGGCGAGTCGTTCGAGCGCCGCGTTCAAGCGATCGACTTCGATCGCGCCCCAAAGCCGTTGCACCACCAACGTGCGGCCCTCTCGCCGCCCTTCGAGCCGCCCGACGAGCCGGCCATCGGCGAGGATCGGGCACACGTAGTACCCCCAGACGCGCTGCGGCGCGGGCTTGTAGATCTCCCAGACGTAGTCGAAGCCGAAGGCGTCGCGGGCCAGGGCGCGGTCCCACACCAGGGCGTCGAGCGGGCCGAGGATGCGCGCCGCGCCGTCGTCGGGGAGCGGCGCGGCGGGCTCGGGGAGCATCAGGTAGGGGCGTCGGCCCACGCGCACCGTGACGAGCCGCCCGGCCTCCAGGAGGCGCTCCACCGTACCGTCCACCCGCGCCGCGTGGAGCACGGACGCCGGGATGCGCTTCATGCGCTCGGAGTGGCGCCACCACGGCGTCTCCACGGCCTGCCCGCGGTAGTGCGCGAAGTGCCGGGCGTGCACGAGGCAGCGCTCCTTGGCGAAGTGCTCGAAGCTCACGCCGCGCGCGTAGCGGTGCACGTCTCCGCGTTTCAGGCCGTTCACCCGGGC
>CAXNIN010000064.1:0-15179 GCA_964202365.1 Myxococcota bacterium | reverse complement strand
CCCGTGTGGCCATCGACCAGGTCGCCGCCCGAGCGGCGCGGACCGTCGCCCGCCGCCTCTCTCGTGCCCGCGCCGCCAGCCCGCGCGCGAAGCGAGAATCCCCGATGACACCCCTCACGCGATAGGTTCCCCCGATGCTGCTGCATCCGTGGCTCAACTACCACCACCTCCTCTACTTTCACGCCACCGCGCGGGAAGGGAGCATGACGGCGGCCGCGAAGAAGCTACGGCTCGCGCAGCCCACCCTCTCCGGGCAGATCAAGCAGCTCGAGGACGCCCTCGGCGAGCCCCTGTTCGAGCGCCGGGGCCGCCGGCTGGAGCTCACCGCCACCGGCCGCGTCGTGTACCACTACGCGGACGAGATCTTCGGCCTCGGGCAGGAGCTCATGCAGGCCGTGCGCGGGCGCCCCTCCGGACGGCCCCTGCGGCTCTCCGTGGGCGTATCCGACGCGCTGCCGAAGCTCGCCGTGTATCGGCTCCTCGAGCCGGTGCTCTCGCTGGACGGCGGCGTGCGCCTCGACTGCCGCGACGGCGACGTGCCGACGCTCCTCACCGAGCTGGGCGCGCACCGCCTCGATCTCGTCCTCTCCGACGCGCCCCTCCCGTCGGGGAGCGGCATCCGCGCGTACAGCCACGCGCTCGGCGAATGCGGCATCACGTTCTTTGCGCGGGCCGACCTCGCGAACGAGCTGCGGCCGGGGTTCCCGCGCTCGCTCGACGGCGCGCGCGTGCTCCTCCCCGGGCCCGATAACGCCATGCGGCGCGGCCTGGGCGAGTGGTTCGACCGGCTCGATCTCGTGCCCGACATCGTCGGGGAGATCACCGACAGCGCGCTGCTGAAGGCCTTCGGGCAGGCGGGGGCGGGCGTGTTCGCGGCCCCCACGGCCGTGGCAACCGAGGTCGCCGAGCAGTACCACGTCGCGGCGTTCGGCCAGACGGACGACGTACGGGAGCGATTCTGGGCCATCAGCGCGGAGCGCCGGATTCGGCATCCGGCCGTGGGCGCCGTGGTCACCGGGGCGCAGAAGCTCTTTCAGTGACGCCCCGGGCACGGACCCTCCGACGCCCGCCCCGGCGCCGCCGTCGCCGCACCGGCCGCGGCTCGGCGCGGTCCGGGTGCCCACGCCCGACTACCGCTCCGGTGAGCGTCACGGTGTAGGTCTCGCCTTGTTCCTTGTAGGACTCGACGAAGTCGCCGTTGACGAGGATGTCGGTGCCGTAGTGGACGAGGTCCGGGCGTTCGTCGGGCACCCACGCGCCCGACCACGTGTACGAGAACATGGCGTAGGCCGAGTTGTTGCTCTGGAACTCGACGAAGCCGGCCTTGGTGACCTCGTCCAGGGCGTCGGCGCCGGTGCCGGCGCGCATCGACGCGACCTCCCAGTAGCCGATGAGCGTCGGGTCGCGCTCGCACGCGGCGAGGGTGAGGAAGAGCTTGGTCATTCGGGCCCCAGCGTGCCGTTCACGCGCAAGGGGAAGGCGACGCCGAGGGCGCACTGTGGCGGGAGGTCCACCCTGCCGAGCTTCACGAGGAAGCCCACGTCATCGGGACGCGACTTCGCTTAGCCGCACGCGGCGAGGAGCAGGAAGAGCCTTACGCTCCTTCTGGAGCGGACGATCCGCGACGGCGAAAGGCGGCGACGCGCGGACCGCGCGTTAACGTACCGGAGGAGGCGCGATGTCGTTCTTCGGACGCGCGGCGAACCTGATCAAAGGCGGAATCAAGTCCGTGGGACGCTCCGACCGCGACGACGACGCCGCTGCCCGCGCGCGCGCCCTGGAGGCCGAGCTCGCCCGCGACACCGCGCCGGTCACGCCCCGCCGCGCCTCGGGCACCGCCAAGCCGGCCCCGCCAACCCCGCCGGCGCCCGACCGTGGCCCCCCCGAGCGTGACGCCAACGGCGACGTGAAGCGAACGCTGTAGGCGCCCTACTCCGGGGTCGGCCGCGCGTTCATGTCCACTTCGACGTAGCGCATCGGCGGCGGCTTCGTCGCGAGCTCGACCACGAAGGCGCCCACCGCGAGCAGCACGCCGAGCACGATCACGAGGTTGAACACCCGGCTCGACGCCTGGAGACGCCCGCCCTCGGCGCGCCCCACCTGCTGAAAGAGCGGCCGCTGCGAACCGGATTGCATGCCCGACCCTTTAATGCCGCGGCCGGGTGCGCGGCCACCGTGCGCGGGACACGTCGCGACGCGTAATCAGTAGATGGGGCCGAGCACCCGGCGCGGATCGGGGTAGCGCGCGAAAGCGGCCTCGCGGTCGCCGGGGCGAACGGCGCCGGGGAGATCGTGGGTGGCGGGCCGCTCCACCGCGAGCTGCACGTGCACGTGCGGCGGCCACCCCCCGTTCTCGTGCGGCTCGCCGAGCCAGCCGAGGACATCACCGGGCCCGAAACGCCGGCCGATTTGGCTCCGGGCGAGCGAAGCCGTCGAGAGGTGGCCGAAGAGCGCGTAGAGCGGCGCGCCGTCTACCTGGTGCGCGGTGACGACGGTGGGCCCGTAATCCCCGGCGGCGGGGTTGACCCCGGCGTGGATCACTTCGCCCTCCGCGAACGCATGCACGGCCGTTCCCGCGGGCCCGCCGAGGTCGATGCCCACGTGCACGGAGCGATCTCCGCCGAAGAGGGCCTGGGTGTAGATGACCCGGTCTTCGTCGTAGCGGCCGACGGTCCAGAGCGCGCCGGCCGGTTCGGGCGGGCGGGTGAGATCGAGCACGGTGTACCCGGGGGGGAGCACCACGACAGGGTGGAAGCGCATCCCGCCCCCTATCGCGCCGATGGCCCCGCCCCGGCTTCCCGTATGACGAGCCGTGACAACGATCCTGGTGGAAACCGGGGGTTCAGGTGGTGGTGATGCTGATGGCGCTGGGCGCGTGCGCCGGCGTGGACACGACGTTCGATCCAACACCGGGGGGGGCTCCCGACGACGCGCGCCCCGACTTCGCGGAGCGCATCCCCGGAGGGGCGGGAGCATGGTTCGCGGAGCCCGGGGAGGACGACGGCGACGGCGATGACCCTGACCCGCCGAACGGGGCCGAGCTGTTCGCCGCGGATACAATCCACGCGCTGTCCATCGACCTCTCGGAGCCCGCCCTCGCCTCGCTCCGCACCGCGCCTACCACCGAAGTAGAGGCGACGCTCGACTGGCGCGGCGAGGCCTACACCGTGGCCCTGCGCATCAAGGGGAGCGCCTCGCTGCGCGGGATCGACCAGAAACCCTCGTTCAAGCTCGACGTGCACCACTACGACCCGAACCAGGAGATCGACGGCCTCGAACGCCTGACGCTCAACAACATGATCCAGGACGGCACCCTGGCGCGCGAGCACACGTACTACTGGTTCGCCGCCCGCCTCGGGCTCCCCGCGCCGCGGCAGGGGTATGCGCGCGTGATCGTAAACGGCGCGGACTATGGGCTCTACAGCATCATCGAGACGATGGACGAGCAGCTCGTGAAGCGGGCGTTCCCCGATGATCCGCTCGGAAACCTGTACGAGGCGAGCGGCGCCGACTTCACGCGCGCGCGCAACTGGTACACCCTCGAGGAGACGAGCGGGGTGGTGCCCTCGCCGGACGACATCGATGCGCTCGTCGACGAGGTGACCGAGGCGACGGACTTTCACTTCCTGATGCGCGAGCGCTTCGACGACCGGGTGCTCACCCACCTCGCCCTCGACATGGTGGCGGGCAACGGCGACGGGTACGTGTTCAACCACCACAACTACCTTACGTACTACGCGCCCTTCTCCGATGTGTGGTTCCTCCTGCCCTGGGGCACCGACCAGGGTTTTACGGACATGGTGCCGCCGCTCGGGACGGAAACCGGGCCGGCCCGCGGGCAGCTTTACCTGCGCTGCTGGGGGGATGCCGGCTGCGCGGCGGAGCTCCGCGCCCGCGCCGGAATGGTGCTCGGCATTTGGGAGGCCGAGCTGGGAGACGAGGTCGAACGTACGTTCGCGCTCATCGACGCGGCGGCCCAGGAAGACCCGCGCCGCGAGAAGACGTACGCGCCGAACGGACTCCGCGACTTCGTGGCCCAGCGGCCCGACTTTCTCCGCCCTTACCTGGAGCTCGAAGGCCCCTAACGCCGCGCGGCTTCGTACACGCGCGTGTACGCGGCCGCCGACGTCTCCCACGAGAAATCCTTCTTCATCCCTCGGAGTTGGATTCCACGCCACGCCTCGGGGTGATTGCGGAAGGTGTAGAGCGCCCAGCCGAGCGCCTCCACGAAGGCGTCCACGGAGAAGCTCTTGAACGCCCAGCCGGTGCCGCGCTGCGCGAGCGGGTCGAAGGTTTCGACGGTGTCGACGAGGCCGCCCGTGGCGTGCACCACGGGCACGGTGCCGTAGCGCATCGAGTACATCTGGTTCAGCCCGCACGGCTCAAAACGCGACGGCATCAGGAACATGTCCGCACCCGCCTCGATGCGGTGGGCGAGGCCCTCGTTGAAGCCCACCCACCCGCGCGCCTTCGTGGGCCAGGTGCGCTCCGCGTCGCGGAAGAACGCTTCCAACGTGGACGACCCACTGCCGAGGAGCACGAGCTGAACGTCGTGACGCAGGAGCCAAGGCGCGGCGGCCTGCACCAAATCGACGCCCTTCTGGTGGTCGAGCCGCGCAACGAGCCCGAGCAGCGGCACGTCCGGCCGCACGGGCAGCCCGAGCTCCTTCTGGAGCGCGGCTTTGTTCACGGCCTTCCCCGACAGATCGTCGCGGGTGTACGTGGCGGCGAGGTGCGGGTCGTTCGCGGGGTTCCAGGTGTCGTCGACGCCGTTGAGGATGCCGACAAGGTCGTCCCCGCGCGCCGCGAACACACCTTCGAGGCCGAACCCGAGCGTGGTCGCCACTTCGCGGGCGTAGTTGGGTGACACCGCCACGAGCTTTCGCGCGAGGGTGGCGCCGGTCTTGAGCGGGTTCACCCGGCCGTCGAAGTCGACCGCCGGCCACCATCGGGCCGAGACGTCGAGCCCGGCGAACTCGTGGGCGGGGGCGGAGCCGTGGTGGCCGGCGTTGTGGATGCCGAGCACGGTGCCGGCGTTCAGGAAGCGGCCGGCGGGGCGGTACACCGCTTCGAGGTAGAGCGGCAGAAAGCCCGTGTGCCAATCGTTGGCGTGGAACACCACGTCTTCGCCCATCGGCACGCCGTTGAGCGGCACGCGCGCCACGCCCTCGATGGCCGCCCGCGACAGGAGCGCGAAGCGGAACAGGTTGTCGCCGTATGCGCCGGTCGAATCCCCGTAGATGCCGGGTCGACGGAAGCTCGGGTGGTCCACGAAGAGGTGGTGAACACCGTGGGTGGTGGCGTGGTAGAACCGCACCTCGTGCTGCTGGCCGAAGAGAAACACCAGAGCGCGAACGCCGGTATCCCACGCGTCGGGGTATTCCTTGTAGCGCGGCGCCACGGTCACGACGTGGTGCCCGAGCGCGACGAGCGCCTTCGGGAGCGCCCCGCACACGTCTCCGAGCCCACCCGTCTTGGACCACGGTGCGACTTCTGCGGCCACGATAGCGATGTTCATCTCTGCCTCTTCTGGGGACGGGGGGGCGAGCCCCCCCGTAACGCCCCCCCGCGTGTCGTAGGAAGTGCCCCCCCTCAATCGCGGACCGCGTCCCTCAAGTATTCAGCCGCCGCCTCGGGAAACACGCCGTGTACGGGCACGCCCGTCGCGACTTCCACGGCGGCGGGCCCGGCCAACCGCGGCACGATCTCGATGCGCCACGGCTCGCCGTCCACCAGCACGAGATCAATGGGGCAGCCGCGCAGGGCCCGGTCGAGCCGCGCGAGCACACGCTCCACGGCGGCCTCTACCGCGGTCATCACCTCGGGCGCGGTGCGCGCGAGCCCGCTGATGCCGAGCGACGGGAGCACCCACGTCTCGAACGGTGCGCGGGGGGCCCACGCGAGAAACGCGGTGGCGGCGGCGTCCTCCAGGATGCGCTCCCCGTGAGCGCGTTCGGCGTCGCGCCACCCGGCGGGCACGGTGGGCGGCACGTCGTAGGGCAACGCGAAGAGCTGCCAGGCGGGGTGTCGGCCGGGGGCGTGGCGCCGGGTGGCGCCGAAACCGCGGAGGCGTACGTCGCCGCGGAGGTCGGCGATGCGCGCGGCGAGGAGCGGAAGCAGCTCCCCGCCGTCGTGGCCGGCGAACACCAGCTCGTGGGCGCCCACCGCCTGCCGACGCACCGCCCCGGCGAGCACGGTGGGGCGCGGATCACCCTCGACGCCGAGGGCGGGCGCGGGGTGGGGCGCCGCCCGCGTGTGTCCACGCGTCGCGATGATGGGCCCCCCGTAGGCGCAGTACCAGCAGGGCTCGGGCTCCGCGAGCGGCGGCACCGGCGCCGGGAGGTCAATCCAGGCGTCGTTCAGGAGCGCGAGCCGGCCGGTGACCGGACACGTCCGCAGCTCACGCACCCCACCACTCCAGCGAGAGATCGGGGAAGACGGGGTCGTGCAGGGCGATGTCCGTGAGCGCATGGAGCGACAACACGTCCGTCCCCTCCCCGCGGGCGCGCGCTTCCGCGACGTTCCCGGCGCGATCGAAGCGGGCGAGGTGCTCGCAGAAGCGGCGGAAGCCGTAGTCGACCGCGCCCTTGGTGTGGATGACGAACTGCCAGTCGCTGGCTTGCAGGAGCAAGAGCTCGCGCGCGGCGGCCTCGAGCGCTTCCTTCACGCCGGGGTCGGTGCGCCAGGGGAGCCGGTCGAGCATGCCGAGGAAGCGGTCCTCCGCGCGATACTCGGCTTCCCATGTCCACTTCAGCTCTTCGTTGAACCACACGCGGTGGTCGCCGCCCTCGCCCCAGCTCCCCTCGGGGAGCGACACCACCTTGTCCGGGGGGTGCGCGGCCAGGAACGCCGAGACCGTGGTGGGCTCGACCTCGCCGGCGTGGTGGAGCGCGCGGAACATCTCGCGCAGGAAGAGCGGTCCTTCGTGCCACCAGTGCCCGAACAGCTCGGCGTCGAACGGGGCGACGACCACGCCGTGGCGGCCCGTACGCTCGCGGTGACGCTCGAGCACGGCGCGGACCACGGCCGCGAAGTGTTGGGACTGGGTGTAGACGGCGGCCTGCACGTCGTCCGGGCGGTAGGCCTGCTTGTCGCCGAGGTCGGTGCGCGGGCCCGTCACTTTCCAGTAGCGGAGGCCCTCCTGCCCGTGCTTCTTGTGGAACTCGAGGTAGCGCCCGTCTCCGGGGTACCCGACTTCGCCGCTCCACACCTGCTCGCTCACCTCGGGATGCCGCGCGAGCGCCACGAGGCGGCCGGGACCGCCGCTCGAGCTCACGAGGTGCGGCTCGAGCACGCTCCGCCAGGCGCGCCCGGTGTCCCACGTGGCCTGGTCCCAGCCGACCTTGCCGAAGCCGTGCGGCCCCACGATGCCCTCACTGCGCGCGCCCTGGAAGAGGTGCGCGTCGACGAAGAAGAACCCGACGCCCTCCTGCGCGAACACCTCTTCGACGCCGGCGCGGTTGCGCGTGTCGCCGTGCACGACGGGCGGCTTCCATGGCCCGCCGGGGCGGTACGCGCACTCGGGGAGCCACGCGCCCTTCGGCCGAAACCCGAGCACGCGCTCGCTCGTCGCCACGCCGGCGCGCACCTGGGCGCGCGCGCTGGCGTCGTGCTGAAGGAGCGGCATGTAGCCGTGCGTCGCGTTGCTCGTGAGGAGCTCGATGTGGCCGGCGTCGGCGAGGCGCGCGAAGGCGGCCGGGATGTCGCGCTGAAGCGTGTCGAAGTGGAGCGCGAGCCCCGCGTAGTGGGCGCGCCACCGCTCGGCGAGGAACGCGAGGTGGAGGTCGCCGCGGGCGGTGAACGCGGCGGCGTCCGCCACGGCGCGGGCCTGCTGGTCGTCGAGCCAGCGCACGAAGCGGTCCTGGAAGCCCGGGTTTCGGAGCTGCTCCAGCAGAATCGGCATCAGCCCGAGCGTGAGCGGCACGCGCGTGCCTTCGTGCACGCACTCCTCGATGACGCCGAGGAGCGGCAGCCACGTCTCCGCAGCGGCCTCGAAGAGCCACACTTCGCCGTGGGGCCAGTAGCCGTGGTGCAACACCCACGGGAGGTGCCCGTGCAGGACGAGGCAGAAGCTGCCGACGGCCATCAGCCTTCCACCAGTACGGAGATGTCGAGCCGCTTGCGTTCCTGTCCCCACAACTCGACGGGCCACCACGCCAACAGACACACCCCCTGAAACACAGGCGCGAGGCCCTTCGGCGTGCGGCTGATGGTCTCGATTGGGTAGTGCCAGAGGTGGGCGGGCGTGTGGAACGTGAGGATGACGCGGTAGCCGCGGTTCTCGTCGACGAGGGCCACGCTGGTGACGTTGGGGTGGTCGCCCAGCTCGGTGAGCGGCACGCGCACGTCGGCGGCGGCCTCGAGGAACACGCCGGGCCCGCACGCGCCGTCGAGCCCGAGGTTGAGTTCGACGGCGAACCGGCTGCGCACGGGCTCGTGGTAGCGGTTGATGATCTCGTAGCGCACGTCGAACCCCGGCACATCCGAGGCGAACGCGAACCGCTTCTGGATGCGCACGAGGCGAAGGGCGGCGCCTTCGTTGACGTTGCCGTCGCGCGCGACGGTCACGACCGTGTCGCCCTCTTCTTCCAACTGGAGGAGCTGGTAGTCCGCGCTTGCGAAGTCGCCGGCTTCCGGGAAGCGGCCCATGCGCACGTTCTGGAGGGTGGCTTCGGGGCCGAGGAAGTGGTCGAGGAAGCTGGCGCGGACGTGACGATCGTAGTGGCGGCGCGCGGCGAGCGAGGGGTCGTGCACGCGCATCGGCGGCGGCTCTTCGCCCTCGCCGAGCGACTCGGCCACCTCGTCCTCCTCGATCTCAACGTCCGCGCCAGGGGTAGCCTCGAGCACCACCTTCGGCAGGTTCTCCTGGTGCTTCACCAGGGCATGCTCCGGCTCGTCGCGCCGGGTGCGCACGTTGAGCAGGTTGCCGGGCAACGACCACGCGTCAAGCTCGACGAGGGCGCCGCCGCTCGCGGGCGCGAGGATGGCGCACAGATGCGCGGTGCCGACGAGCACCTCGGCGCGGCCGTCGCAGTCGTAATCGGCGCGCTCCACGCGCTGCCTTCGGAGCTCGCCGAACGCCGTGGCCACGGTGTACTCGGCGCGCAGGAGGCTCGCCCACGCCTGGGCGCGCACGGCGGGGTCCTGGGCGCCGATTTCGGTGCCGAGCACGTACGCCGCGCCGTTCTGGCCCTTGTAGAGCGCCCGCGTGGCCTCTTCGAGGGCCTCGGCGCGGTCGTCGGCGGGGCCGCCCTCGCGCACCGCGGCGCGGAGCCGCGCCACTTCCGACGAGGTGCGGAGCATGCGCTTGTGGAGGCGGTTGATCTCCGGGTAGTGCGCCAGGAGCTGGTCCCACGGGGCGCCGCGCAGAAACGGCGCGGCCCTCTCCAACGTCCAGTCGCGGCCGCGGCGGATGTCCGCCACCACCTCCACGAAGGAGGCGCCGCGCGATCCGTAGGCGGCCGCCGCGACGGGCGCCGACACGCTCGCGGGCGGGTAGGCGCGGTCGGTGGGGCGCATGCGGTCGATGACCGTGCCGAAGCTCACCATCTTGAGCCAGTGCGCGTTGTCGGTGAGCGCCGTGAAGAAGCGGCGCACCCAGCCGCGCCCGGAGCCGAAGCAGTGCGTGGCGGACGAGTCGAGCGCGGCGCCGAAGCCCTCGCCGGGCAGCGCCATGGTGACACACCGGGCGCCATCGCGCGCGCGGAGCGCGATGGCCTTGAGGATCTTGCCCGGGGGGCTGTCCGGCGCCATGCGACACAGGCGCGCGTCGGCCGAGAAGAGAGCGAGCGCCGTGCCTTCCCGCTCGGTGAGGTAGTAGCCGTCGGCAACCACCGGCGGCGCGAACTGCGTCTCCTCGAGCACCGTGTACTGGAGCCCGCGCCGCCCGAGGATGCGCGCGGCGGAGGGGTCCCACGCCGTGTAGGGCAACCAGGCGCCGCGAACCTTGATGTCGCCCTGGTTCTTCCACCAGCGCGTCATCGCGGTCACCTGGCCCACGATGTCCCGCTCGGGCATCGCCGGCAAAACGCCGCCGCCCCACAACCCGCCGAGGATCTCGACGCGGCCATCGCTCGCGAGCCGCACGAGACGGTCGAGCTGGTCGGGCGCGTGGAGCTCCATCCACTCTAGGAGCTGGCCGCTCCAGTGCATCGACACGCGCACGGCGGGGTGCGCGTCGATGGCGTCGAGCATCGGGAAGTAGGCACGTTCGAAGGCGCGACGGAGGTCGTGCCCGCTGGTGCCGGGTGGCTGGGTGTTGTGGAGGGCGAGGACGAGACCGATGGATTGCACGCCGCATCCTACCCCACGCGGACGGCCGACGGGACAGGTGCACGCCCGCCGCGGCCCCGTACTTCCCGCGCGCCGGGCCGCGCGCTCGCGGCAGAGTTCTCTCGGCGGTAGCGCTCGCTGCTCGACGGGCGCGCGGCCCGTGTGCATCATCGAGCGATGTTGATTCTCCTCGCGGCCGCCGCGCCGCTCTTCGCCGCCTCCCCCACCGACATGTCCATTCAGGGGCTGAAGACGGAGCACGCCGCGCTCCGCACCGAGCTCGACGCCGTCGAGGCGCGCGTGGGCGGGCTCGCGGCGGCGTCGGCCGACCGCCGGGCGTCCGAAATGGCGGAGATCGTCCGGTTCGTCAAGGGGCGCCTCAACCCGCACGCCATCTGGGAAGAGCAGCGGCTCTACGGCGAGATCGACGCGCGCGCCGGCACCGACATCCCGGAGCCCTTCACCGCGGCGTTGCGGCACAACCACGCCGTCGCGCTCCGGTGGACGGGCGAGCTCGAGAAGATGGCGGCGGAGCGCAGGCCCGACGTCGACGCGTTCGTGCGCCGCGCCGACAACCTCATCGGCCTGACGCGCGCGCACTTCGAGTCGGAGGAAGCCGTGCTCGTGCCTATCCTCGCCCGCGAGCCCGACACCAGGGGCCGGCGCTGACCGTGGGCCGCCTCGCCGCGGCCGCACGGTAACAGCGCGTACACAACGACCGGTACGGACGGTGCGCGGAACGCCTCTGAACAGGTTGTGAATAGATTCGGCGCGCAGAGGCCCCCATGCTCCCCACGCTGCTGCTCGCCGCCCTCCCCGCCTTCGCCGCCGACCCTCCGGACGACGACAACCCGCTGCGCCTGAACACCCCCGGGCGCGGCTTCGAGGTGCGCCTCGCCGCGGAGCTGGGGTTCGCGGCCATCCTCTCGCACACCATCCAGTTCGACCGCGACGGCACCGAGTTCGACTACGTCGCGGACGGCGGCCAGGACGTCCTCTTCCCGTTCGCGCGCGCCCAGGCGGAGATCGCGTGGCGGCGCAGCCACGTCGTGTTCCTCTACCAGCCGCTGCTGCTCCAGGGCGACGTGCTCCTCCAGAAGGACCTCGTGGTCGACGACATCACGTTCGTCGCCGGCACCCCGGTCCGCACCACGTACAACTTCCCGTACTTCCGCGGGACGTACCTGTACGACCTGCTGCCCGACCCCAAGCACGAATTCTCCGTCGGCATCTCGCTGCAGATCCGCAACGCGACGATCGACTTCCGGTCCCTCGACGGCGAGACCTTCGTTTCCAACCGCGACGTCGGCCCCGTCCCGGTGCTCGCCACCCGCTACCAGGGGCCCGTCACCGAGCACGTGTGGTGGGGCGCCGAGGCCACCGGCTTCTACGCGCCCATCAAGTACCTCAATGGCGACGACAACGGTGTCGTTGGCGCGATCCTCGACGCATCCGTGCGTATCGGCGTCCGGCCGCGCCCGGGCGTGCTGCCCTACCTCAACCTGCGCTACATCGGCGGCGGCGCCGAGGGCCAGTCCGACGAGACCACTCCGCCGGGCGACGGCTACAACAACAACTGGATTCACGCCCTGGCGGTGAGCGCCGGCACCCAGTTCAAGTAGACTGCGCGCATGAAGTCCCTGCACCGCCCCGACCTCTACAGCTGGTCCACCTTCGACGAGGCCCGCAACGTCGACTTCCACGGCGTGTGCTGGGCGCGCGCCGACGGCAACATCCTGGTCGACCCCCTCCCGCTCACCCCCCACGACCGCGCCCACCTCGAGCGGCTTGGCGGGGCCGCGTGGATTGTCATCACCAACTCCGACCACACGCGGGCCGCCCAGGAAATCGCGGCGTGGACCGGCGCGAAGATCGCTGGCCCGGCCGCGGAGCGGGACACCTTCCCGTTCCCGTGCGACCGCTGGCTCGCCGAGGGCGACGAGGTGGTGCCGGGGCTCGTGGTGAAGACGCTCGACGGCGCGAAGACCCCAGGGGAGCTCGCCTTGATCCTCGAGGAGACCACGCTCCTCACGGGCGATCTCGTGCGCGCGCACACGGCGGGCGCGCTGATGATCCTCCCCGACCCGAAGCTCGTCGACAAGCCCGCCGCCATCGCGTCCGTGCGGCGGCTCGCCGCGATTCCCACGATCCAGACCGTGATTGTCGGCGACGGATGGCCGCTCTTCGGCAACGGCGGGGACGCGCTCCGCGCGCTCGCGACGCGCCTCGGCGAATAGCGGGAACCGCGCGCGACGCGTGGTGTCCGTCTCTCCATGCCCGTCGTGTGTCCAGCGCCGCCCGAAGAAGCCGGCATCGTCATCGTTGTCGAGAAGGCGGCGTTGACGCTCGGTGTGTTCCGCGACCGCGTCCCTCTCACCGGGCCCGAGAGCGCCCCGGCGTGTTTCCCCATCGCGCTCGGCGGCGAGCCCGCAGGCGACAAGGGTGCCCGCGGCGACGAGCGCACCCCCACGGGCACCTTCCGCGTCACCCACAAGAACCCGAAGTCGGCGTTCCACCTCTCCCTCGGCCTCGACTACCCCCAGGCGCGTCACGCCGAGGCCGCTTACGCCGAAGGCCGCATCGACGTCGCTACGCGCGACCGTGTGGTGAAGGCCGCAAAGGCAGGCGGCATGCCGATTCGTGACACCGCGCTCGGCGGCGACATCTACATCCACGGCGGCGGCACCTCGCTCTCCACGTGGACAGACGGCTGCGTCGCGCTCGACAACGTCGTGATGGACTGGTTGTTCGTGGCGGTGTCGCCAGGGACGCGGGTGGTCATCCGGGAGTAGGGCGGGTTCGGGGTTTTGGGGCGGGGGGCCGGCCCCCCGCAACGCCCCCCGGAGGCAGCGCCCGTCGTCTCCGTGGTAGGTAGGCGCATGTCCACGGCCCTGTCCGAGTCGATTGATTGGAGCGCCGCCGGCGACGAAGCCGTGGCCGCGCTGCAGTCCCTCCTCCGCATCGACACCACCAACGCGCCCGACCGCGCGCCCAACGACACCGAAGCCGCCACGTTCCTCGCGGACCGCCTCCGCGCCGACGGCCTCGCCCCCGAGCTGTTCGAGCCGCTCCCCGGCAAGGGCAACGTGGTGTGTCGGCTCCGCGGCGACGGCACGGGCGGCGCGCCCATCCTCTTGTCCGGCCACGTCGATGTCGTCCCGGCCGACCCCGCGCGGTGGTCGCGCGACCCGTTCTCCGGCGACATCCACGACGGCTGGGTCTGGGGCCGCGGCGCCATCGACATGAAAAACATGGTGGCGATGGAGCTGATGGTGCTCCTGCTGCTGAAGCGGAGCGGCGCGAAGCTGCGGCGCGACGTGATCTTCGCGGGCGTGGCCGATGAAGAGGCCGGCTGCAAGTGGGGCTCGTTGTGGCTCGCGGAGCACCACCCCGAGAAGATCCGCGCGGAGTACGCCATCTCCGAGATTGGCGGCTTCACGATGCACAGCGGCGGCAAGCGCTTCTACCCGGTGCAGGTGGCCGAGAAGGGAATGTGTTGGATGACCATCCGGGCCAAGGGAACGCCCGGCCACGGCTCGCTCCCCAACAAGGACAACCCCATCCCGAAGATCGCGAAGGCCGCGCACACGTTGGGCACCAGGCGGCTGCCGCACCACCTCACGCCCTTCGCCGAACGGTTCATCCGCACCCTCGCGTCGAAGCAGCCGCTCGCCAACCGGCTCGTGCTCCACGGCCTTCTCCACGCGCCGCTCTGCGGGCCGATCCTCGACAAGGTGTTCCCGGACCCCTCCCTCGCGAACAGCTTCGACGCGAACCTCCACAACACCGCCAACCCCACCCTGCTGCGGGCCGGCGACAAGGTGAACCAGGTGCCCGGCGAGGCGCTGCTCCGGGTGGACGGCCGGCTGCTCCCCGGCCAGACCGGCGCGGACCTGGTGCGCGAGATCCGCGAGCTGCTGGGGTCTGACGCGGAACATCTCGACATCACCATCGACCAGGAGATGCCCGCCGTCACCACCAACCCCGACGACGCCATCTCCGAGCGCATCGCCGCGATCATCCGCGCGCACGACCCCGACGCCACCATGCTCCACATGCTCCTCCCCGGCTTTACGGACGCGAAGGCGTGGTCGCAGCTCGGCATGAAGTGTTGGGGGTTCTCCCCGGTGGATCTCCCCGAGGGCACGAAGTTCACCCAGATGTTCCACGGCGACGACGAGCGCATCCCCGTGGCCGGCTACCGGTGGGGGGTGCGCGCGCTGTTCGACCTCGTGGCGGGGTTGGCCACCTGAAGGGGGCACGGAGCCGCCGCCCTCCCACCCCGGCACCGCCGCCGCCGCACCGCGGAGCGGGTGCCCAGCCATCCTCCCCGAGGCCCTACCCCCCGAGCCGCGCGAACGCTTCCTTCGCGGCGGCCTTCACCTCGGCGTCGGGGTCCTCCAGCAGCGGGCGCACGGCGGCGGCCATGGACGGCCCTGCGAGCGCGCCGATGGCGGCCACGGCGTCGCGACGCACGGCCGGGTGGTCGTGACGGAGGAGCGGGCGGAGGTTCACGACGATGGACTTCCAGTTGGTGACGCGCGCGATGCGGCATCCGAGCGCCACTTCCGCGGAGTCCGCCGCGGACAGGAGCAGGCGGCACCGGTCGCGCCCGGCGGCGTCGAGGCCGTTGCCGGCGGCGAACACCCGCTCGGCGTCGGCGAGGCGGCGCGCGTCGACGAGGGCCCACGGGTTCGTCTCGGTGATCACGCCGTCGCTCGGAGCGTCGTCCGCGGGCGGCTTCGCGATCACCTGGGCTTCGAGCACGGAGAACAGCGCGTCGGGCACCGCGCGCCCCATGGCCACCGCGTAGCCGAGGAGGCCGCCGAGGGGGAGATCGACCTCGGCGCGGGCGACGACGCCGCCGTCGCCGTCGACCGGCTCGCAGCCCTTCGGGAGGGCGCGCG
>CAXNIN010000063.1:0-15279 GCA_964202365.1 Myxococcota bacterium | reverse complement strand
GCGGTGAGCACCGCCTCGAGCTCGTCGATGAGCTCGTCGCGGCCGGCGATGCCGCGCACGAGCGCCGCGCCGGTTGCGATGAGCGCCTCCGGGTCGAGCTTCTCCACCTCGCCGGCGAGGGCGCGCGCGTCCGTGCCGAGGAGCACCTCGAGCCCGTGGGCGCGCCAAGCGCCGTACTCGTTGACGAGGTCGGCGTTGCAGAGGTGGTCCGCCATCTTGTCGACGAGCTTCTGGGTGGCCTGGTCGGTGAACTCGCGCGCGCGCTGCTCGAGCTGGAGCTCGAGCTCGAGGCCGACCGCGCCGAGCACGCCCTCGCCGAGCTTGCCGAGGCGGCCGCCGAACGCGCCGAGCCCCGCCGGGGCCTTCGGGACCACCGGCGGCTTGATGCGGCGCGCGAAGGCGACGAGGAGGTCCTGGAACAGGTTCTTGAGGAGGAGCCGCGCGGTGTCGTGGTCGAGGAGGCGCCCCACGATCGCGCGGTCGGGCACGTAGGGCCGGCGGAGGAGCTCGTGGAGGGGCCCGCGGATGGGCGCGGGGAGCGGCGGCGGGCCGGCGGGGACACGCGCGCGGAGGTCGTTCACGCGGTCGCGGAACCAGCGCTCCACGCGGGGGTCGGCGGCGGCGCTGCGAAGCGAGACGACGAGCCGCTCGGCGAGCCAGCGCGCGTCGATGAGCTCGGCGAGGGGGCGGTCGAGGAGGTCGTCGAGCAGGAGGTCCGCGAGGCGGTCGGCGCCGCCGTCGCGCAGCCGCGCTCGGACGAGCGCGTTCACGAGACGGCCCCGAGCAGCGGGCTCGCGGTGCCCACCCAGGTCACCCACAGGTGGTGAATCGCGCGCGTAGCCGCCACGTGGAGGAGGCGGCGCGGGTTCGGGCGGTCGGGGTACGCGCCGTCCGACGCGCCGACGAGCACCACGTAGTCGAACTCAAGCCCCTTCACCTGGCGAACGTCCACGATGTCGATGCCGGGCGCGAACGCGAACGACTGGTCCTCCACGAGGCGCACCATCGGCACGTCCATTCGTTCGAGGCCCTGGAAGTACATCCGCGACGTGGCCTCGTCGGGCGTCACCACCGCCACCGACGCGAGCGGCTCGGCCCGAAGCAGGTCGCGCAGCGCGGTGCCGATGAAGTCGACACATGCGCCGTGCTCGGGGAACCCGAACAGCTCCACCGGGGCGCCCTCGCGCGCGGTGAGCGGGGGGCCCTCGTCCTCGGCGAGCGCCCCGAGGATGCTCCGGGCGAACGTGGAGATGGGCCGCGTGGAGCGGTACGACACCTTGAGCGTGGAGAGCGCGGTGCTCTCGATGCCGAGGCTGTCGAGCAGGCTCGACCACGCCTCGCTGCCGCCCTGCTCCAGAATCTGCTGCTGTGTGTCACCGGCGAGAGTGATACATCGCTTCGCGTCGCAGGCGCCAAGGAGCACGGCCACCTCCATCGCGGAGAAGTCCTGTACTTCGTCCACCATGATGTGGCTGTATCGAATCGCGCCCGCCTTGGAACGGAGGTCGCCCACGCGGAGCTGCCACGCGCGCAGGAGGATTGCGTCGTCCTCCTCGTCGAGCCAGGGCTCGGCGGTCTTGTCGCGCTCGTCGCGCCAGCGCGCGAGGTGGTCGAGCTGCGCGCGCATGTGCATCAGGATGGTGTGCGTCTCGTTCTCCGAGAAGCCGCCGAGCTGGTCGATCACCTTGCGATCGGACACGAGCAGGCGCCAGTCCTCGAAGGCGCTCTCGCCGGAGGCCTGCGCCTTGCGGCCGCGCACGAGCGTCTCGAGGATGCGCGGGAGCTTCGGGTGGAGCTTCATCCGCGACACGACGGAGGGCGTGTTCGCGTTCTTGTGGCTCGGCAGGTAGGGGAAATGCCGCTCGACGAGCTTTCGCGACCAGCCGGACCACGTCATCACGGGCACGCCGTGCACCCCGAGGTTCGGCAACACCTTGGAGACGTAGTCGCGCAGGGCGCGGCCCCACACCATCACCATCATCCGGTGCGCCGCGAACCGCTGCGCGTTGGCGAACGCGAGCCACGCGATGCGGTGGAGCGCCACGGTCGTCTTTCCGGAGCCCGCGCCGCCGCGGATGACGACGGGGCCGCTGTCGGAGCGCGTGATGAGCTCGAACTGTTCGGGGTCGATGAGCGCGGCGATGTCGGGCAGGTGCTTGTCGGCGCGCGTGGCCTGACCGCCGCCGAGGCGCTGGGCGACGGGGGCCGCCACGACGCTCGCGCTCGCGCCGCCCGTCACGAGGCGGGGGGCGCTGGTGTGGGTGGTGCGCCACCCTTCGGCGGGGTGCCGCTGAAAGGTGCCTTGCGGCGCCTGCACGCGGTCGAGCCGGCCCTGGTTGATGGACACGGCGCGGCGGGCGAGCACCTTGCCGGAGATCACGCGGGGGCCGATGTCCTCTTCGTACTCGTCGCCTTCCTGGTAGCGGTAGTACACCCGGGCCACCGGCGCGTGGCGCCAGTCCACGATGCGGAGGCCCGACTCCAGGCACGTGGCGCGCCCGAGGAACACGTCGGCCACGCGGCCCTCGTGCACCGTGCGCAAGTGCGCGAAGTAGGGGCTCTCGGGGTCAACGCCCTCGGCCTGCTTTCCGCGGCGGAGCTGCTCGAGCAGACGGCACAGGTGCTCGTACTGCGTCTCGAGCGCGGCCTTGTCTTCCGTCTTCGCCGTGCGGATGTCGTCCTGGATACGGCGGAGCTCGGTGATGATGTCGTCTTCCGACGCGCCCTCTTCGGGGGGCGCGCGCCCGAGGCGCTCGTGCACGTCGGCGAGGTGCGCGAGCTCTTCGAGCACGATGGGGGGGAGTGCGTCCATCCCGCCTCTATAATCCGGTCTCCGTCGACGGAACCGGCCCGGAGAGGGCGCCGGTCGAGCAGCGCGCAGGGTTCGAGGGCGGCCTCCCTGTGGCACCTGTCGAAGCGCGCTGCCCGGACCGGTCTCCCGTTCGCTACACGCGCGGCGGCGCGATCGGTTCCCCGCCCGTTGCGCGCCGGCCGCTCAGAGGGATTCACCGAGCCCGATCGCGTCGGCCATGGCGTTGATGGCGGCGCGGCGGTCGTCGAGGGCGCGGGTGCTCACGACCCGCGAGCGCGCGGCGTCGGCGTAGGCGGTGAGCACGTAGCCGGGCTCCTTGCGATTGCGTTTCAGCACCCACAGCGTGCCGTCGGGCATGTCGCCCACGATGAGCCCGAGCGGGCCGTCGACGGCGTGTACGATGTCGTGGAGCGTGTGCGGAAAGAAGGGACGGGGCATTGGCGGAGTGTATCCGGGGGGCGTGGCGGGGGGCCGGCCCCCCGCCCCAAACCCCACCCGATGTGTCAGGGTGTATCGATTCGCGGCAACACGAGCCGAAAGCGTGTGTCACCGGGGCGGCTCTCCACCTCGACCCGGCCGCCGTGGGCCTCCGCGACCGCCCGCACGAGGGCGAGGCCGAGGCCCGTGCCGCCGTTCGCCCGATCGGTGGTGAAGAAGCGGTCGAAGACGCGGGGGAGGTTGGCGGCGGAGATACCGGGGCCGTCGTCGCGGACGTCGATCCCTGTCCACGGGCCTTCCACCCAGCCGGTGACGCGCACGGTGGCCGCGTCGCCGCCGTGGCGGAGCGCGTTCTCGACGAGGTTGCTCACCGCCGACTCGACCTGTTCGCGGTTGATGTCGGCGCGGGCGGCGTGGCCGTCGGCCACCACGCCGGGGTGCCGTCCCACCACTTCGGCGACGAGCGCGTCGAGCGCCACGACCCCGCGAGCTCCGCCCTCTTCGGCGCGGGCGAGCCGGAGCAGGCCGCCGACGAGGCGCGAGAGGCGGTCGAGGTCGGCCTCGGCGTTGTCGAGGAAGCGGTCACGCTGAGCGGGCGGCATCTCGTCGTCATCGCGAAGAAGCTCGACGGTGCCGCGGAGCGAGGCGACGGGCGTCTTGAACTCGTGTGATACATTTCCGGCGAACTCGGAGATGTATCGGAGGCGGCGGCGGAGGCGGGCGCTCATCGTGCCCATGGCGGCCGCGAGCGCGCGCGCCTCGGCCACGTGCGAGCGGCTGGCCGGCTCGAGCGCGAGGAGCGCGGCGTCGGAGCCCGCGGCGATGCCGTGGCTCGCGTCGGCGAGCGCTCGGAGGGAGCGGGAGAGGATGCGGCCGGCGCCGATGGCGAGCCCCACCGTGCCGAGGAGCGCGAGGGGAACCCCCACCGAGAGCCGCGGCGCCATCTGGTAGAATGCCTGGATCTCTGCGCGCGGCGTGCGCGAGAGCACGAGCGCGCCGACGACGCCTCCCTCGTGGAGCACCGGCACGGCCACGAACACGCGCACGTCGGCGTGGCGGCTCGGGCCGGCGAGGGACGTGCGTGTGGGCGCCATGGCCTTCTCGCGCGCCTTGACGGCGGTGCCCGTGGCCCCGGCGAGCGCCGTCGCAACCTCGGGATCGCCGGAGATGTCCTCGCCCTTCACGCCGCCGCTGCTCGCGACGACGACGCCGGATGTGTCGGTGATACGAAACCCGGCGAGCGTGGCGGCCTTGGCGCGCTCGAGCAGGGGGTCGAGATCGAGCGAGGCGAGGCCGGCGCCGTCCGCGAGGCGTGACTCCACGTGAAGCGCGAGGATGGCGGCCTGGTGTTCGAGGTCGTCGCGGGTCTGGGCGCGGAGGTCCGTCGCGAGCGCGCCCGTCCCGACGAGGGCGATCACGGGGAGGGTGAAGACGACGAGGTGGGAGAGCACGAGCCAGGTGCGGAGCGAGAGGACGAGCTCGCGGAGGGGCGGCGACGCCACGCTCAGCTCGGGCGGAGGCGGTAGCCGAGGCCGTGCACCGTCTCCACGGGGTCGAGCCCGATGTCGCGGAACTTCTGGCGGATGCGACGCACGTGGGAGTCGAGCGTGCGCTCGGACACGTGATGGTGGTCGCCGTAGGCGTGCTCCACGAGCTCGTCGCGCGTGTACACCTTGCCCGGCCGCCCCATGAGCACGCGCAGGAGGCTGAACTCGGTGACGGTGAGCACCACCTCGGCGGCGCCGGCCCACGCGCGGTGCTCGTCGAGGTCGAGCTTGAGCGTGCCGACGGTGACCGCGCGGGGTTTGTCGGCCACGGGGTCGGGCGTGGCGCGGCGGAGCACCGCCTTGACGCGGGCGACGAGCTCGCGCGGGGAGAACGGCTTGGTGAGGTAGTCGTCGGCGCCGATCTCGAGGCCGAGCACGCGGTCGAGCTCTTCGTCGCGCGACGAGAGGAAGACGACGGGGACGCGGCTCGTCTTTCGCAGCTCGCGGCATGTGTCGATGCCGTCGAGCTCGGGCATCACCACGTCGAGCACGACGAGGTCGACCGGCGCCTGCGCGAGCATCCGGAGCGCTTCGGCGCCGTTCTGCGCCTCCCGCACGATGTGCCCCTGGCGGGCGAGCGCGTAGCGGACGACTTCACGGAGGTTGGGATCGTCGTCGACGACGAGGATGGTGGACATGGCGTGGGGGAGCGTAGCACCGGGCGGCTCCCCCTCGCGCCCGCCGGGGTCACGCAAGGCTCAGCTCCTCGACGGCGCGGACCCGCGCGGTCAGCTCGCCGAGCCGCCGACGCACCGGCACGGTGTCGCCCGCGAGCGCGAGCAGCCCCACCTGCACGCGGAGCTGGACCACCCCGCGCAACACCGCCTCCACCTCGTCCACCGCGAAGCCGCGCGCGCGCTCGTGCTGGAGCGCGAGCGGATCGGCGCGGAGCGCGTCTTCCGCGAGGAGGCGGTCCACCATCGCGATGCGCGCATCGGCACGCCGAAGCGACGCCTTGAGCAGCGTGAGCTCTTCCGCGCTCACGACGCCAGCAGCGCCTGGATCGGTGAGCGCCGCGCGGAGCGCCTGGAAACATGTATCGATACGTGTCGCGAAGGGGCCGGCCGCCGTCGCCGCGGCTTCGCCGAGGAGCGGGAGGAGAACGGGCCACGCCACGAGGGCGCTCAGGTACGTCTCCGGAGGCTGGCCCCGCCGCGCGAGCGCGGCCGCCGTGAGCCCGCCGATCGCCACCCACGCGGCCACGAGCACGAGGGTCGCGTAGCTCGCGTTCACTCCGCACGCTCCCGCGACAGGAGGCCCGCGCGTTCGGCCTCCCAGTCGCCGTAGAGCCCGAGCGACGCCGCGGCGGTGTAGCCGAGGCTCGCGAAGATGTCCCCTTCGACAGGGCGGAACAGCGCCACCGCCGTGGTCGGGCGCGCCACGAACGGGCGGAGCAGCCACCCCGTTTGCGCGAGCAGGACCCCCACGAGCAGGAGCGAGCCGCTCGCCGCCATCCACCGACGGTGCCCGCCCGCGGGGATGGCCCGCGCGATGGCGGTGAGCCCCGGCAGCCCCGCGAGGAGCAGCATTCCCGCGAAGAGCAGGACGCTCGCGTGGTAGTCGGCTTCCACCGAGTAGGGGAGCCACAACACGGGCGCGAAGGCCGAGGCGAGCACCCCGGCGCGGGCCATCCCGGCGAGCGCCGCGAGCGCGAGCCGCCGGTAGGGCACCTCCACCTCGCACGCCCGCCACGCGGCGTGGATGGCGGGGAGCGCGAAGAGCGGCGGAATCCAGAGGAGCAACGGGAGCTTGATGGCGGCGTAGAGCACCTGCTCGCCGCCGCGGTAGCTGCCGACCGCGGCGCCGAAGAGCGCGGCGCCCACCCCGCTGATGCCGAGCAGGCGCGGGGCGAGCCACCCGAGGTCGGCGGTGGTGTCGTGGGCGTCCACAACGGCGATGGGGTCGCGGAGCACCTGGCTGGTGAGCGTGAGGAGGGAGGGGCGGGACATGGGGACTCCGGGGGCGGATGTGTCGATACGAGGGAGGTGTGTCGATACGCGTGAGATGTGTCGATACGAACGAGATGTGTCGATACAACGAGATGTGTCGAGGCGGCTTACGCCCCGAAGAGCACGCTCACGCCGAGGCGCGCGCCGATCAACGCGGCCAGCGCCGACCAGGCCCAGGCCAGCAACGCCATTTTTCCGACGGCCCACACCTGGGGGTTGGCGGAGCGCTCCGCGGCCACGAGGTGCCGCACGGCGAGGGAGAAGCCGAGCGCGGCGAGCCCGAGCAGGAAGACGCACAGGAGAAGCGGCGCGAGGCCGCTGGTGGCGCGGAAGAGGAGGAGCACCGGCACGAGCCCGAGCGCGAGGTCGCCGACACGGGCGAACGGCCGCGCGATGGCGGCGACGAGGGCCTGCGGCGACGCGCGGAGCGCGAGGAACGGGTGGGCGACCAGGAGCGCCGGGACGGTGAGCACGAGCGCGCCGGCGGCCGACACGAGGCCCACCGGGGCGGCCTGCGCGGCCTGCGCGGCGTCCCCGCCGAGCGCGGCGACGGCGCCGAGGAGGCCGTAGCCGACGAGCGAACGGGCGAAGACGACCGGGGAGGGGAGCGCGGGCTCCGCGGGGGTGGCGGCGGCCGCGGCCGGGGTGTCGAGGGTGGGGAGCGCGGAAGGGAGGGTGGCGGAGAGCGTGGACATCGGAGCCTCGTCGAGACGCTCCAACCGTAGGCCGCGGGTGCGGCGTGTCCGGGGCGCGGACGTGGCGGTTCCACGCGCGATTCGTGCAGGTTCCGTGCAGCCCGGACCAAACGGGACGCCGCCAACGGTTGCGCGCCCCTCCCCCCCGTCCTACCTTGGCGCGCATGAAGCTCACCGGCCGCATCCTCTTCCTGACCGACGACGCCGAGCTCCTCCGCCGCCAGCTCGCGGGGGCCAATCTCGACCTCGCCGCGGCGACGCTTCACTACGGCGTCAACACCGACCTCATGATCAGCGGCGCCGCGTGCACCCTCGGGTACACCGGCGACATCCTGGGGCCCTGGTTCCTGGAGAAGTTCAAGGAGGTCGTGGAGAAGGACACGATCAAGGACGGCGGCTTCCAGGTGATCGTGGGCGGCGACGCTTACGGCAGCGGGTCGAGCCGAGAGGTGGCGGTGGTGGCGCACCAGGGCGCGGGCATCGAGCTCGTGGTGGCCAAGAGCTTCCAGCGGATCTTCCAGGAGAACATGGTGTACGGCGGCATGCCGTTCACCACCGACTTCAACGTGCTTGCGCGCCTCCACGCGGGCGAAGACGTTGACGTTCGCGGCTTCTTCTCCGCGCTCCCCGACTTCTTCCGCGCCGTCGCCGAGTCGGGCGGCCTGCTCGAATACGGCAAGGGCCTCCTCGCGGGCACCACCACCCCCACCTACGACACCCGGCCCGCCGCGCGCCCGCTCAACGCGGTCGAGAAGATCATCGCCAACAAGGTGTGGACCAGCGCGGAGACCACCGGTGTCGCCGACGTGAAGCCCGGCGATCAGGTGCTCTGCCGCGCCGGCTTCCGCGGCGTGCACGAGTATACGGCCGGCATGGTGGTGGCGCTCTACAAGGAAGCGTTCGGCGACGCCCCGATGACGGACCCCGACCTCATCGCCGCCTTCGAAGACCACTTCGTGCTCATCGACGAGCCGAGCGTGCCCCAGAACGTCAAGAAGGCTCGCCTCGCCTCCGCCAAGGAGCTCACCCGCGAGATGGTCGAGGCGTGCGACCTCTACGGCATCCGCGTGCACGGCCCCGGCCGCGCCTACAAGCCGGGCGTGTGTCACCGCCTCGTGGTCGAAGACTACGCGCTCCCTGGCACCATCGTCGTCCTCACCGACTCCCACACGCCCACCGCCGGCGTGCTCAACGCCTTCGCGTTCGGCGTGGGCTCCACGGCCATGGCGTTCGCCTTCCGCACCGGGCTAATCCCCGTCACCGTGCCGAAGGTGGTGCGCGTGAACGTCAGCGGCAAGGCCGAAGGCGGCCTCTCCCCGAAGGATCTCATCCTCCACCTCATCGGCGACCCCTACTTCCGCGAGGAGCACTGGCGCGCGAGCCCGACCGATACATGTGTCATCGAGTTCGGCGGCGAAGGCCTCGATCAGTGGAACGTCGACGAGCTCTCCGTGCTCACGAACATGACCGTCGAGGGCGGCCTGATGACCGGCGTGGTCGCCCCGTGCACGCCCATCGTGGACTTCCTCCGCAACCGCCGCGGGGTCGACGTCACCGACCAGCTCGTGCACCCGGACGAAGGCGCCACCTACGAGCGCGTGCTCGAGATCGACCTCGCCGACGTGCCGCTCACCGTCGCCACCCCGGGCGACTCCCGCAACCGCCTCCCGCTCGACGAAGTGGCCGGAACGCCCATCCACAACGTCGTCATCGCGAGCTGCACGGGCGGCTCCCTCGCCGACTTGCGCGCCGCCGCCGACGTGCTCCGCGGCAAGACGATCGCCGACGGCGTGCGTGTCACCGTCACGCCTTCCTCCCACGACGTGGCCGCCGCCGCCGAAGAAGAGGGCCTCCTCGCGCTCTTCCGCGACCTCGGCGCGGTGGTGTCGCCCGCGGGGTGCGGCTCGTGTATCGGCAACGGCCCCGGCATCCCGCTCCCCGGCGAGACCACGGCGAGCACCACCAACCGCAACTTCGACCGTCGCATGGGCGCTCCAGGCCCGGTGTACCTCGTGAGCCCGGCGGTGGCCGCGGCGAGCGCGGTCGCGGGCACGCTCGTCGATCCGCGGTCGCTCTGACACATCGGTAGCGGGCCGGGGGAGGGGGCCGAGCGGTTCCCCCTCCCGTCGTGGCGCGAGCGTCGCAAGCCAGGTCCACCCGCCGCCCCCGTCCCGGCTCGCGACGGTCCCGCCGCCGCCGGGAGGCCCGCGACCGCTACTCTTCGTCGCCTTCGCCCTCGCCTTCGTCCGCCGCCAACATCGCGGCGTGTGTCGCTTCCACGAGCGGCCACATCGCGCGGCGGGACACGGCGGCATCCACGTCGCGGGCGCCGTCGTACGCGGCGAGCACCGCGGCCAGCACCGGCTCACGGGCGTGCTCCACGAGCAGGCCGAGGGTGCCTTCGAGCTCGAGCGCGCCTTCGTTCGGGACGATCATGGCGAAGAGCCAGTCGCCCTCGGCCAACTGGTCTGTCGCGGCCTTCTCGCGCACGTCGAACACGCGGTCGGCCACGATGTCGCGGAGCGTGAAGCCCACGCCGCGCTTCACGCCGCGCACCTCGAAGAGCCCGAAGCGGCCCTTGGCCCAGGCCGCGAGCGCGTCGCGTTGCACGCGCGGGAGCGACGGGTGGGCGGCGGCGTAGCGCTCCCACGGGGCGCGGCCTTCGGCGTCGGGGGCCTGGAGGGCGAACGCGATGGCGTTGCCGACGGTTTCGGCGTCGCGGGGGAGGGCGCCGAGGAAACGGTCGACGCCGGCGCGGAGCGTGTTGCCGTCGGCGCGGGCGGCCCACTGGAACACGGCTTCGCGGGTGGACTGGAAGCGGCTGCGGGTGCTCACGGGGCGTCCTTGGGGGCGGCGCCGGGGTCGGCGGTCGCGGCGGGGAGGGAAAGCGCGCCCCACGTGGAGGCGTCCTTGCACGGCTTGCCGGGCTTGCCGTCGCCGTCGGTGACGTACACGAGGCGCGTGGAATCGGCGGGATCGAGGCTGATTCCCTCGGTGGAAGCCGGGAGATCGACCGCGAGGCGCTCGGGCGCGTCGCCGGGGGCGCCGATTCGCCAGAGGGCGTGGTTGGTGGTGCCGTCGGCCACGGGGCCGCCCACCACGAGGAGCCCGCCGGGCACCGCGAGCAGGTCGCGCACGCCGTGGCCGCCGAGGGGGAGCTCGACGGTGCGGGTGACGCGGCCGGTGGCGTCGACCGCGAGGAGCAAGGCGGCGCCGCTCTCGGAGAGGGGGCCGCGCAGGCCGAGCCAGAGGGCGCCGTCTACAAAGGCGGCGCCTTCGATGTTGAAGCCGCCGGCGTCGGGAGCGGTGGTGCGCGCGGCTTCGCAGCGCGGGCAGGCCTCGAGCGCGAGCGGAACGAGGCGGCCGTCCGGGGCGAGGATGCGCGCGCGGGCCGGACGCGGCTCGCCGTCCTTGTTCGTGCTGTGGGACCCGACAACCCAGTAGCCGCCGGGGCCCGCGGTCACGGCCTCGATGTCGTCCACTTCGGTGGGGAGCGGCACGGCGCCGAGGGGCGTGAAGTCCGGGCCGAAGCCGTGGAGCGCGCGTTTGTCCTCGTTGTCGCCCACGAGCCAGCCGCCTTGCCACGGCAGGAGCGCGCTCGCCTCGCACAAGCCCACGAGGGTGCCGCCCGAGCTGGGCGCGGCGGACCCGCTGGCGGCGACGGGGGCGGGCGCGGCGGGGGCGCGGGCGGGGGCGGGCACCTCTGCCGGCGCGACCACGGCGGGGGGCTGCTTCGCCGGGGGCGCGCCGGAGCACGCGCCCGCGAACGTCAGAAGCGACCCGACCACGTGAGGACGCCGCCTCCGCCGGGGAGGGGGGCCGCCATGGGGCCTTCGGCGCCCACGAGCACGAGCACGATGCCGCCCGCGAGGAACGCGCCGCTCGCGCCGCCCACGGCGTATGTGCGGAGGTAGCGGGGGAGGAGGACGTCGTCGTAGTAGGCGTCGGACGATTCGCGGAGGCCCGGGTTCTGGTCGGCCGCGGCGTCGCGCTGCTCGTAGGCTTCCGACGCGATGGCGGCCTGATCGTAGAGGAACACGGTCGCGCCCGCGCCGACCGCGCCCGCGGCGATGAGCGCGATGCCCGCGATGTCCTTGCCGCCGAGGCCCTTCGCGTCGCCCTTGTCCTTGCCGCCGCCGCCGCTCTTGGTGGACGACTTCGACGACGACTTCGACGACGACCCGCTCTTCGACGCGGAAGACGACGCGCGCGCGCCCTTGTACATGCCGCCGTCGCAGATGGTGAGGTAGTTCGAGGGCGCCGCGCCGTAGGTGTACCAGGCGGCGGCGAAGTCGCCGTCCTCGCACTTCACCTGGATGAAGTGCATGCCGGCGAGCACGGTGTCGTCGTCGCCGACGGCCTTGCCGTCGACGTAGATGATGGCCTCGCCCGGGTCTTCGGGGAGGTCGAGCCCCACGTCGCCGGCGGCGCGCACCTCGTCGGCGAGGGCCAGGAAGGTGTCGCGCTCGGAGGCGTCGCCGAGGAGGTCGGCTTCGGGCACGAACGAGGGATTGATGGTGAGCGCCTGCTTCCACGCCTCGAGCGCCGCGGATTCCGGGCTCGCGCGCCAGAAGAGCACGCCGCGGTAGAAGTAGAGGCGGGTCAGATCGGTGGTGGTGAGGAGGGTGTCGGCGGTGGGCGCGACCTCCTCGGCCTTGACGAGCAGGTCGCGCGCGTCGCGGTATTCGCCGGCGAGGAGCGAGGTCTTCGCCTGGGAGAGGAGCGAGCGGTAGTCGTCTTCCGCGAAGGCGGTGGACGCGAGGAGCAGGAGCGAGGTGAGCATCAGAACTTGCCGCTCCAGAGGAGCATCCCGCCCCCGGGCGCGGGCACGAGGGCGGGTGCGCGCTCGTCGATGACGAGGACGACGACGCCGCCGGCCAGGAAGAGCCCCGCGGCGACCGCGCTACCATAGAAGAGGTTCTGCCGAGGCACGACGGTATCGTCGTAGTAACCCTCGGCGAGGCGCTGCTGCTGCTTGTCTGCGCCGGCGCCGTTCACCTTGGTGGAGTAGGCCTCGTACGCCTGGTATGCGCCGTCGTAGGCGACGGCGCCGAACACGCCGGATGCGACGCCCGCGGCGAGCAGGGACACCCCGCCGATGGTCTTGCCCACGGGCGGGCCGTCGCGGGTGATGCGGGCTTCGCTCGTGGCCTTCTCGGTGGTCTTCTTCGTGGTGACAACGCGGATGTCGGCCTTCGCAGCCTCCTTTCGGGCGGCCTCGCGCCGCTCGGCCTCGCGGCGTTCGGCGCGCTCGATCGACGCGGCCTCGCGGGCCGCGGTCTCCGCCGCTTCGCGCTCGGCCTCGCGCTCGGCCTCGGCGTCCACGAGCGCCGCGGCCTCCGCTTCGGCCAGGGCCGCCGCCTCGCGTTCGGCTTCCTCCTCCGCGCGGGCCTCGGCTTCGCGCTCGCTCTCCGCTTCGCGCTCGGCCTTGGCTTCGACCGCTTCGCGCGCGGCCTTCGCGGTGCGCTCCGCCTTTGCCGCGCGGTCGGCTTCGGCCTTCTCCTCGGCCTCCCGCTCGGCCGCTTCGCGCTTGGCCTCGGCATCCCGCTCGGCGGCTTCGCGCTCGGCTTCCGCCTCGGCGCGCGCCGCCGCCTCGCGCTTCGCGGCGCGGGTGTCCTCGGCGGGGTCGGCCTTGCGGGCGGGCGTGGCGCCTTCGCCCTTTCCGGCCGTACCGGCGGGCTCGGGCGTGCCGCCGAGCAGCGTCACCGTGCTCGTGGCCTTCTTCTGCGAGGCGCGGGCGAGCTCGAAGTGCCACGCCTGCGTGCCGCCGTCTTCCACCGCCACCTGCTTGCGGGCGGACTGGTAGCCGTCGAGCTCGGCGGAGACGGTGTGGACGCCCTGGTACACCGATGGGAGCGTGACGGCGTCCGACCCGACGGGCTTGCCGTCCAGGTAGAGGGTGGCCGACCGGGGCGAAACCGAGAGCTCGAGCGTGCCGATGCCGAGCTTCTGGAGCGCCAGCGGCACCGAGAGGTCCTGCCCCATGCCCACGTCCACCGTGACCACGGCGGTGACGTAGCCCTCGAGCGCCGCGCGCACGGTGTGCTCGCCACAGCTCACGGCGAGGGGCACGCCGGGCGACCCGAGGAAGGGCGCGCTGTCGAGCTCGAGGCGCGCGTTGGCGGGCACCGGCACGAGCGAGAGGGTGCCGAGCTGCTCGGTGGCGACGATGCTCGCGCGGGTGGTGAGGCCCGGGAGCACGTCGATGAGCGTCTCGCCGCGGGCGCAGCCGCCTTCCACCGTCACGAGGGTCCGGCCGGGCTTCACGCCGGGGATGGTCGCGGGGGTGGTGTAGCCCGTGTCCACACCGTTGAGCAGGATGGCCGCGCCTCGCTCGTTGGAGGAGACGTAGAGATCCTCGGCGTGCGCGAGGGCGAGGAGGGCGAACATGGGGGCTGCCGGGAGGGCACCGGGCGGGGGCCCGGCGCATGGTCGGCGCCCTCTACACCAGGTTGGACGATCTTTCCAGTGCCGTCGCGCGGACTGCGTGAAACCCGAGGCGGGCGGCCGCTCGCGCGTGCGCCGTCCGCTACCCCGGCCCGCTGAAATCGGTGCGCCCGTGGAAGGTGGACTCCTCGTCGGGGTCGGCCTCGAGCGCGAGGACGTCGACGACGAGCGCGGTGGCGTCGTCCTTTCCGCCGCGCTCCTCCACTTCGCCGATGATGGCGCCCGCCGCGCGCTGGGGGGAGCCGCCGAAGGCCCACCAGGTGTCGAGCAGGTCGTCCACGGCCACCACTTCCGTCACGCCGTCGGTGACGAGCAGGAAGAGGTCGCCCACGAACAGCGGCTCCTGCCAGAGCTGGAGCACGTCCGCCACCGACGGCCCCATGCCCACGTAGGCGCCGAGCGCGCGCCCGCCGCGGTGGCTGCGCGTGATGCGCTCGGCCATGCCGTGGCGCACGCGGTACACCTGCGAATCGCCCACGTGCAGCACCGTGGCGGTCCCGTAGCCGAGCCAGAGCATCGACAGGGTGCACGCCGCCTGGCCGCGCCCATACGCCCGGAGCTCCCAGTCGGTCTCGCTCACGAGCTGCACGAGCGACTCGGCGCGCGGCGCCTGGTAGCGATCGAAGAAGCCTTCGATGCGCGCGCACATGAGGTCGGCGGCGTAGCGGCCGCGGGGGACGGTGCTCACGCCGTCACACACCGCGTAGAGGCTGCCCTTGCGGAGCGCCGCCACGCCGAGGTGCGACACGTCGAGGATGCGGAAGCGGTCCTCGTTCTCGACGTGGGCGGACCCCATGCGCGAGGCCGCGGCCCCGACGCTCAACGGGAGCGTCGGCGCGTGGATCACGCCCGGCGCCGCCGCGCGAGGAGCGCGAGCGCGGCCACCGCAGCGAACGCCGGCATCCCTCCCGGCGTCGTGTCGCACCCGCACCCGTCGACCTCCTTGGAGGCCACGTCGCCGTCGCTGCCGAGGTCGTCGCCGCCGTCCGCATCTCCGTTGTCGCCGTCGTCGGCGTTGCCGGTGAGCGGGATGGAGAGCGTGGGGTAGCCCGGGTCGTTGCTGGTGAGCACGAGGGTGGCGGTCTGGGCGCCCTCCGCCGTGGGCGCGAAGGTCACCACGAGGCCGTCGGTGGTGCCGGGGTTGGCGTTGAACTGGGTGGGGAAGACGGTGAATTCGCCGTCGCCCTCGATGCTCGCGTCGCCGTAGACGCCGAGGTTGCCGACGTTTCCGATGGGCACTTCGAGGTTGGCGAGGGTGCCCGGCGGGATCGTTCCAAAGTCGCCGGCGTCGATGCCGGGGTCGATGAGCGGCAGCGGGAAGGTGTAGGACTGCGCCGGGAAGTCCTTGAGGAACTCGTCGGCCGCGATCTGGACGGGGACGTCGAAGCTCG
>CAXNIN010000062.1:0-15324 GCA_964202365.1 Myxococcota bacterium | reverse complement strand
CACCATGGCCCGCGTGACGGACCCCCCCGAGCTGCCCGCCGCTTTCAAGGAAGCCGCCCGCGCCCACGCCGCCACCGTGTACGAAGCGCTGGGCGCCCAGGGCGTTTCCCGCATCGACTTCATCCTCGACGGCGCCAAGGGCGAGCTCTACTTCAACGAGATCAACACGTTGCCGGGCTCGGTGGCGCACTACCTGTGGTCGGCGTCCACGCCGTCGCTCACGTACACGGAGCTGCTCGCGGCCCTCATCGAGGAAGCCGAGGGTCGCCGCGCCGCCGAGCGCCGGCTCTCGCGCGAGTTCGGGTTCAAGGCGCTCAAGTAGGGGCGCGGGCCTCCCGGCGGCGAGGGGGGCGACGGCAAGCCGTGCCGCCGTTGGCTACGCCCGGTAGTCGCCGGTGCGCCGCGCGCGCCCCATCGCCACGGCCACGCCCGCCACCCAGAGGCCGAGCACCGCCGCGCACGCCCAGGGGCCGACCGTCGCCACCGACGCGACGTGCGCCGACGCGGCGAAGCCCACGGAGGGGTCCAAAGAGAGGTTCGCGAGCGCGGGCGCGAGGAGGTGGTTCACGGCCGAAGGGTGCCCGCTGGTCAAGAACGCGTCAAGCGATTCTTGTGTGCCGCGCGCCCGAGGGCGAGGAGTCGTGGGCGCCGATCAGCCGCGGGCGACCCCGATGCGCGTGCTGCCGCGCCACAAGAGCGCCGCCGCCGCGATGCAGCACACCGGCGCGGCGAGGAGCGCGTCGCGCGCGGCCATGGGCACCGCGGCGCCGCCGAGGGAGTCCGCGAGCAGCCCGGTGAGGGGCGGCGCGATGCCGTACCCGACGAGGTTCACCACGAAGAGGTAGATGCCCACGGCGAGGCCGCGCTGTTCGGGGGCGGCGATGCCGGTCATGTCGGCGGCGGCGGGGCCGAGCCACGCGAGGCCCAGGCCGAGCAGGAGCACGTAGGCGGTGAACATCACGCCGAGGCTGCCGCCGTGCAGCAGGAGCAGCCACAGGGGCGCGCAGGCGAGCGCGCAGAGCGCGGAGAAGCGCATGCGCCCCCCCGGGTGCCGCGCGTGGAGCTTGTCGGCCGCCCAGCCGCCGAACGTGGTGGCGAGGCCGCCGCTCACGAGGCTGCCAACGCCGGCGAGCAGGCCCACCTGCGTCTTCGGGACGGCGAAGCCGAGCTCGAGCAGCTTCGGCACCCAGATGGAGAGGCTGTAGCTCGCCGCCGCGAACGCCGCGTACCCGGCGAGGTGCCAGCCGAAGCCGGGCGCGCGCAGGAGCGCCTTCCAGGCGCCGGGAGCGGAGCCGGCGGCGGTCGCTTGCGTCTTTCGGGCGGGCTCGGGGAGGAGCGCCACGAACACCGCGAGGACGACGCCGGGGAACCCGAGGACGTAGAACGCGGTGCGCCAGCCCCACTCCTGGCCCACCCAGCCGCCGAGGAAGAAGGCCGCCGAGGCGCCAAGCGGCACGCCCGCGCTGTAGATGGACTGCACGGTGGCCCGGCGGTTGGGCGGGAACCAGTCCGCGAGGAGCGAGAGCGCGGCGGGGCCGAGCGTGGCTTCGCCCACGCCCACCATCACGCGGCAGAAGAAGAGCGCCCAGAAGCTCTCCGCGAAGCCCGTGAGGCCCGAGAAGAGGCTCCACGTGAAGAGGCCGGCGGCGATCATCTTCGTGCGCGGCACGCGGTCCGCGAGGCGGCCGAAGGGCACACCGAGGAGCGTGTAGAAGAGCACGAAGGACGTGGTGCCGAGGAGCGCGAGCTCGGTGTCGGAGAGGCCGAACTCCTTCTTCAACGCCCCGAACTGCATCAGGATGAGGTTGCGGTCGAGGAAGTTGAAGATGTAGACGAGCAGCAGCAGCCCGAGGCCGCGCACACCGGCCGCGGTAACGCCCGCGGGGGGGGCGGCGCCTTCGCCCGGCGGGGGCGCGGCGACGGGGGAGGTGGGAGAAGACACCGAGAGCTCCGCGGGAGCCGGACGGGTATCGCACGTGCTGCGGTGCGACAAGGATCTTGCTGCGCCGCGTCACGCGGCCCCGCCGAGCTCGGTGGACGACACGAGGCCCAGGAGCCCGGACGCCGCGAGGGCGGCCACGGACTCGGCGGGGTAGCGTCCGGATTCATCCACGCTCGCGGCGTGGGGCGCGATCACGTTCTCAATCACGGTCGCGAGGGTCGAGAGGACTTCGGCGGAGGCGAGGGGCATGGGGACTCCAGGGGCGGGCGCCGTGCGCCGCCAGGGAGTCCGAAAGCGCTACGTCGCGGGTTCGGTGCGCCCGTACACGACGGGCAGGCGGTTCAGTCAGAGCGCGGGATGCATGGCCGCAGGCCGCCACGAGGAGGCCCCCACCCGCAAGCCGTCCGTCGAACACGCCCGGCGCCGCTCGCGCGTCCGGGCCCCGTCGCGTTACCCGGCGCGCATGTTCCTGCTCTCCCTCCTCGCTCCCGCCTTCGCCGTCGAAGGCATGTGGGAGCCCTCGCAGCTCCCGGCCCTCGCCGCACCTCTCCGCGCCGCGGGCTTCCCCGGCGACCCCGCCGTGTTGGGCCGCCTCGACGCGTCACCGCTCGCCGCGGTGGTGAGCACCGGCGGATGCACCGCTTCCTTCGTCTCGAAGGACGGCCTCCTCGTCACCAACCACCACTGCATCGTCGGGGACCTCCAGCAGGCGCAGAAGGAAGGCGAAGACCTCGTCGTCAGTGGCTTCTACGCGGCCACCCGCGCGGAAGAGCGGAGTGCGGGACCCGCCAAGCGCATCACCATCACCGAGCGCACGGACGACGTCACCGCCAAGGTGCTCGGCGGTCTGTCCCCGAAGCTCGACGACCTGGCGCGCAACGCGAAGATCGAGGAGCGCACCAAGAAGCTCGTGGCCGACTGCGAGGCGGCCACCCCGGGCCGCCGCTGCCGCGTCGCGTCGTTCTACGAGGGCCTCCGCTACCAGCTCATCACGCAGGCCGAGCTCAAGGACGTGCGGGTGGTGATGGCCCCGCCCGAGTCGGTCGGCAGCTACGGCGGCGACATCGACAACTGGCACTGGCCCCGGCACGCGGGCGACTTCGGCTTCCTCCGCGCCTACGTGGGCAAGGACGGCAAGCCCGCCGACTATTCGCCAGACAACGTGCCCTACACGCCGGGCCACGTGCTCCCGGTCGACCCCACCGGCGTCGGCCCCGGCGAGTTCGTGATGGTCACCGGGTACCCCGGCAGCACCGAGCGCTGGTGGACCTCCGCCGAGCTCGCCCGCGAGGCGACGGTGCGGATGCCGGTCGCCATCTCGCGGCTTCAGTGGGTGATCGGCCTGTACGATTCGGTGATCGCCGCCGATCCCACGGCCGCGCCGCTCCTGAACGTGGGCAAGGGCTACCTCTCCAACGGCCTCTTCAACCGCAAGGGGGCCCTCGTCGGCTTTCAGCGCGCCGGCGTGGTCGCGAAGGCCAAGGCCCGCGACGAGGCCCTCGCCGCCTGGATCAAGGCCGACCCCGCCCGCGCCGCGCTCTACGCCGGCCCGCTCGCCGAGCTCGACAATGTGATCACGCGTCGCGACGCCACCTACCGGCGCGACGAGGTCATGGGCTGGCTCGGGCGCGCCGATCTCCTCTCGGCGGCGTTCACCCTCCACCGCGTCTCCATCGAGCGCGCGAAGCCCGACGCCAAGCGCGAGATCGGCTTTCAGGAGCGAGACCTTCCGCGCGTGAAGGCCCGCCTCGCCGCGCTCCAGAAGAGCCTGCACCTCGAGGCCGAGCGCCGCTACCTCCGCGCGCTCCTCGTGGAAGCCGCCTCCCTCCCGACGGATCAGCAGGTGCCCGAGCTCATGGCGTGGCTCGGCGCCGGCACCCCCGAAGAGGTGGCCGACCGCGCCGTGGCCCGGATCTTCGCCGATCTCGCGCTCGACACGGTCGCGGAGCGCGAGGCGCTCTTCACCGCGAAGCGCGCCGACATCGAGGCGAACAAGGACGGCGTCCTCTCGCTCGCCGTGGCGCTCTTCCCGTACCGCGAGGCCCAGCGCATCGCCGGCAAGGAGGACAGCGGCGCTCTCGCCCGCCTCCGCCCGATGTACGCGCGCGCGCTCCAGGCGTTCGACCCCGCCCGCACCTACCCCGACGCCAACGGCACCCTCCGCGTCACGTTCGGCACGGTGCAGGGCTACGACGGCGCCGACGCCGTGCGCTACCTCCCGCAGACCACGCTCGGCGGCCTCGCCGCGAAGGCCGGCCCCGCGCCGTTCGACGCGCCCACCGGGCTCCTGTCCGCGGTCGCGGCGGGGAAGTTCGGCCCGTACGTGGACAGCGCGCTCGGCAGCGTGCCGGTCAACTACCTGTCCGACCTCGACATCACGGGCGGCAACAGCGGCTCGCCCACGCTCGACGCCGAGGGCCGCCTCGTGGGCCTCGCGTTCGACGGCAACTACGAGGGTATCGCGAGCGACTGGATGTTCGACGCCGAGAAGGCGCGCACCATCCACGTCGACATCCGCTACGTCCTGTTCTACCTCGACGCGGTCACCAACGCCGACGCGCTCCTGACGGAGCTCGGGGTCACGCCGAGCTTCTAGCGCCGAAAGGGGGCGCGGGCCTCCCGGTGAGCGGGGAGCGTCGCGAGCCACGGGGAACAGCGGTTGGCCCTGGCTTTCGGCGCGCCTGCCCCGCCGGGAGGCCGCCGCCCGCTGGGCTCCCCCTGCCGCGGCCGCTACTCGACCGTTGCCGCGGCCGTCCAGACGGCGCTCCCGCCTTCCTCCCCGTTGACCACCACCCAGATCGTGGCGTCGGCGGCCTCTTCCGAGCCGAACCACGTGAGCGTGACCGCGCCGTCCTCGACCGCGTACTCCGTGGCGTCGAAGCCGCCGGCCGTGGTGTAGCCGTAGGCCGTGGTGACGTCGTCGCTGGTGACGTTGAACGTGAGGTCCACCGACCCGCCGGGCGCGACGGTGACGGGATCTTCGCTCGCGGCGGTCACCACGGGGTTCACGACGGGCGCCGCGCGCGTGGAGACCGACAAGAGCGAGAAGGCGAGGGACGTGCCGGTGAGCGGGAGATCCTTCAGCCCGGTGAAGGGATCTTCGAGGAAAGCGGACAGCTCGTCGGCCGCGGCGGTGCCGGGCTCGGGGGCGGCCTTCGCGTACTCGACCGGCGGGCAGAGGTCGGGCGCGCAGGCGAGCGCGTAGCTGGGCACGGGGATGACCGTCGTGCCGTCGCCGACGATGCCGGCGAAGGGCGGCGGCGCCATTCGCGTGGTGGAAATCCGGTTGTCCACCGGAGCGGCCACCGTGGCGCCGAGGCCGGGTTCGGACGCTTCGAGGCAGCCGTCGCCGAGGTCCGCGCAGGTCCAGAACAGGACTTCGGGGGCTTCGTCGAGCGGATCGGCCACGTGCACGGTGATGGTGGTCATCGCGCCGGGGGCCACCTCGGGCGGCTCGGCGACCATCGCCATCACGCGGAGCTCGACCACGAGGGTCTCGTCGTTGGGGCCCATGCAGGCACCGAGGAGCAACGCCGACAAGAGAGGGGCGCGGCGCATCACCACTCCCCTCGGACGCCGAACGCCGGGATGATGGGGAGGCCGGAGATGGGGTCTTCCGCGGAGTAGTCGTAGGTCCACGCCATGACCTCGGGGTTCTGCACGTTGAAGGCGTTCTGCAGGTCGAGGTAGCCCGTGAGCGCCCACTTCTTGAACGTCCATTCCTTGTCGATGCGGATGTCGACGGACCAGGTGGGCGGGAGCCGCACGCTGTCGGTTTCGCCGTAGATGGGGATGAAGCCGCGCCCGGCCATATCGTACACGCGGTTCACGACGGGGGTGTAGGCGTCGCCCGCGGATACCCGGCCGCGAACGCCGACGCGCCACTTCTTGGGGAGCTGTTGCGACGCGAGCGCGTTGATGACGAAGGGCTGATCGTTGGTGAAGACGTTCAGATCGCCGTTGCGGTCGTAGCGGATGGACCGCGAGAACGTGGCGGAGAGGAGCCCGAGCGTTTGGGGCGCGTCGAGCTTCAAGAGGAATTCGGTGCCGCAGACGCGGCCTGTGCCGTCGTTGGCGTACGGGCCCTCGTCGAAGGGGCCGCTGGGCGGCGGGCCGCTGAAGAACTTGAAGCGGTCGTCGCGGCCGACCACGAGGTCGAAGAGGCTGTTGTAGAACGCCGTCGCTTCGAGGCTCAAGAAGAACGGGAGCTGCTGGACCACGCCCACGCTCGACTGGAGCGACCACGCCTCGGTGAGGTCGAGGTTGCCGTCGCCGCCGGGGGCGAGCTGGCGCGTGGTGGGAAACTGCGAGTAGCGGCCGACGCTCCCCTTGAGCACGGTGGAGCCGCCGACGGCCCAGCGCGCCCCGAGCCGGGGGTCGGCGGTGGCGCGGCCGTAGCCGAAGTCGTACACCAACGCATCCGTACGAAGCCCGGGGGTGAGCACGACGGTGCCGAAGCGGATCGAGGGCTCGACGTAGAGGGAGGGCGCGACGAACCAGGTCTCAGCGCTCTCGTAGGGGGAGAAGGCGGTGACGTTGTAGAGGAAGCTGTCCTTTCCGCCCTGCAAATCGACGCCGACGCGCATGCCGAAGCCGTCGCCGTCGTCGATGTCGCGGTTGAGCTCCTCGCGGATGCCGAAGCCGAGGGTGCGCTCGTAGGCGGCCTCGGGATCACCGTCGAAGGCGAAGGACTGGTCTTCCGGCCCGCCGTTGACCACGAGCTCGCTCTGCCAGCCGTTCGGGAGCGGGGCGATCCACCGGGTGCGGAGCTTGGCGAATTGGGTGGTGAGGCCGATGGCGACGCCCTCGCCGTCTTCGCCGACCACGGAGAAGGCGTCGTCCGAGAACACGAAGAGGGCGTCGACCGTGCCGCCCTGTCGGGTCTGGTGGAGCACGCGCGCCTGGGCGTCCCAGTATTGGGGAGCGCGGATGCCGATTCCCGAGCCCTGGAGCACGGGGGTGAGGATGGCGTCGATCCAGGAGCGGCGGAGCGAGAACTCGAGCGCGGTGTCGGCGCCCACCTTCTGCTCGACGTAGGCCGTGCCCTGGAAGAGGTCGAGCGAGACGTATCCACGCGATTTGTCGGGGATTTCGTCCTTGGTGCGGAGGTCGACGAGGCCGCCGAGCGCCCGGCCGTAGCGCGCGCCGTAATTGCCGGGGAGGTACGCCACTTCCGCGACGAGATCGCCGTTGAGGATGGTGGAGAGGCCCGAGAAGTGGAAGACAATCGGGATGCTCGCGCCGTCGAGGAAGTAGAGCGAGTCCTCCGGCGCCGTGCCGCGGATGATGAGCTGGCCGACGCCGAGCGGCGCGCGGGCGACGCCGGGGAGGTTCTGCACCACCTTCACGACATCTCCGCCGGTACCGGGGAGATACCGAACTTCTTCCTGGGAGAGCGTGCGCTCGGTGACCTCGGTGGAGGCCTTCTCGGCCTGGATGGTGAGCGTCTCGCCGGCGCCCCCGCCGGCGACGTCCGGGTCGGTCGGTTCGGCGCGCAGCGCGATCTGCGCGACGGCGCCTTCCTTCACGGTGACGCCGGCGGTGGTGGTGAGGTGCCCGGGCGGGGAGCTCACGACCATCCACGCGCCGGGGGCGAGGCCGGAGATGACGAAGCGTCCGTCGGCGTCGGTGAACGCGAAGACGGTGGTGCCGTCTTCCCCGACGAAGCGCACCTCGGTGTTGGGGAACGCGAGGTTGGAGACAGCGTCCCGAAGATCGCCCTCCACCGATACCGTCGCCGCCTTCGCGACGGTGAACCGGGAGCGGAACTGGATGCGGGCGGCGGCGGGGTTGCCGTCGGCGTCACGCGCGGGCTCGAAGCGGAAGCCGCGCGCGGCGGCCACCGCGGCCTCGTCGAAGCCGTCCCCCACGGGCTCCACCACGCGGGCGGCGAGCACCGTTCCCGTGGCGTCGACGTCGAGCTCGAGGAGGACCGCGGCCTCCTTTCCGGCGGCGAGCGCGGCCGGCGGGTAGGTGGCCGGGGCCTGGAAGGTGAGCACCGGGAGGCTCGGCCCGGCGGGCGTCGTATCCGTATCTCCCGGCGTTGGGGTGGGCGTTTCCGGAACGGCCGCGGGGGCCGCGGGCGGCGGGGCGCCGGCGGCGGGATCGTCCGCGTGGGCGAGAGCGGCGAGGAACAGGTAGGGCGTCATTTTCTATATCGGGTGAGATAGAATATCGGGCAGTCGCGATGCGCGCGAGCCGGAGCTTCGTCAAATTCGTGCGCGGCCGGCTGAGGCCCGGATAGTGCGGGTCGATGTCCACTCGCGCCATCTGGATCGTCGTCGACGGCCAACCGCACGGCCCGCACGAGGAGGCCGCCGTAGCTCGGCGGCTCGCCGCGGGGGACCTCTCCGGCGACGTGGGCGCCTGGCACGAGGGCCTCGAGACCTGGACCACGCTCGCCGCGCTCGCCCCGCGCGACGCGACGCCCGCCGCTCCCGCCGGCGCGGCGGACGGCGCCATCGACGACAGCGTGGCCGTGATCGGCGCGAGCAGCACCGACGGCGAGGCCCACGAGGCCGCGTTCGCCGGGCTCGTGAGGAAGATCTGGAAGCACTTCGACCAGTCGATCTTCGCGAGCCGCGTGGACGAGGTGCTCCTCGGCGCCCTCATCACCATCATGGTGGAGCGCGGCAGCGCGCTCATCGACATCACGAGCGACGGCTCCAACCACTACGTCCGCTTCGAGCGCCTCGCCGACAAGTCGCGCGTGTACTTCAAGGTGAACCACCTCACCCCCAGCGCCGTGGCGGCCAAGGTGCAGGGCCACCTCGTGAGCGTGGTCGTCGGATACGGGGAGTTCATCGACAACTTCTCGGTGATCTGGAACGCGATCAAGGCTGAGTACCGCTCCGGCCTCCTCCAGACCGCCGAGCCGGGCACCATCACCGTCGATGGCGACATGGAGACCCGCTACGCCTACGTGCAGGTGGACCTCTACTGGAACGCCGGCGACTACGTGAGCGATGCCTGGCGCGTCGACTACGCCCGCCTCGGCACCGACATGGACGCCGTGGTGCACGTGCTCCGGAAGTACCTCCGCGGGCGCTTCCGTCCCGCGACCGCCGCGCAGGGAGGCGTCTGATGTTCGGGATCCTCGCGAATTTCAAGCACGCCGCCGAGATCCGGGAGTCGAAGGACGAGATCCTGGTCGGCGAGCTGGTCCGCGCCATGGCGCGCCAGGGCTACGTGGCCTGCGGCTTCTCGGCCCACTCGGACTGGCAGCGCGTGCAGTTCCGCACCGTGGGGGACCCCGTCCTCCACCACGTGTACATCACGCTGAACCGGATGACCGGCGGCTCCGCGATCTCCGAGGCGCTCATGGGCTCCCAGGCGTCGCTCGTGGTGACCGCCGAGGTCAAGAACCTCGTGTCCGACCCGGACGATCTGCTGGCGATGTACCGCACGGATCTCGCCAACCTGTTCAAGATGCCGGCGCTCGGCGGCATCAAGCTCAACCACGAGATGAACAGCGTGTTCGCCACCACCACGAAGTACGTCGACATCGGCAAGTTCGTGATGCGCGGCGAGGAGGGCGCCGACGCCCTGGTGCTCCTCCTGGACGGTGTCATCGACGCCCTCCGCGACCGGCTCCGCACCTACAAGCGCTGACCCGGCCAAACGAGCGCGTCCAGGGCGGATGTTCCCCGGGCGCTTGCCGGCGGTCGCGAAGTGTCGATTTTCCACCCACGAACTCGGCAATCACCGGATGCCGAGCGGGCGGGGGCCGGGGCCGATCCGATCGCAGGTGCCGGGCAGCGAGGCGTCGAGCCACGCGGCCCGCGCCAGCGTCCACGCGCGTAGATAGGCCACTTCCTCGGACTGCGTGTCCCCAACGTAGGCGTTGGGCCAAACCTCCACGCCGAGCGTGTGCCAGCGCGCGTCGTCACGCGCCCGCGCTTCCCGGATGGTCCAGGCGAGGTCGGAGAGGAGCGCTTCGACGGCGTCGTCGGCCAGAACACCCCGCCGAAGCTCCTCCCACCGACACCGGAGTTCGGTTTGGAAGCCGGGAGTTCGGTTCACCACCAGCCACCACGCCGGGATCTGCGCCCAATCCTCGCACACGGCCTCGGCCTCCCACACCAGCCCCTCCGGGTTCCAGCCGTCGCAGAACGCGGCGTTTCCCCACGCGATGTCGAAGTCCCACACCGGGCCGGCGCGCACCTTCCCGCCGAGGTGGGCCGGGAGGAGCTGGAGAAACGCGCTGCGCCGGTAGCCGTCGACGTTGCGGGTGAGCTCCTGCACCACGGCGAAGTCGACGAAGCTCGGCACGTCGAGGTGGACATCCAGCGGCTCCCCCGCGAGAACACCCGCTTCCATCTGGTCGACCGCGGCGGTGAGCGCGGCGAATTGGCCGGTGGTGATCTCCCCGACGCCGGGGTCGTGCACTTCGTACACCACGCCGCTCGCCGAAATCCACCCCGCGCCGCCGTCCGTGCCGCCCTCGATCTTGAAGAGGAAGCCGCCGGTCGGGTCGTCCGCCGTCGGCTCGGGGAGGTCCACGCGGCTCGCGTCGAGCTCGGGCTTCTCGACCGCGACATACATCCCTTCGTACCCGCCGTTCAGGCGGAGCTCGGCGAACCGCGCCCGCGGCGCCCACCTTCCCATCCGCCGCGCGATCGCGTAGGCGAGCGCGTTGCGGAGCGCCGACTTGTCGGCGTAGGGCCCGTGCAACACCCAGTCGGCCTCCGGGGGCATGCCGAGGAGCGGCAACGCGCGGTCGCGGCCGAGCCTGTCCTGCAGCTCGAGGGTGTAGGAGGGCTTCGGGAAGGTAGACGACGACTTCCCGCGGATCTCGATGGCCACGGAGGTGGAGAGCGCGACGGCGTCGGCTTTGCCGGAGCCGCCCGGGTCGGTCACAACGTCGAGCGCGGCGCGAACGCGGGCGTCGGCTGCCACGGGTGCTTCCGCCGTTACGCGGAGCAGGGCCACGGCGGGCTGTCCGGTGTCCGCGGGCGGGGCGTCGCCGAGGGCGGCGGGCGGTTCGGGTCGCGTCGCCGGGCGCGGGGTTTCCGGGGGAGGAGGCGTGTTGCAGGCGAGGAGCGCGAGGAGGGTGGGCATCCCCGACCGGTAGTCACGCGCCCCTCGGGCGGAGCGATTGAGGCGGGCGGTCGGCCGGATCGGCGCGGCGCGCTTGCGCTCGGGCTCGGAACGTGAAAGAAGGGCCCGCCACTCGGCCTGACCCTGCTTCGGGCCCCCTACACCGGAACGCGTGATGGGCACTCTCGGATACTGGATCTACTCGCCGGTCATCGCTGGGGTCTTGTCCCTCGCGATCGCGGCTTTCTTCTATTTCCGCGTCAAGGCGCTGCCGGAAGGCAACGAGGCCATGCAGCGGATCGCCGGGTACATCCGGGAAGGCTCGATGGCCTTCCTGGCGCGCGAGTACAAGGTGCTCGGCGTGTACGCGGTCGTCGTGTTCGGCGCGCTCGCCGCCGCGATCAGCCTGCTCGCGGGCGCCTGGTTCCTCCTCGGCGCGTTCCTGTCGCTCCTCGCCGGCTTCATCGGCATGAAGGCCGCGACCTTCGGCAACGTGCGCACGGCCCAGGCCGCCGCCACGGGCAGCAAGGCCAATGCGCTGCTCACCGCCCTCGACGGCGGCGCGGTCATGGGCCTCTGTGTCGCCGCGCTCTCGCTCATGGGCCTGTTCGCCGTGTACATCGTGCACGTCGGCACCCCGACGCTCGGTGAGAACCTCCACGCCTTCGCCGTGGGCGCCTCCTCGATCGCGCTCTTCGCGCGCATCGGCGGCGGCATCTACACCAAGGCGGCGGACGTTGGCGCCGACATCGCCGGCAAGGTCGTCGAGAACATCCCGGAAGACGACCCCCGCAACCCGGGTGTGATCGCCGACAACGTCGGCGACAACGTCGGCGACGTGGCCGGCATGGGCGCGGACATCTACGAGTCGCTCGTGGCCGCCGTCGTCGCGACGATGGCCATCGGCCTCACCGCCCCGGACAGCGCGATCGCCACGCTCGTCACCGGCGACACGACGGACGCCCGCGCGATCGCGGTGGGCCTCCCCATCGTGCTCTCGGCGGTCGGCCTCCTCGTGAGCATCGTCGGCATCTTCGTCGCGCGCGCCATGCGCAACAGCCCGCCTTCGACCGTGCTCCGCGCCGCGATGGTGCTCCCGCCGGTGGTGCTCGTGGGCGTGACCGCCGCGATCCTGCCGCTCTTCGGTGTCAGCCAGAACGTCACGGTGGCCCTCGCGGCGGGTGCGATCGGCGGCGCGGCCATCGGCCTCATCACCGAGTACTACACGGGCAGCTACACCCCGGTGAAGCGCGTCGCGGAAGCCGCGATGACCGGCGCCGGCACCAACGTCATCCGCGGCATGGCCGTCGGCATGGAGTCGGTGGGCGTGTGCCTCCTCCTGGTGGCGGGCGTGGCGTTCGTCGCCAACTCGTTCATGGGTGACCTCGGTCTCTACGGCATCGCCCTCGCCGCGGTCGGCATGCTCGGTGGCACCGCCATCGTCATGACGGTCGACGCCTACGGCCCGATCTCGGACAACGCCGGTGGCATCGCCGAGATGGCGGGCCTCCCCCCGGCCGTCCGCGAGATCACCGACGAGCTCGACGCGGTGGGCAACACCACCGCCGCCATCGGCAAGGGCTTCGCCATCGGCTCCGCCACCCTCACGGTCATGGCCCTCTTCTCGGCGTACAGCCTCGAAGTGGCGCACGCCCGCGAGAAGGCCGGCCTCGTCCCGATGGAGCTCTCCCTCGACAGCCCCCCCATCCTCATCGGCCTCCTCGTCGGCGCGGTCATGCCCTTCGTGGTGGGCGCCTCGACGATGCTCGCGGTCGGCAAGGCGGCGGGCGCCATCGTGATGGAGATCAAGCGGCAGTTCGACACCATCCCGGGCCTCCGGGAAGGCACGGCCGAGCCCCAGCCGAAGGTCATCGTGGACATCGCCACCACCGCGGCGCTCTCCCAGATGATCCTCCCCGGCCTCGTCGCGGTTCTCGGCCCGGTGGTCGTCGGCTTCGTCCTCGGCCCGGCGGCGCTCGCCGGCACCCTCGCCGGTGCCCTCGCGGTCGGCGCCTCGCTCTCGCTCTTCATGGCGAACGCGGGCGGCGCCTGGGACAACGCGAAGAAGTTCATCGAGAAGGGCGGCCTCCCCGGTCACCCCAAGCGCTCGGAGACGCACAAGGCCGCCGTCATCGGCGACACCGTCGGTGACCCCTTCAAGGACACCTCGGGCCCCGGCGTCGCGATCCTCATCAAGGTCATGAGCGTCGTGTCGCTCCTGATCGCGCCGCTCGTCGCCACCGTCGGCGGGTAGCCCCGAGCCGGTTCGCCGGCGCGGTTCGAAGGCCGCCCCTCGGGGCGGCCTTCGTCGTTTTGGGCGCTGGGCCCCGCGAGCGGAAGTTCGTGTTGGCGGCCGGCGACCGGCGCCTACTCATCCCGGCATGGATCGAGCCTGGGTCGAGCTCATCGAGGCGGCGGCGCGGCGGCCCCTCGGCGTTGCCACGTTGTTTCCCACGTCCGGGGCGCTCGCGCGCCGGATGATGCGCGTGGTGGAGGGCGCGCCCGTCGGGCCGGTGGTGGAGCTCGGCGCGGGGGCCGGCGCCATCACCCGGCTCTTGAGCCCCGCGGCGCGGGGGCCGGTGACGGCAATCGAGCTGGACCCCGCGCTCGCGCGCTTCGTGGCGGCGCGGTTTCCGGGCATCACGGTGCAATCCGCCGGCGCGGAAGACCTCCTCCGCATCGTGGAGCGCGACTCGCTCGCGGCGGTGGTGTCGAGCCTCCCGTGGAGTGTCATCCCCGCCCTCTCCCGCGAGCGCATCCTCGGGTCGGTGCGCGCCGCCCTCCGCCCCGACGGCCTCTTCGTCACCTACCTCTGCCTCAACGCGCTCGCGCACCCCGGCGGGCGCAGCTTCGTCGCCCGCGTGCGGGCCCACTTCGGGCAGGTGCAGGCGAGCACGGTGGAGTGGCGCAACCTGCAGCCGGCGGGGGTGATCGTGGCGCGCCTCTAAGAGCCCGTAGCGCATAGCTCCCGTCGCCCGCTGGCCCCCGCTGGACGCGGCCGCGCGTCCTCCTCGGTTACAGGTCTCGACCTGCGCCCTCGTCGGTCGCGCAGCCGCGCCTCAGCGGGCGCTCAGCGTGCTCGGTCCGCTATGCGCTACGGGCTCCTAGTCGGCGCTCACCGCGCCGCGGGCGGGAGGCGGTCGCGCCACCACGCGACGAGGCCCGCGTCTTGCCCGTACGCGCGGACGGAGAGCCCGGCGGCCTCGACCAGGAGGGCGCGGCGGGCGGCGGGGTCGGCGGCGGCGTGGGCGGCGGCGACCCCCGCGGCGGCTTCGTCCCAGGCGGTAGACTCGGCGGGGAGCGGGAGCTTCTCGAGCTGGCCGGCGGAGAGCTTGATGGCGCCCACGGCGAGCGCGGCGGCGCCGTAGTTCGCGAGCGCCCAGGCGGCGCCGACGGGCCCGAGGAGCACGGCGGCAACCCGCCAGAAGGCGCCGTCGGCGGGGAACACGCTGATGGTGGGGGTGGTGGTGAGCCACTGGCCCGCGGGGTCGGCCACGGCCTCGATCGTGCGCGTCTGGGTCGCGACGAGGATCTTCGGCGTGCGCCGCGCGGCCGCCCAGGCCGCCAGCGAACCTTCGGCGTCGAGGGCGGACAGATCGACGCGGGGGTTTGCCCACGCGCGGCGCCCGAACCGAACGGGGCGCTCGCCCCAGGTGCTCGTGGCGGGGTCGATGTGGCCCGTGAGGAGGAGGCGGGGGAAGCGGGCCTCGTCGGCGTCGCGGCGGTCGACGACGAAGGGGAGGAGCCCGTAGTACTCGTCGCGGAAGTCGGCGGTGGCGCGGGCGATTTCGCCGAGGCGGCCGGCGGGGCGGAGCGCGAGGGCGGGCGCGCCGAGGGCGTCGGCGACGAGCGGGGTCCAGGTTTCGGCGTGGAGGAGCGCGGAATCGGCGTTGGGGAGGGTGTCGAAGCGGGGGCCGTGCGCGCGCCGAATCACCACGGGCTCCGCGGGCCTCGCGCTGTCGGGCCGCCGGAGCGCGAGCCCCGTGACGAACACGGAGGCGCCCGCGAACACGTGGGCGCCGGCCCACCACACGTGGGTGAGCGGGGCGAGCGCCGTGAGCGCGTCGCGGACCGCGCGGGCGTCCTGCGCGACGAGCACCGACTGGGGCGCCACCATGCCCAGGCGCCCGCCCGGGCGGAGCAGCCGGGCGCCCTGGAGCAGGAGGAGCGCGGCGGTGTCGGTGTAGGCGCGGAGCGTGTCGCCGAAGCGGGCGCGCAGCAGGGCGGCGGCGGCCCGGGGCGCGACCGTGTCGCGCTCGAGCTGGTTGAGGAACGGCGGGTTGCCGAGCACCACGTCGAAGCCGCCGCGCGCCGCGACCTCGGGGAAGGCGGTGTCCCAGTGC
>CAXNIN010000061.1:0-15481 GCA_964202365.1 Myxococcota bacterium | reverse complement strand
GCGGCGCGGGGCCTTCTGGCCCGGCGCCGCGCCCACGGAGGGCGGAGCGGGCCGCATTGCCGTCGGAGTAGGCGGAGGCTGGCTCGCGACGTGGAAGGGCCTCCAGGTGGCCGGCGGCGGCGCGGCGCTGGACGCCGCGTGGGCGGTCTCCCCGCGCGTGGCGCTCACCGTGGCCGCGGGTGTCGGCGCCGGAACCGTGCGGGAGCGCGCCGCGCTCGGCGCCGGCGACGGGTGGGCCGCCCTCGCGGGCGCGCGCTGGCTCGTGGTCGACGCGCCGCGCGCGCGGGTCGCGCCGTTCTTCGTGGCCGCGGTCGGGCGCGGCGCCCGCGAAGACGCCGCCACCGTCGCGGTTCCCACGAGCCTCGTGGGCGGCGGCGTGGCGTTCGAGGTTCCTTTTTACGGGCTCACGGTGGACATAGCGCTCCCGATCGGCGGCGTCGTCACCTCCGGCGCGCTCCCCGACGGCGCGCCGCTCACCCCCGGGCCGTTCGCCCCGCTCTTCCTCCTCGCGGAGGCCGGCTTCACGTGGCGCCTCTCGGAGAAGGCCACGTTTCGCCTCGGGTATGTCGCCCTGGCCGCGAGCTGGAGCTGGCGCTGGCACGAGGGCCCGTGGACCCTCGACATCTCCGGGCAGACGAACCTCCTCACCGGCCACCTGGCCACGCGCGTCGGGCGCGTGTTCTGACCGACTACAGGCCCTCTTCGCGGGGAATCACGTAGTCCTTCGCCTCGGGGAGCGTCGCGAGCAGGAACGCTTCGGTGGTGCCGACCTTCGCGATGGCCGACGTGGCGACGAAGCCAACCCCGCAGAGCAGCAGGCCGAGGGCGGCAAAGAAGCCCGTGACGAACGTGAAGAGGAGGAGCGTGATGCGGTTGCCGCGCGCGAGGGACCAGCTCCTGTCGAGCGCCTCGATGGGGCCGAGGCCTTCGAGGGTGACCGCGTAGCTCCCCAGGTGCAACCCGAGGGAAACGTACACGCCCACCGGAATGGCGCAGAGCAGCATCACCAGCAGGCCGACGAGCAGCAGGGGGCTCTCGGAGCCCTGGGAGAAGCCGACGGCAACGATCACCGCCCCGGGGATGGCCGCCACGGCGAGCGTGCCGAACCGGATGAGCCCGTCGAGGAAGCTCCAGCCCACCATGCGCAGCATGGTGTCGCCGCCGGTGAAGAGGAGACCGAGGTTCTCGGTGCCGTGTTCGATCACGTGGCGCTGCACGCGAATCCAGCCGGGAAGCACGAAGCAGCGCGCCAGGAACGCGAAGAAGCTCACGACCATGCCCACGGCCATCACGCCGACCATCACCATCGCGACCGCAAGGAGCGCTTCGGGAGACTGATCTTCCGCGATCTGCGACAAGTCGCCGCCGCCGCCGCCGCCGGAGCACATGCCGAGGAAGACCATGGAGAGGCTCCCCACGAGCACGCTCAAAGGGGCGCGCCGAAGCGCGGAAGCTCCGTGGGCAACCGCACGAACCGGCGAGAACGCCTCGTTGAATTCCATTCGCGGAGCGTACCCCGTGCGCCGACGGCGGACTATCAGAACCGCCGATGCGCCCGAACCCCCGCCTCGCCCAGCTCCCCACCTACCCGACCGTCGCGATCGACCGTGTCCGGGATCGGCTGCTCGCCGAGGGCCGCCCCGTGTACGACTTCGGCACGGGCGACCCCATCGAGCCCACCCCTCCCTTCGTGCGGGACGCGCTGTGCGCGTCCATCCCGGACAACTGCCGCTACCCGACCGTCCTGGGCGACCCCGCGGTGCGCCAGGCCTTCGCCGGCTGGGCGCAGCGTCGCCTGGGCGTCACGCTCGACCCCGCGACCGAGATCCTCCCGTCGTCCGGCAGCAAGGAAGCCGTGTTCCACCTGCCGCTCCTCGTCATCGACCCCGACGCCCCCGATCGCGGCGTGGTGTTCCCGGACCCCGGCTACTCGGTGTACTACCGGGGCGCCCTGCTCGCGGGCGGGGAGCCCATCCCCCAGCGGCTCTCCGGCGACTTCATCCAGCGCGTGTGGGAGCTCCCGACGGACGTGCTCCGCCGCACCCGCATGGTGTGGATCAACACCCCGCACAACCCGTGCGGCGCGGTGATGTCCGAGTCCGACCTGCGTCGCACCTGGGAAGTTTGCCAGGAACACGACATCCTCCTCGTGTCCGACGAGTGTTACGTCGACACCTGGTTCGACACCCCGCCGCCCTCGATTCTCCAGGTCGCGCGCGAAGGCGTGCTTGCCATCTTCAGCCTCTCGAAGCGCAGCGGGATGACCGGCTACCGCGCCGGGATGATCGCCGGCGACGCCGCCGTCATGAAGAAGCTCCGCGAGCTCCGCGCGAATCCGGGCCTCGCCCCGCAGGACTTCGTGAACGCCGCCGCGGCCGCCGCCTGGCGCGACGACGAGCACGCCGAGGCCCGCCGCCACGTGTTCGCCGCGAAGCGCAAGGTGCTCCACGACTTCCTGGTGAACGAGGCGAAGCTCGAGGTGGTGGCGAGCGAAGCGAGCTTCTACCTGTGGGTGCGCGCCCCGGGCGGCATGGGCGGCATGGCCTACTCCGAGCATCTGTTGCGCGCGGGCATCCTCACCTATCCGGGCGCGTCCTTCGCGGTCACCGACGCCGGCGACCCGTACATCCGCCTCGCGCTCGTGCCCGATCTCGCCACGTGCCGCGCCGCGGTGGAGGCTTGGCGCGCGCTCCTCTGACCGCCGCCGTGCGCAACCGCGCGCCGACGCCCCCCGCGGCTCGCGACCGCCCGCCGCCGCCGCCGGGAGGTCGGCGCCCGAACCGGGTTACGAGCCGTGTCGGAGGCCCGATGGAGGAGCTGCGACGCGGGGTGGAAGCGGGGGATGCCGCGGCGGTGGAAGAAGTGATCGCGCGGCTCGACCGCGGCGCGATCCGCGTGGCCGAGAAGATCGACGGCGCCTGGGTGGTGAACGCCTGGGTGAAGTCCGCGATCCTCGCCTACTTCCGCCTTCGGAAGATGGAGACGTTCCACGTCGGCCCGTTCGAGTTTCACGACAAGATCCCCCTGAAGCAGAACCTCGCCGCGCAGGGCGTGCGCGTGGTGCCTCCCGGCACGGTTCGGTACGGCGCGTTCGTGGAGGCCGGCGCCATCGTGATGCCCGGCTACGTGAACATCGGCGCGTACGTCGGCGCCGGCACGATGGTGGACACCTGGGCCACCGTCGGGAGCTGCGCGCAGATCGGGAGGAACGTGCACCTCTCGGGCGGCGTCGGCATCGGTGGTGTGCTCGAACCCGCCTCGGCGCGCCCCGTCATCATCGAAGACGGCGCGTTCATCGGGAGCCGTTGCGTGGTGGTGGAGGGCATCGTCGTCGAGGAAGAAGCGGTCCTCGGCGCGAACGTGGTGCTCACGTCGTCCACGCCGATCCTCGACGTGACCGGGCCCGAAGAGGTGCGGTACATCGGCCGGGTGCCCGCGCGCTCCGTGGTGGTGCCGGGCACGCGCACGAAGCGCTTCCCGTCGGGCGAGTACGGGCTCCCCTGCGCGCTCATCGTCGGAAAGCGGAGCGCGAACACCGACAAGAAGGTGTCGCTCGAATCGGCGCTCCGGGAATTCGATGTCGCCGTCTGATCCCTACGCGCGGATCGAGGCCCTCACCTTCGACCTCTGCGCGATCCCCAGCGTCACCGGCGACGAATCCGCCTGCGCCGCCTGGGTGGAAGCCGTGCTCCGGCCCACCGGGCTCACGCTCTCGCGCGTGGGCAACACCGTGCTCGCGCGCGGCCCCGTGCGCGGCGCGCCGCTGGTGCTCCTGGTCGGCCACACGGACACCGTCCCGCCGAAGGGCCCGATCGCCGCGCGGCGGGAAGGAACCCGCATCGTGGGCCTCGGCGCGAGCGACATGAAGGGCGGGTTGGCGGTGATGATCGCGCTCGCCGAACGCCTCAACTTCACGACGCTCCCGTACGACGTTGGCTTCGTGTTCTACGACCGCGAAGAGGGGCCGTGGGCGGACAGCGGGCTCGGCCCCACGCTCGAGGCGGAGCCCTGGTTGACCACCGCTTCCCTGGCGTTCTGCCTCGAACCTTCCGACAACGACGTGCAGGTTGGCTGCCTCGGCACGATGCACGCGAAGATCGCGGTGCCCGGCCGGGCGTCGCACTCCGCGCGGCCCTGGCAGGGCGAGAACGCGATCCACGCGGCCGGGCCGCTCCTCGTGGCCCTGGGCGCGCTCACCCCGAACGACATCGACTGCGGCGGGCACCGCTTTCGCGAGGTCAAGAGCGCCACGTTGGCGAGCGGCGGGCGCGCGCGGAACGTCATCCCGGACCGCTTCGAGGTGAACGTCAACTTTCGCTTCGCGCCCGGCCGCACCCTGGACGACGCCGAGGCCGAGCTACGCGCGTTCGTGGCCGAACACGCGCCGAACGCCGAGGTCGAGATCAGCGAACGCGCGCCGTCCGGTCGCGTCGTGACCGACAACGCGCTCCTCCAGCGGTTCCTGGCGCTCAACGGCAACGTGGTCACGGCGAAGCAGGCCTGGACCGACGTGGCCCGCTTCTCCGCCGCCGGGGTCGACGCCGTGAACCTCGGGCCGGGCATCTCCGCGCAGGCGCACCAGGCCGGCGAGTACGCTGAAGTGCCGCTCCTCCACGCCTCCTACGACCAGTTCCACCGTTTCCTGACCACGCCGTGAGCCGCGGGTGAGCCCGCACCGCGGCTTCGCGCGGGAGACCACCGAGCCGCGAAAGCGGGTGGTGGCCGCGGCGCCGCCGTGGTGGCTCGTCGGCGCGGCCGTGCTCGTGGTGCTCCCGTTCCTCGGGAAGGCGCCCGCCATCGACGAGGAAGGCTACCTCTGGATCGCGCGGAACCTCGACGTCCTGCGCCCGTACGACTGGGCGCGCGTCTGGGCGCCCTACACGCCGGACAGCTACGGCTGGGCCCACCCGCCGCTGCATCTACTCTGGTTGAAGCTCTGCACTTCCCTCACGGACACGAGCTGGCTCCTCCGAGCGCTCGCGGGGCTGCCGTGGGTGGCGCTCCTCGCGGCGAGCGTGGCCCTGCTCGCGGCGCGCACCTGCCAACATCCCGGGTTGGCGGCGGCCCTCTGGCTCACGAGCCCGATTGTGGTGCTCGGCCTGCACGACACCTGGATGATCGACCTCCCCGCCGTGGCGCTCGCCACCGCGGCGGTGGCCGCCTACCGCGAAGGGCTCGTCGACGAAGACGGCCGGTGGTTCATCGCGAGCGGAATCTTGCTCGGGCTCGCGATCGAGACGAAGTACACGATGGGCGTGCTCGTGCCGGTGCTCGCGGTGCACATGCTCCGGCTCGGGCCGCGGCCCGGGTTGTGGGCGGCGGCGGCGGCCGTGGTGCTTGTCGTGGAGGCCCCGCTCTGGTTTCTCTACGGGCGGGTGCACCCGTGGGAAGTGTTCGTTCGCCGAGAGGAGATCGAGGCCGGCGGGCTCGCCGGGCGCGTGCTCGGAACCCTCACCCGCGCCGCGCTCCTCGGCCTCCCGCTCGTGCTCGTGCGCACCGCCCCCGCCCTCGTCGGCGGCGGCTTCGCGGTGGGCCTCGTGGCGGTGCTGGCGGCCCGCCCGCGCGAGATGGCGGTGACGACGTCGACGCTCCTCGTGCTGCTCGCGGGGCTCGGCGCCGCGCTGATCTCCCGCGCGGTGGCGGCCGCCGTCGCGAACCCCCACCGGCGCCGCAAGGGCGATCGCGGCGATCCGCTCCTGCTCGGGGGGTGGGTGGCGGCGGTGGTGCTCGGGGTGATCGTGCTCCACAACTACGCGTCCGCCCGGTACCTCCTCCCCGCGGCCGCGCCCGCGGCGCTCCTCCTCGCGCGGAGCGGCGAAGAGGCGAGCTGGGGCAAGGCCCTGGTGCGCGCCTCCGCCGGAATCATGGCGGTGCTCGCGGCGATCCTCGCGGTCGCCGACTACCGCTTCGCCGCCGCCGGGGACGAGGTCGCCCACGGGGCGGTCGCCGCCGCCGCGGAAGCCGGGGGCGCGCCCGGGCGGTTCGCCGGGGAGTGGAGCTTCCGCGGGGCGATGGAGTCCGCCGGGTGGACGCGCTACCGGCCCGACGAGGCGCTCCCCGCCGGCACCTGGGTGGTCGTCGCCGACAACGCAAGCGCCGGAACGGTCGCGACGGATGTGCTCGAGCCCGTGCGCCGCGTCGCGTCGGAAGACACGTTCCCCGTGCGCGTGGTCGACCTCGCCGGCAACGTCGGACTGTACGCCGAGACCCTCGGGATGTTGCCCTTCGGCGTGCGCCGCGGCCCGCTCGAATCGGCCACGCTCTACCGGGTGCGCGGGACGCCCGAGGCCCCGTGAGCGCGTCGGGTTGGTGGCCGGGCGGAGCCGACGCCACGCCGCCGGACGCCGTGGTCGGGCGCGCGTGGCGCACGGCCGAGGCCCGCTACGACGCCCAGGTGGAGCAACGCCCGTGGACGACGTGGGCCCTCGTCGCCGTGCTCGCGCTCGTGCACGTCGCGTCGGCGTTCGACAGCCGCCCCCGCCAGGAGTGGTGGGTGAAGGTGTTCTGGCCGCGCCCGGAGGCCGCGCGCGTGCGGTGGGGGGCGGTCGCGCCCGATCGCGTCGCCGACGGCGAGCTCTGGCGCCTCGTGAGCCACGGGTTCCTCCACCTCGACTGGCTCCACCTCGGGCTGAACGCCTTCGGCCTCTGGGGCCTCGGCCGCGTCGTCGAGGCCGTGTTCGGCCCCGTGCGCGCGCTCTGGCTGTTCGTCGTGAGCGTCGCGGGCGGCGGCCTCCTCTCGCTCGCGGGCGGCGGCACCGTGCTCGTCGGCGCGAGCGGCGGCCTCTTCGGCCTCCTCGGCGCCCTCGTCACGTTCGGGCTCCGCCGGCGCGCGGACCTCTCCACGTCGCTCCGCGAGGTCTTCGGGTGGCGACTCTGGCCGTGGATCGTGCTCAACCTCGCCATCGGCGTCCTGTTGCCGTTCGTCAACGACAAGGCGCACGTCGGCGGGCTCGTCACCGGCGCGCTCGCGGCGCTCCCGCTCGGCGATCGTGTCACCCACCACGCGCCCCGCCCCGCCGTGAGCGTGGGCCTGCTCGTCGTCATCACGGCCGTGTTGGCGTGGGCCGTGGGGATGGCCGAGGTCCGCGGTTGATCAGCCCGCGACCGCGCTCCCGACGATCGACCCGAGCACGCCCACCGCCACGGTCAACGCCGCCGCGACACCGTAGGCAACCCGCGCCGCCCGCCGCGGCCCGGCGCCCTCCGTCCCGAGCGCGAGCCCGCACGCCGCCCACGCGAGCACCACCGCGTAGAACGCGAGGTGCTCCTTCGTCTCGAAGGCGAGCGCCACCGGGAACGCCTCCTGGAGGAGCCGCGGCTTGTCCTGGGCCCGATAGCCCGGGTACAACCACCACCCCATCGCGCCGGTGACCGTCACGAGCGCGGTGGCCCCGGCTACGCTCCAGCGCGTTCCCGGGCGCAAGCGGGCGGCCCCGCGCAGCGTGATCGCGGGATGCAGGAGCGCCACGGCCGCAAGGAGGCCGAGATGCCCGTGGAATGTCCGTGCAAGGTTGACGAGGTCGATCACGACACGCTCATGTTACCGGGCCGCGTCCGCAGGAGATCCCCGTGCCCAGCCCCTTCGGTATCCGCCGCCGCATCAAGTCGCTCCTCGGCATCGCCGGCAACACGCCCGCGCCCGAGCCGGAAGTCGAGCCCGAGAAGATCACGCTCGTGCTCGTCGGCCCCAAGGGCGACGAACAGACGGTCACCACCTACGCCGGCTCCACCATCCTCGGCGCGTCCGGCCAGCTCCGCCACCCCATCGCGTCCGGCTGCTCCGACTCGACGTGCGGCACCTGCCGCGTCGAGATCCTCGACGGCGCCGAGAACCTCTCCGAGGCCACGGCCCGCGAGAAGGGCACGCTCAAGGAATCGGCGCACCCCGCCGGGTACCGCCTCTCGTGCCGCACCGAGATCCTCACCGGTACCGTCAAGGTGCGGGCGTTCGAGCTGGTGTAGTCACACGCGCGTTCCCCCTCCCGGTGGCGGTGGGCGGGCGGCAGGCCGAAACGGGCGTCGGCGAGCCGCGTGGTTCGCCGTGACACGCGATCGGCCTCCCGTTTCGGGTTAGGGCCCCCGCCCGGAGCCTCGCCATGCACCTTTCGGAACGCGCCAAGACGATTCAGGAATCGGCCATCCGCAAGCTCGACGCCGCGGTGAATCGCGCCACGGGCGTGCATTTTCACCGCCTCAACATCGGCCAGCCCGATGTCCCCACGCCGCGCCCGGTGATGGACGCCCTCGCCCGCGAAGAGGGCCCGGTGCTCGCGTACGGCCCGGCGTCGGGCCTGCCGGAGTGCCGCGCGGCGGCGGCCGCCTTCCACTCGAAGACCAGCCCCGGCGTGCGCCCGGAGCACGTCGTCGTCACGCAGGGCGGCTCGGAAGCCCTCCTCTTCGCGATGACGGCCCTGTGCGACCCGGGCGACGAGATCCTCGTTCCCGAGCCGTACTACACGAACTACAACGGTTTTGCGACGGTCGCCGCGGCGAAGGTCGTGCCGCTCCGCACGCGCCTCGACGACGGCTTCGCCATCCCCTCGGACGACGTGCTCGACGCCGCGCTCACCCCGCGCACCCGCGCGCTCGTGTTCGCCAACCCGGGCAACCCCACCGGCGCGGTCTACGGCGCGGAGCAGCTCCGCCGCGTGGCGGCCTGGGCCAAGCGCAACGGCATCTGGCTCGTCGCGGACGAAGTGTACCGGGCCATCTGGTTCAAGGCCGCGCCGCTCTCCGCGCTCGAGCTCGCCGGCCACGAAGACCACGTGATCGTGGTCGACTCCACCTCGAAGACCTTCTCCTCGTGCGGCCTGCGCGTCGGGTTCCTCATCTCGCGCAACCTCGAGCTCATGGAGCGCGTCGAGCGGCTCGGCCAGGCGCGCCTCGGCACGCAGCCCCGCGGCCAGCGCGCGGCGATCGCGGCGCTCGAGCTCCCGGACGCCTACTACGCCGAGGTCCGCGGCATCTACAAGGCCCGCGTCGACGCCATGATGGACGCCCTCGCCGAGCTGCCGGGCGTGGCGTTCCACCGCCCCGAAGGTGCCTTCTACACCATGGCGCGCCTCCCGGTGTCGGACACCGAGCGCTTCGCCCGCTTCCTCGTCGAAGAGTACCGCGACACGACGGGCGGCGGCGCCCCCGAGAGCGTGGTGGTGGCGCCCGGGCCCGGCTTCTACGCCGACCCGAGCGAGGGCCGCGACGAGATCCGCCTCGCCGCCGTGCGCGACGAGGCCACGCTCCGCCGCGCCATCGCGGTGCTCGGGCGCGGCATCGAGGCGTTCCGGGCGCTCTGAACGGGGACCTACCCCGATCGGCGCGTCACCAGCAGGAACTTCACCCGGCGGAGATCCCCCGCGGCGAGCCCGTAGACGGCCTCGGGCCGGCCGTCGACCAGCTCGCCCACGCGGAACGACGGCGGGAGCTTCACCACAAAGGTGTGGTAGCCGCGTTCGATCCCCGCCCCGAGCGCGCCGTCGAGCAGCGGGAGGTCGGCGGTGCCCATGCCTCCGCGCGGCCAGTCGACGCCCCACGGGGGGTCGAGGAACAACACGGCCTCGGGGTCCGCTCGGCTCTGGACGACCTCGAGCGCGTCGCCACGCACGAACGTGATCTCCCGCTCCACGCCGTAGATGCGGGCGTTGTGCCGCGCGTCCGCGAGGCGGCCCGCGTCGCGCTCGATCGCCACCACGCGGCAGCCCGCCCGTGCGAACCCGATGCTGTTGCCGCCGGCGCCGCACGTGGCGTCGACAACGGATCTTCCGGCGAACCGCCTCCCCAACTCGAGCGCGAGCGCTTCCGGGGTGAGCGACACCTTCCCCTCGGGGTCGAGCCGAACGCCGGGCCGCGTGAACCCCGGCGTGGTGTCCCGGCGGCGGCGCGCGTCGGTCGTGCGGGCGGCGCGCACCGCCGGCCGCGGCAGCGGCGGCTGGAACTCCGCCACCACCGGGGAGCCCCCGATCGCCACGTTGTGCAGGCGCGCCGCGAGGTCCGCGGCGGCGTGCGCCACGAGCTCGGCGCGCGCGGTACGCCCGTCGAAGGCCCACGCGCCCGGGCCGAGCAGCCGAGGGGCGTCGATCCACGGGAGCAGGCCGGACACGAAGACGCGGTGCATGGCTTGCCCGGTAACGCGCGCTGGCGCGCGACCGCCCAGCCGCGACGGGAGGTCCGCGCCTGCTCCGGCGCGCGCAGCGCCTTCGCGTGGATGTTCGCGGTGACGATGGTGCTGGAGATGGCGCCGATCCTCGTGCAGGCCGCGCGGGGCACTCTCTCCCACTTCCTCGCGCTCCATGCGCTGCAGCTCTTTCCGCTGCTCGCGTGGGGGCTGGTTCAGCTCGCCTTGCCCGGGTGGATGCGGTGGGCGGCGCTCGGCTCCGCCGTGGCCGCGACCTCCGCGCTGTGTGTCGGCACCCTCGTTCAGGCGCTCGCCGGGCGGCCGTTTTTGCCCGGCGGGGGTTGAGGCCGCGTCTCGGCCTGCCGTCGGCCCACCGCCACCGGGAGGGCAGGGCCCGCGCTCACCAGAACCGGTAGATCGCCACCCGATCGTCTTCCGCGATCGGCGCGAACGAGCGCCGGATTCCGGTGACCGCCGTCACGAACGACTCCGCCATCAGGATGTTCTTGTGGAACACCACGTACCGGACGCCCGCCTCCTTCGCGATGGAGGTGAAGGCGACGGCGTCGATCTCGTTGGTGCGGAGCTTGCGCCCCGCCGCGAGCACCCGCAGCCCGGCGCGGTTGATGCCGCTGTTGAGCGAACCCGCGATCGGCTTTGCGTGAAGTGTCTGCTCGAAGAGGAAGTTTCGGCCGGCGAGCACCGGGAGGTTTACGACGATTCCCTCCGGGAGCTCCCGGAGCGCCGCGAGCGGGGCGGACGGAGGCACGGCGGCGACTTCCGGGAGCGTGCGCGCGGGGGACAGGAGCGCCACCTCCAGCGCGATGAGCAGGGCCCAGGCGGGGCGCGCGCGGTCGGCGAGCACGGCGAGGAGCAGCGCGGAGACCGTCGCGAGGCGGTACAACAACGAGAGCGACGCGAACCCAGGTAGCGACTCGATCATCGCGTACGGGAGCGGCAGCGCGCGGCCCGCGACGTTGTACGGGAAGCCGTTGATCACCACCACCGGGCCCATCGCGAGGAGCACGCCGCCGACACACGCGAGCCACAGTGACCGCCGCCGCCCGTGCACGAGCGCGAAGCCGAGCAGCGCGAAGCCGAGGTAGGCGGTGTGCACGCGATCGGACGGATTCGCCTCGACGTTCTTGAAGTCGGGGGAACGGAAGCCGAGGGGCGCCACGAAGATGCGCGGGTCGGCGCCGCCGAGCGTGCGGCGGATGCGGTCGAGGTCTTCCGGGTTCTTGATGTCGACGAGGCCGTCCTCCGCCTCGGCGATCCCGCGCACGGCCGCCGCGAACGGGGCGGTGAGCGAGAGACCGAGGAGGAACGCCGGGCCGAGCCGCGCCAGAACGCGCCGGTGGGGGACGCCCTCCCACCCGAGGAGCAGAATCGCGGTAACGACGAGAAAGGCGCCGACCCCCGCGTACCACCCGGAGAACGCGACGAGGAAGAGCGCGAGGCCCGCGCCGACCACGCGGAGCGCCCCGCCGCGCTCGACGGCGGATACCACCGCGAGGAGCGCCACCGGGAGGAGGCCGGCGCTCACGGTCTCGCTGGACCCGTTGTGGATGTGCGAGAGCACGATGGGCGCGCACTGAAAGCCGACGCCGGCCACCCAGCCGTGCCCGCCCAGCCGGCGGCCGAGCGCGTGGGCGGCCACCCCGGCCAACCACAGGTGCCCGATGACAAGGATCGCGTAGGCGGTGACCTCTCCGAACGCGCTCACGAGCGGGAAGCCGAGGAGCGCGTTGAGGGGGTCGGCGATGGCGATGCGGCCGCCGCCGGGCGCGTCGAGGAGCGCGGTGTGCAGCGGGAGCTCGCCGCGCGCGAGCCCCTGGTGGGCGAACCACAGGTTCCACAACGAGTTGAACGCGTCGGTGCGGGCGCCGCCGGCAACGAGGTGCGCGGGGTCGCGCGCGAGGGGCCACGTGAGCCCGACGGCGCCGCCCAGGTAGGCCACCACCACGAACACGGGGCGGAGCGCCCAGGCGCGGAGGCGCGCGATCGGGCCCTCCGGCGCGGCGGGCGCGGCGGGCGCGGCCTCGGCGGCGGAGCCCGCCACCGTCACTTGCCTCGCGGCGGCAGCGGCAGCGCGCGCGGCTCGCCGCCGCCCCCGCCCACGAGCTCCATCTCGGTGATCAACACGCTCGGCACGTCCCACGTCACCGGCACGCCGCCCGTCGGCCCGATCTGGTAGCGGGCGGGGCCCGGCGGCCCGTCGAGGGTGTCGACCGGCCCGGCGCCCGCGCCGGCGAGCGCGACGTCGCGGAGCACCCGGCGATCCACCCCGGAGAAGCGCAACGACCGCACGGCCTGCTCGCGGCCGTCGGCGTAGAGCCGGTACGCCTCGTATGGCGGCGTGAGGCCGGGGAGCGGGCCTTCGCCGGACATCCCGACGTCGAGGCTCTCCACGAGCGCCGTCGGCACGAGCCGCCGCACCACGAGCACGTAGTTGCGGCCCGTCTGCGCGGCGAGGCGGAGCGCGGTGCGCCGAAGCGCCTTGTCCGACGCCAGCTTCTTGGGCGTGACGGTGACGTTGGCCGGCATCGCCCCGCGCCGATCGGCGCCGAGCGCGCGGCCGTGGCCCGTGCTCCCGGCCAGATCCTTGCGGGGAACGCGGGACATCAGCAGATCGCGGACGACGCCGTCCTTCACGAGCTCCACGCGCCGCGGGGCCACGCCCTCGTGGTCGAAGCTGTACCGCCCGAGCACGTCGGAGGTGGCCGTGGGGTCGTCCACGACCGTCCACCCAATCGGCAACAGCCGTCGTCCAAGGCGGGCAGTTGGCGGCCTGCCGGTGTCGATCATGCCGCCGGCGTCTTCTTCGACGGGCGGGGTGCCGGAGAGCTCCGGCGCGAGGAGCTGCGCGAAGAGCTCCACCGCGGCGGGGCCCTCGAACAACACGGGCCCGAGGTAGTCGTCTTCGACCGGCGCGGCGGCGAGCCCGGCGAGCCACCGCCCGAGCTCCCGCACGTCGGCGCGCAGGGTTTCCTCGGGGGGGAGGTCCGCGTAGCTCCGCACGATCCAGCTCCGGGCGTCGGTCACGGTGGAGCCGTCCGGGAGGCGCACGGTGCCCTCCACGCGGAGCACGGTGTACCCGGTGGGCATGCGGAGGTCGGTGCCCTCGCTGTTGCGGAGCATCCGGGTGCCCTGCCAGTCCCGCGCGATCGCCTGGGCGATCTCCACCTCGGGGAACGTGGCGAGCTCGGCGCTCATCCGCTCCACGAGCCCCTCGATGCGCGCGCGCTCCACGGGGCGGTCGTCCGAAGCGATCGCGGCGACGGCGGGCGGCGCGGGGCTCCGATCGGGCGGGCGGGGGGTGGGGTCGTCGCGGCGGGAGGCCTCCTTGCGGGAGAGGTGCTCCACGGCTTGTTTGTACGCGGTGTCCGTCGCGAGCCAGATCTCCCGGCGGAGCGCGAGCGTCGCGTCCTCCACGGGCAGGCGCCGCTGCACCACGCCGTCGGGCTCGCCGAAGGCCTGGAAGTTCGACGAGTCGAGCGTCGGGCTCCCCACGCGCACCTCCACGCGGAGGTTGCGGTAGTCGTCGAAGCCGCGCGACACGAGCGCGCCCTGCTCGGCGAACGCGGTGATGACGGTGCCGTCGAGCACGTCGTAGCCGACGAAGTAGGGGGCGGGGGCGTCGGGGAGACGCAGCGTGAGCGCGCGCTCGAGCTCAACCTGGAGCGCCTGGTCGAGCGCGGCGGGGCCGGTGGGGACCGCGGTGTCAGCCGGGAAGACGACGGCGGCCGGAGCGGGGGGCTCGGGGAGCGTGGCCGCGCGGGCGGCGGCGAGCAGGAGGAGGAAGCTCACGCGCCCTCCTTGGGCGCGCCGGGCGCCACGAGCAGCGGAGGCCGGTCGTTCTCCTTCTGCTGGCGTTGCACCTCCACCTCCGACACGAGCAGGCTCGGCGACGAGGCGGACACGGGCACCCAGCCGCTCTCGGCACCGCACATGCCGTTGAACACGTCGCGATCGTCCCCTGCGGCGAGGATGCGCGCGAACGTCGTGAGCGGGGTGCCGATGAGGTCCACGCCGCGCACGAGCTGGTCGGGGCGGCCGTCGGCGTACACCTTCCACACCGTCACGGGCTGCACCGCGAAGGCGTTCGGCTCGGAGCGCCCGGTGAACGTGAAGCCGCCGGTGATGTCCTCGAACACGAGCCCGAAGGGCTTGCCCTGCTTCTTCACCTCGGCGAGGAGCTGCTTGCGGAGCTCCGCGTAGGGCACGGTCTGGTGCGCCTCGACGATGAGGTTGCCCTGGCGCGCCACCACCTCGGCCCCGGGCTGACGGCGCCCGTGCCCGTTGCTGCGCGGGAAGCCGGCGATCGGCGCGCGGCTCATCAAGAATCCACGGAGAACGCCCTTCTCCACGAGCGTCACGCGCTCGGACGGCACGCCTTCGTCGTCGTAGCGGTAGTGCCCATTGAGGTCGTACCCGGCGAGCTGGGCGAGCGTGGGGTCGTCCACCACGGAGAGGAAGGCGGGGAGGATCGGCTGGCCCACCCGAGAGGTGAACGTCTGGCCTTCATCCTCGTCCTTCTGGCGATGCCCCTCGATACGATGCCCGAAGATCTCGTGGAAGAACACCCCGGCGGCGCGTCCGCGCAGGATGGCCGGGCCGGCGTACGGCTCGACGAGCGGCGCCTCGCGGAGCGCCGTGAGCCGCTCGGCGGTGCCGGTCACCATGGCGTCGAGCGCGGCGCGGTCCGGGAGGCGATCCACCGAGGCGACGTCGATGTAGTCGTACACCTGGAGCTTCATGCCGTCCGCGGCCGTGGAGGTTGCCCACGTCGCGACGCGCAGGTGATGGCGGCCGTCCGCGATGCGGGTGCCTTCGTTCGTGGCGAGCCAGCGGCGGCCGTCGGTGGCGGTGATCTGCACCGCGCTGTCGTGCACCGACGGATACCGCAGGTAGATCGCGGATGCATCGCGCACCCAGCGCTGCCAGGCCGCCTCGTCGAAGGAGAGCGGCGGCAGGGAGGTGCGGTCCACCATCACGGGGGCGGGGGAGAAGTCGTCCGAGCGGTCGGCGCGCTCCACCTTCACCGCCGTGTTCGCCCGCACCTTGATGAGGCGCCGCCGGGCGGCCCTGTACATGTCGTCCGTGCCGCGGAGGAGCAGCTCGTAGAGCGCGCCGCCCGTGTCGGCCACCGGCGGGCTCCAGGCCGGCCGGCCCACCTCGGACCACCACGACGCGTCGCGGATCTTGTGGGTGTTGTCGAGCGCCATCCCGCCCACGCGGATGTCGATGTCGGCCACGCGGCCGCTCTCCCGCGTCTCGCCGCCGAGGGCGCCGTTGGTGCCCTGGAGCGTCACGGTGCGGTTCTCGGCGATGGCGTAGGCGAGGTGGTACGCGGGGTCCGGCCCCTTC
>CAXNIN010000060.1:0-15527 GCA_964202365.1 Myxococcota bacterium | reverse complement strand
CGTCCTCCCGGCGCAGATCGCGGGGGTGCTGGGCGCCGTGGGCGTGGCGGTGCTCTGGCACCGGCTGCCGCGGTGGGGCCGCCCCGCCGTTGTCGCGGGCGGCGCCGCGCTGTGCGTGCTCGGCGTCGTCCACGCCTGGGCGGGGCTCGGCGTCGAGGAACGCGCCTTCGCGCCGGAGCGCGCCGTGCGGGACGCGATGGCGCTCCGCCCCGCGTGCGACTGGGTGATCGTGCCCCGCACGAGGCTCGGAACGCGTGCGCGTCACGATGGATGCGAGGTAGTCCAGGGGCTCGGCGCCCCGCGGCACGGCGACGGATTCTGGTGCGCCGCGTGGGGGCCCACCCCGCCGTCGAACCGGGCGTGCGTCGTGACCGCCACGTGGGGGGAGGGGACCTACGTCCTCTCGGAGACCGTCGGCGGGGCGGGCGCGGAACGGTGAGCCGCGCGCGCCCCGCGCGCGGTCACACCAGCATCTTCGACGCGGTCTCCGTGCGGTTCTCCGTCGCCGCCGGCGCCGTCGCCGGCACGGCCTTGCCGCGCTGAACCGCGGGGCGCGCGCCCACCGCGGCGAGCCACCGCTGCAGGTTCGGGAGGCCGTCCACCGACACCCCGGCCCACTCGTGCCCGTGCACCCACGGCCACGTGGCGATGTCGGCGATCGTGTAGTCGCCGCCCAGGTACTCCACCTCGCCGAGGCGCCGCTCGAGCACGGTGAAGAGACGATGTGTCTCCCGCTGGTAGCGCTCGATGGCGTAGGGGATCTTGTCGGGCGCATAGCGGAAGAAAACGTTCGCCTGGCCCATCATCGGGCCGACGCCGCCCATCTGGAACATCAGCCACTGCGTCACGACGGAGCGTCCCTTGTTGTCGGACGGTATCAGCTTGCCGGTCTTCTCCGCCAGGTAGAGCAGGATCGCGCCCGACTCGAACACGGGAAAGTCCCCGTTGTCGCGGTCCACGATGGCGGGGATGCGCCCGTTCGGGTTGATCGCGAGGAACCAGTCGTCCTTCTGTTCCGCCTTCGCGAAGGAGAGCCCGCGCACGGCGTACGGGAGCGCGAGCTCCTCCAACGCGATGGACACCTTCCATCCGTTCGGCGTCGGCGCCGTATACAGCTCGATCATGGAGCCTCCTCGCCGTGGCCTAACCCCGTGCCCGGCGGGCCGGCGCGACCGCGCGGGCGCCCCGCGGGTTAGCCGGCGCCATGGCCTACCTCCCGCTTCGCCCCATCGGCACCCCGCTCGCGGGGAGCCCCTCCTTCGCCGCCCGCAACGCCGCCCGGGAAGACACGCTCGCCGCCGCGCAGGCCGAGGTGCGCGCCGGGTGGGGCGAGGCGTCCGCCGCGCGCGTGCGGGAGAAGGGGAAGCTCCCCACGTGGGACCGCATCGCCCGCCTCGTCGACCCCGGCACGGACATCCTCCCGGTGGGCTCCTACGTCAACTGGGGCCGCAGCTTCCGCGGAAGCAAGAAGCAGGCGCCCGGAGCCGGCGTCGTCACCGCATGGTGTACGGTGGAGGGCCGCCGCGTCATCGTCATCGCCAACGACAACACCGTCGCGAGCGGTTCGTGGTGGCCGCTCTCGCCCGAGAAGATTGAACGCGCCCAGCAGATGGCGCTCGATCTCAAGGTGCCGGTCATCTACCTCGTCGATTGTTCGGGGCTCTTCCTCCCGGAACAGGCCCTCTCGTTCCCCGGTCGCACGGGCGCGGGTCACATCTTCAAGAAGAACAGCTTGCTGGCGGCGAACGGCGTCCCGCAGATCGCGGGCGTCTTCGGCGACTGCATCGCCGGCGGCGGCTACATGCCCATCATCTCCGACCGCGTCTACATGACCGAGTCGGCGTACATGGTCATCGCCGGGGCCGCGCTCATCAAGGGCGCGAAGTCCCAGAAGCTCACCAGCCTCGACATCGGCGGTCCCGAAGTTCACGTGCACCAGTCGGCATGCGCAGATGTTCGCGTGCCCGATGACGAGACCGCGCTCGCGCTCATCCGGCGCGAGGTCGCCCGGCTGCCGTCGTCCGCCGCGCCGTTCTACCGCCACGGCGCCGAGGCGGCCCCGCCCCGGTTCGACCCCGCCGAGATCGCCGCGATCCTCCCGGACGATCACCGTCAGGTGTACGACATGCGCGAGGTGCTCGCGCGCCTCGTCGACGACTCCCTCTTCTGCGAAGTGATGGGCGATCGCGGCGAGGAGATGATCACCGGTGTCGCCCGCGTGGGCGGCCTCTGGTGCGGCTTCATCGCGAACAACGTGCTCCCGACGCCGCACCCCGAAGAGCCCGGCCGGATTCGCGCCGGCGGCATCCTCTACCGGCAGGGCATCGCGAAGATCAGCGCGTTCTCGCGGGCCTGCAACACCGACGGCCTCCCGCTCGTGTGGCTCCAGGACATCGCCGGCTTCGACATCGGCGTGGAAGCCGAAGCGCAGGGCCTGCTCGGCTACGGCTCCTCGCTCATCTACACCAACTCCACCAACGCCGTGCCGATGGTGACGGTGCTGCTGCGAAAGGCCTCGGGCGCCGGGTATTACGCGATGGCCGGGCTCCCGTACGATCCGGTGCTCCAGCTCTCCACGCCGCTCACGCGCCTCGCGGTGATGGAGGGCCGCACGCTCGCAATCGCGGCGTTCAACACCAAGCTCGACGACGACTTCGAGATCGCGAGCACCGACCCCGCTGAACGCGCCGCCATCCGCCAGCAGATGGACGAGACCGCCGCGCGCATCGAGGCCGACATGGACCCCATGGCCGCTGCCGCCCGCATGGACACCGACGAGGTGGTGCCGTTCGCCGGGCTCCGCGACTACCTCGTCGCGGCGGTCGACATGGCGTGGCAGTCGCCCCGCGCCGCGCGAAACCCGCGCATCTGGTCCCTGCACGACCTCGCGGTGCTCACGCGCGCGGTCGCCCGGTCCGACGCCGATGCCCGCGCCGCCGCCGCCGTGGTCGCCGAGGCCCCGATCGACGGCCTCATCCCGGTGCGCGTCGCCACCGATGGAACGTTCTGGCGTCGTCCTTCTCCGCGTGATCCGGTGTTCCTCGAGGTGGGCGCAACGGTGGATGCCAACACGGCCGTCGGGCTCATCGAGGTCATGAAGACGTTCGCGCCCGTGCGCTCGGGCGCGGCCGGCGTGCTCGAGCGGTTCGCGCTCGCCGACGGAACGCCGGTCGAGGCCGGGGCGGTCGTCGCCTGGGTTCGCCCCGCGTAGAGCAGGGGATTCGCCTTGATTTTGGGGCGGGGGGAGTGCCCCCGCAACGCCCCCCCCCGGTCCCGCGGCTCGCGACGCGCCCGCCGCCGCCGGGAGGTCCGCGCCGATTGCCCCCGTCGGCGTGCTATGGTGCGAATCCATGTCGGAGAGGTCTTCGTTGCGGTCGCTCCTCACCACCGTCGTGCTCGTTGCCGCGCTCGCCTGGGCGCCCGCGGCGCGCGCCGAGTGCACGCAGCCCTACCCGGGCGATCAGCTCGTGAACGACCTCCAGGTGCTGCAGCTGTCCATGCGCAACCTGGACGAAACCACGTTCGCCAGCACCGGCAAGCGGCTCGACACGGGCATCGCGTGCCTCACGAGCGCCGCTCCGTCTCCCGTGTTCGCGAGCGCGTACCGCTACATCGGCGCGTGGCAGTTCCTCGTCAACAACGACCCCGTCGCGGCCCGTCGCTGGTTCCGCACGTCGCTGGAGATCGATCCCACCTACGCGTGGGACGCCTCCGAGCTCGAGCTCGGGCATCCCATGCGGGAAGTCTTCGAGCAAGAACGACAGGTTGCGCCGACCGGCCTCGCGCCCATCGAAGGCAAGGTCATCAACCGCCCCGCCGGCTCCACCGTCACGATTGACGGCCGTCCGCTCGATGAAGCCGCCGCCATGTCGGACCGTCCGCACATCATCCAGCAGATTGGCAGCGATCGCGGCGTTCGCGGCAGTTGGCTCATCGAAGGCAACGCGATCCCCCCGCAGTTCCTGCGGGACGCCCTCGCGCCCGTGCCCGTCGAGGAGCCCGTCGCTACCAAGGTGAAGAAGCCGAAGAAGGGCTCGGAGCTCCTCACCCAGCCGAGCGAAGGCCTCCAGGTGCAAACGGTCGACCGGGTGCGCCCCCCCGAGAAGACCCCGATCCTCATCGCCGGCGTGCTCGGCGTGCTCGGGGCCGGTGGCGTGTACGCGGCCTCGTACGCGGCGCGCTCCGAGTTCGACCAGGCCACCACCACGGAAGACCTCGAACGCACCCGCGACACGACGAACATGCTCGTCGTCACGTCGGGCGGCGTCCTACTCGCCGGCCTCGGCGTCACCTACTGGGGCATCGTGCTGGACGGCGGCGCCGGGGTTGGGGTTGGCGGCCGCTTCTGAGCCCGAACGCTGGGTAGGGCGGTCCGGGCGCGTCTACGTCCTCGAGCCCGACGGCGTGTCGCGTGACGGCGGCATGGCGAGCATCCGGAAGGTGCGGCCACAGAGCCCACCGAACGCGGTGTCGACCGTCCCCGAGGGCACCGTCCTCGCGCTCAAGCTCGCCCGCACGGACGACAAGCTCGCCGAGGAAGCGCTCGGTCGCGAAGTCGAGAGCTTCGTCGCGCTTTCTCGCGCGCCGGGCAGCCCGCCTTGCCCGCGGCTGTACGACATCATCGGCAGCCCCGTCGCCGGCATCGTGATGGAGTGGTGCCCGACCGACATGGAGCGTTGGTGGGAGGCCACGTGGTCCCAGCCGCGCGCCTTCGTCGAATTGTGCGAGGCGCTGGCGGACATCTCGCGTCGCGTGCGCGAGTACGCCGCGGTGGCCGAGCTCGAGCTGGGCAAGCGCGTCATCCACGCCGACATCAAGCCGCGCAACGTGCTGCGCGCGGTCGACGGAAGGTGGCTGCTCACGGACTTCGGCGCCGCGAAGTCGCGCTCCGTCGAGGACACGCAGTGGGAGGCCACGCGCATGATCCTCGGCACCGAGAACTTCATCGCGCCGGAAGCGTTGTTCAACGCCCGGAAGCCGCACCCCGCGGCGATGGACACGTGGTCCATCGGGTGCACCTTCTTCGCGCTCCTGCGCATGCGGGTGGTGCTCAAGGGCGGCGGCCGCATGCCGCTCAACGGCACGCACGCGCACACGTTCCGCTCGCAGCGCGTCGCGCTCGTCGGCGATCTCCAGCAGCGGAAGCCGGCCATTTTCGTCGACAAGGACCTCGACCCGGCCCAGTTCACCTCGCCGGAGAAGCTCCCCGAGAAGGACCGCCGCGCGGTGGCCGAAGCCCTCGAAGGCGTGTTCGGCGGCTCGCACCCCACCCTCGAAGGCGTCCTCTGCACGGAGGTGCTCAACCTCCTCGACCGCGCGCTTCGGGTCGACCCCGCCCTCCGCTTCCGTGACCCCCTCGAGTTGGCCGGCGAGTTCGAGGCGTTGGCTCAACGGTATCGGGAGCTCGCGCTCCGCGCGGACGGCGGCATGGGCTCCGGACGCGTGGGCGGCTCGGGCGAGGTCGCGCCCACCTCGTCGCAGGGAGCGGCGTCGGGCCCGCGGGCCTCCGCCTCGCGCGCCGCCCCCGGGCGCGGTACGGATGGTGGCGCCGCCGTCGGCGATTCTGCCGCTTCGGCGAAGAGAGACGGGCCAGTCGCCGGCGCCTCGGCGCCCCAGGTCCTGCAGGCGGGAGAGGAGATCGTGGTGGACGACGGAACTGACCGGAAGGGCGTCGTCGGGTCGGCGTCGTCGGCGTCGTCGGCGCGCGTGCCGCCGTGGATCGGCGTCGCGTTGCTCGCCGTGTTGGGCCTCCAGGCGGTCCAGATCGTCGTCTCGACGGCGGCGCTCGCGATCGCGCTGCGCGCCCCCGCGCCGGTCGTACCCCAGCCCGCGCCGGGCCCGCTCGCCGCGGCGACGGCCGTCCCCGCACAACCCGCGCCCGTCGCGGCCCCGCCCGCGCCGCGGGCGCTCCCCGCCGAAGCCGCGGTCGCCGCCGCCGAGGTCTTGGCGGCCGCCATTCCGCCCCCCGCCGCGCCCGTCCCCGCGTCCGCTCCGGCGCCCGCTCCCGCCCGCGTCGCGAAGGAGGAGCCGGCCGAACCCGTCGCCTCGGTGCCGAAGCGGATGGGCACGCTCCCGCCCGGGCCGGGCGTCACGGCCGCCGGCGGGAGCGGGCTCGTGCTCGTGAGCGGCGGGCAGGCCTACCTCGTGGGCCCCGCGGGCCGCATGCCCGTCGGGAGCGTGGTGGCCGGGTCGTACGAGCTGTTCGTGCAGACGCGTTCCGATGGCGATTTCGAATCCCAGGGTACCGTTATCGTGAACGGGGGGGATCGAATCATCTACAAGTGTGGGCTCGGCACCTGTCGTCGCTCCCCCTGATGCGGTATTCGACGTGCATGCGAATCACTCGAGTTTACACGCGCACCGGCGACAAAGGCACCACGCGGCTCGTAGGCGGGCAGGAGGTCCCAAAGGACCATCCGCGCATCGCGGCGTACGGCACCACGGACGAGCTCAACGCCATCATCGGGCTCATTCGGGTGTTCAACACGCGGAGCGGCGCGTCGTCCGACGCCGTGGCGCGCATCGACAGGATGCTCCACACGATCCAGAACGACCTCTTCAACGTCGGCTCCGACCTCGCGACCCGCCCGGAAGACCGCTGGGAAGGCATGTACCGGGTGGGCGACACGGACGTGAAGCGCCTCGAGGGGTGGATCGACGAGCTCAACGAAGACGTCGGCCCGCTGAAGGAATTCATCCTCCCCGGCGGCGGCCCGGTGGGGGCGTTCTTTCACCAGGCGCGTACGGTCTGCCGGCGCGCGGAGCGCGAACTCGTGGCGCTCCTTCGCGACGAACCCGAGACCGGCGAGGGTGCGATGCGCTACGTGAATCGTCTCTCGGACTACCTCTTCGTGGCCGGTAGGTGGGCCGCCAAGCAGCTCGGGGAGCCGGAGTTCCTCTGGGAGAGGCCCGGTCGGAGCGGATAGGATCGCCCCGATCGGATAGAGGGGGGGGCCCCAACCGAGGTCCCCTTGAGCACTTCTGACCACCGCATCCAGCGCCTCCACGTCGAGCGCCTGCGTGTGTCCTCTCCCGCGATGATCCAGGTCCTGATCCAGGACATCGTGCGCCAGCACGTCGATCGCATCGAGCCGGCGTGCGTAGCCGATCTCTTCGCGCTCTCCGAGGCGAAGCTCCCCGCGGCGCTCGCCGCCGACGTGACTCAGTGGGCCGCCAAGGCCGCCCGCGAGATTCACGACCTCCCCTCGGGCGACGGCCGCGCGACGTTCGTGGCCGAGGTCGCCGCGCTCGCGCCCGACCAGGTGCCCGCCGCCCTGCGCGCCGCGGTCCTCGGGCTGCCGCCCCAGGCCGACATCGCCGAGCAGATCGAGGCCCTGCGCGCGAAGTGGGATGCCGCCGCTCCGGCGCCGGTCACCCTCCCGGTCGCGGCGCCCAAGGCCGCCGTGCAGAAGGCGACGGTCGCCCTCGGCGCCACCGCCGCCGGCACCACCAAGGCCCCGGCCGCCGCGCGCGCGCCCCGCGTCGTGAAGACGCCCGCCTCCATGATCGACCCGCGCCGCGCCGAGTGGATTCGCGAGGACGCCGTCACCCGCCTCAACTCGCGCGAGTACGTCGAGCGCGGCCTCAAGGAGAGCATCCTCGTAGCCGGCATCCGGCACCGCTCCCCGTACAAGGACATGACGGACGAAGAGGTCAAGGCCGAGCTTCGTCGCCTCGAGCGCGAGCGCAAGCTCAAGCACACCGGCGAGCGCTGGACCGCTCGTTAGTCGCTTCGAACGAGGCTCGTTCGGTCGGGCCGCGTTCGCGCGCGCACCGGCGCGCCAAACCCGCGGAGGGCGCCGGGGTCGTCATGCGGCCCCGTGCGCCTTGCCGCGCGCGAAAGAGAGAGTGGGGGCGGCGAGACTTGAACTCGCAAGACCTTCCGGCCACTCGATTTTGAGTCGAGCGCGTCTACCATTCCGCCACGCCCCCGCGCAGCTTGCACCGTTTTTACACGTCTTCCTCCGCCCGGCAAGCCTCCAGCGGTAGCATCCCCGGATGCGAACCCTGGCGCTCCTCTCCCTCCCCGTCCTCGCCGCCTGCAACGATCAGAAGATCGACCTCGGCGGCGGCGTGCCGCCCGACGCCCGGCTCTACGCCGACGTGTACACCTGGGAGTGCGAGGACACCCAGACCGAGGAACTCTACGAGGGCGTCTTCGCCTACGAGCTGTCCCTCGAGTACGCGCCCGACGCCCTCGCCGACCGCGACCTCCCGAGCTCGGGCTGCTCGCGCGGGCTCGACCTCTTCCCGGGCGACGCCGGCGCCGGCGCTGTCGACATCCCGGACGTCACGGCGCCCTCCTGGGTCACCGGCGAGTACGAGGGCACGCTCTCCCACGAGGCCGACGGCTTCTACGCCGCCGACGCCTTCGACAACCGCGCGAGCTGCATCCCCGCGGACGACCTCCTCTCCGACGGCGCGTCGCTGTCCGACGCCGGCCCGTTCTCCGGAGCCTCCGCGCCGCGCGCGGGTTCGCTCGGCAACGTGGTGATCGAGGGCGAGGTCGACGGCGAGAGCGGCATCCCGTTCGGCGCCCAGATCACCGCCTCCTGGGACGCCTCCGGGTGGGACCGGAGCTGGGTGCAGGTGCGCCGCGAGAAGGACGGCGGCCTCATCGAGTCCGTCACCTGCGCGGCGAGCGGCGACAGCTACACGCTCGACGACGACGCCTGGTCGCTCCTCAACGACGCGCTCGAGGTGGACGTGACCAATCTCTACGTGGCGGTCGAGGCCGCAGGCGGCTCCCAGACGGCCGACGGTCAGGAGATCGTCACGTACACCCGGGCGATGCACGTCGCGGTCGTCCAAGATTGATCCCCGTCGCGCATCGACTTAGGGTCCGACGGTGACCCCTTCGCGGACCGTCCTCGTGGTCGACCCGTCCCCGCTCTCCGCGCGTCGTGTGCAGGAAGCGTTGCGGGGCACTGCGTTTTCCGTCGCGCTCGCCGCCACCTCCGCCGAAGCGGAGCGCGCGGTCGAAGCCGGGAGCGTCACCGTGGCGCTCGCCGCGCTGAGCTTCCCCGGCGGCAACGGCTACGACTTCGCCCGGCAGGTGAAGTCGCGAAACCCGGAAGCCGTCGTCTTCCTGCTCTGCGGCGGGTTCGAGGTCTTCAACGGCGAGCGCGCCGACCAGGTGGGCGTCTACGGCCGGATCAACCGCCCGTTCACGGTCGACACCCTCCGGCGCCACCTTGAAGCCGCGCTCGGGCCGCTCGGCGGCGGCGACAGGCCCCACGACGCCCCCGCGGACCGCGAAGACTTCGAGCCCGTGCCCCAGCGCGCCGCGCCCCGCCCCGACCCGGATTTCGTCCAGGCGTACGACGGGCCCATCGCCCCCGCTGCCGAGCCCACGCCGCGGCACGCCGTGGCCGACGAGCGGGTCGCGAGCTTCCTCCCGCGCGAGTGGCGCTCCCATCCGCCCGTTCGCGTCGACCCCGACGTGGTGGGGCCCGCCATCGAGCGCGCCATCCTCGAGGTGCTCCCCGAGGTGGTCGAGGTCGTGCTCAACAAGGCGCTCGCTCGCTCCCCCGCCTTCCGGGACCTCGTGGAGGTCGCGGTCGACGAGGCCGTGCGCGCCCAGATCGGGCCGATCGCCCGCCGGGTCGTCCGCGAGCGGCTCGCGGAGATCGAGGCCGGCGGCGACGAGGGATGAGAACGTGACGCTCCGTGAGCTCGTGCGCCTCGCGCTCGAAGAGGACGTTGGCGGCGGAGACATCACGACGCGCGCCGTCGTCGATCCCGCCGCTCGGGGCACCGCGCGCATCCTCGCGAAGGAACGGATCGTCGTGTCCGGGCAACCGGCCGCGGTCGAGGTGTTCGAGCAGCTCGGCGCCGCCTACGAGGCCGTGGTGGCCGACGGCACGTTCGTGTCGCCCGGCACGGTCGTGGGGCGCGTCGACGGCCGCCTCGCCGCGCTTCTCACCGGCGAACGAACGGCGCTCAACTTCCTGATGCGTTTGTGCGGCGTTGCGACGCACACGCGTTCGGTCGTCGCGTCCGCGGGGGGCTTGCGCGTCGTCGACACGCGAAAGACCACGCCGCTCCTGCGCGCGCTCGAGAAGGACGCCGTCCGGCACGGAGGCGCCGCGAACCACCGCTATGCGCTGTACGACGGCGTCCTGATCAAGGACAACCACATCGTGGCCGCCGGCGGGATCGCCGCTGCGGTCGCACGGGCACGGGCCGCGGCGCACCACCTCCTGCGCGTGGAGGTCGAGGTGGAAACCCTCGAAGAGCTCGCCCAGGCCCTCACCGCCGGTGCCGACGTCGTGTTGCTCGACAACATGGACGACGCCACGCTCCGCGCGGCCATCGCCCAGCGCGACGCGCACACCGCCCGCGGGGGCCACCGCGCGGTCGTCGAGGCCAGCGGCAACATGACCGCCGAGCGGATCGCGCGCATCGCCGGGTTCGGGCTCGACTTCGTGAGCATGGGCGGGCTCGTTCACCAGGCGCGCTGGGCCGACCTTTCGATGCGGATCGACCCCGTCACGTAGCCCCGGTCGCGTCGTCGCGCCGTTCTCCGCGCGACGCGGCACCGCGGGTTAGACCGCGGCATGTCCCGACGCTTTCTGCCGATGACGATGGAAGAGGCCGGCGGCGAGCCGCTCGACATCGTGCTCGTGACCGGCGACGCCTACGTCGACCACAATTCCTTCGGTGTCGCGCTGATCGGCCGCTGGCTCGAGGCGCACGGCTACCGCGTCGGTGTAATCGCGCAGCCCGCCTGGGACGGCCCCGACGGCTTCTCGATCCTGGGCCGCCCACGCCTGTTCTTCGGCGTGACAAGCGGCAACATGGACTCGATGGTCAACCACTACACCGCGGCGCGGCGTATCCGCAGTGACGACGCCTATTCGCCCGGCGGGAAGGCTGGCCTGCGCCCCGATCGCGCGTGCATCGCGTACGCCAACCGGATCAAGCAGGCGTTTCCGGGGGTGCCCATCGTCCTCGGCGGCATCGAGGCGTCGCTCCGGCGTATCGCCCACTACGACTACTGGCAGGACAAGATCCGAAGGTCGATCCTGCTCGATGCCAAGGCCGACCTCCTGGTTCACGGGATGGCCGAACGGTCCATCGTCGAGATTGCGCGCCGGCTCGACGAAGGGAAGGGGATCGACGCCTGCCGCGACATCCCGGGCACCGCGTGGGCCCTCGGCAAGACGAGCGTGGTGCCCGAGGCGCCGCACGTCGAGGTGCCCTCGTTCGAGGACTGCGCCGCCGATCCTCTGGCGTTCAACCGCCTGACTTTGCTGATGTACCGCGAGGCCAACCCGCACTGCGGGCAGGCCCTGCTGCACCGCAGCGGCGACCGCGCCATCTGGTGCAACCCGCCGGACGTGCCGCTCACCTCGGCCGAGCTCGACCGTCTCTACGAATTACCGTACGCCAACGCCGCGCATCCGTGCTACCGCGAGCCGATCCCCGCGTTCGAGTCCATCCGCGGCTCCCTCACGGTAAACCGAGGGTGCTCGGGCGGATGTTCGTTCTGCGCGCTCACGCTCCACCAGGGCAAGGACGTCGTCAGCCGCAGCCCCGAGAGCGTGGTGCGCGAAGTGCGCGGGCTCACGAAGGAGAAGGGATTCAACGGCGTTATCTCCGACCTCGGCGGGCCCACCGCGAACATGTTCCACATGCGCTGCATGTCGGAAGAAGCGAACAAAGTGTGCCGCCGCGTGAGCTGCCTGCACCCCGTGCGGTGCAAACACTACGGCACGGACCACCAGCCGTACATCAATCTGCTCCGTACGGTGCGCACGCTGCCCGGCGTGAAGCGCGTGTTCGTGAATAGCGGAATCCGGTATGATCTCGCGGGGTTGGACAATGCATTCGTCGAGGAACTCGCGACGCATCACGTGTCCGGTTCTCTCACGACTGCGCCGGAACACGTCAGCAAGACGACGCTGCACTACATGCGCAAGCCCGAGGTCACGCACTTCGCCGACTTCCTCACGCGCTTCCAGGAGGCGAGCGCCGACGCCGGAAAGAAGCAGTTGATCGTGCCGTACTTCCAGTGCGCGCACCCGGGCACGGGGCCCGACGAGGCCATCGAGCTCGCGTGCTACATGAAGAAGAATCGGCTTCAATGCCGGCAGGTGCAGATGTTCATGCCCACGCCGGGCACCATCTCCACCGCGATGTACGTCAGCGGCGTGGACCCCTACACCAAGGCGCCGGTGCACGTCGCGCGGGGGCACAAGGAACGCAGCCGCCAACGCTCGATGTTGTTCTGGTGGAAGCGTGAGGAGTGGCCCGCCATCCGCGAGGCGCTCCAGGCGTGGGGCCGCACCGAGCTCATCGGAAACGGACCGGATTGCCTCGTGCCCCCCGGCCCCGCGCGCGGCGGCTGGATCACCGTGCGGCGGCCACTGGAACCGACGGTGGGCGGCATGGGCATGAAGGTGGAGCGGGCGTCGGCTGAAGAGATCGCCGAAGAACGCTGGGAAGGCATCAACGCCGGCGAGCGGGCCTGAGGCGGGTTCGAACCTGGGATCGTGGGGCGGGGGCCAGCCCCCGCAACGCCCCCGAAGGCGCGTGCCGGACGGGATTCAGGCGCGTTTGAGGCGTGCTTCGAGGCGGGCGAGCTCTTCCCGGAGCGCGAGGAGCTCCTCGCCGCCGTTCGGGTCGGCGCGCCAGGCGGGGTCCGGCGTGCGCTCGGGGGAGGGGAGGCGCGCGGAGGCGTCGTACGCGTTCACGGTGCGCTCCGCGACGATCGGCGGTGCGCCGAACGGCAGGGTGGGATCGCCGAAGTCCCAGGGGGCGGGCGCCGGCGCGTCGGGCTCGGCGCGGGCGCCGGGGTGGTCCGCCATGCGGTACATGTGCTCCATGTACACCTCGGAGTGGCCGAGCTGCGCGTCGAGCAGCTCGAGGCCGAGCGCAAGCTGCTCGCGCACGAGGCGGTGGAGCGGGTCGGCGCCGCGCGTGCGGATGATGCGGCGCAGCAAGGGGGCGGGCAGCGCGGCGCGGTCGCCCTCGTCCTCGCTCACGATCTGCAGCAGGACATCGCTCGTGAGGTCGCGGCCCGACTTCACGTCGGTGACGACGACCTCTTGATCCTCGGCGATCATCTTGGCGATGTCTTCGAGGTTCACGTAGCGGGAGGCCGCGGTGTCGTACAGCCGTCGGTTCTCGTACTTCTTGATCACCGGCATGGCCGCTCGTTATCCTGACGCGGGCTGGGCCGCCGTGTTGCGATGCAATATAAATGTTGACGCAGCGCAGCGCGAGCGCTACCTTCTCCTTGCCCACCCGCCTTGTGTCCGGAGCCCCCGTGCCTGCCGCTTTCCGCCCTGTCCGCGCCGTGTTTCGGTACGGCGCCACCCGCGTCCTCGAGACGCAACGCCAGCTCACCGAGTGGCACCTCTCCCAGGTTCGGTTCGGGGAGAGGCAGATCGGCAGTTGGTTCGAGCTCTACCGGGTGGGGCTCGAAGCGAACCTCCGCTTCACGGAGGCCGCCACTCGCACCCTCATCGCCGTCGGCCAGCCCCGCGAAGCCGACATCGCCGGTCCTCCTGCCGGTTAGCCGGCTGCCTTCCTCCGGAGCTATCCCTTGGCTACCCAACGCCCCCGACTCCCCGGCGCCACGCGCTTCGGCGAGCAGCTCTACCAGAGCTGGGAAAAGGCCATGGGCGCCTGGTGGGATCAGGTGCTCCAGTCGCCCGCGTTTCTCGGCGCGATGAGCGAGAACCTCGCTTCCCGCACCCAGGCCCGCGCGGCCTACGAGCGCACGATGGAGAGCGCGATGGATCGGATGCACCTCCCCACCCGCAAGGACATCGGGCGCGTGGCTCGCATTGCGACGTTGTTGGAAGAGCGCCTCCTCGCCCAGGAAGATCTCCTCCTCACCCTCAAGGATCAGCTTGTCGAGGCCCAGCGGGACGCCGTCCAGGCCCGCATCGACACCGCTCAGGCCCGCCTCGAGCTCCACCGTGAGCTCGAGCGCCTTCGGGCCGAGCTCGTCGCGTTGCGCGGCCCCGGCGCGGTCTCCGGCTCGGAGGCGGCGCGCGCCGCGCCGGTCCCGAGCGCTCCGGCGTCGCCTGCCGCGGCCCCGGCGCGTGCCCACCGGCCCCGTCGGTCGGAGAAGCCCGAATGATCCCCGATCCCCTCCACGTCTTCGTCGACGGCATTCCCGGCTTGGAACAGGCGAACCGGGTGCGTCGCGGCATGGCGATCCTCGCCACCACGCCGCGGCCGCCGGTCGCGCGTACGCCGCACGCGGTCATCCACGCGCAGGACAAGCTCGTGGTGCGGTACTACGCCCCTCAGGGGTCGGCGCGGGCCACGCCCGTCGTGCTCGTGCCGTCGCTCATCAACCGCGCCTGGATCCTCGATCTCGAGCCCGGGCGCTCCCTCGTCGAAGCGCTCGCCGCGATGGGGCACCCCACCTACCTCGTCGACTGGGGCGAGCCCGGCCCGGAAGACGCCGAGGAGGACGTCGGCTACGTCCTCCTCGAGCTGTTGCACCGCAGCATGGACCGCATCTGTCGGCACGCCCGCTCGGCCGATGCGTTCATCGTCGGCTACTGCCTCGGCGGCACCCTCTCCGCGATGTACACGGCGCTCCGCCCCGGCCGCGTGGCCGGCCTCGTCGCCCTCGCGGCGCCCGTCTCCTTCGCCAACGGCGGCCGCTTCCGCGAGTTCACCGCGCCCGGGGTCTTCGACGTCGAGCGCGCCATCGCGGCCGACGGCCTCGTCCCCGTCGAAGTCATGAAGCCGGCGTTCCAGCTCCTCGACCCCATGGGAAACTGGACAAAGCACCTCGCCGTCGAGGCCGCCTCTGGCGACCCCGTCCAGCTCGCGCGCGTCCTCGTCCGCGAGCGCTGGGTGGAAGACAACGTCCCCATGGCCGGCGCCTTCGCCCGCGAGTTCATCGGCAAGGGCTACCAGGAAGACCGCCTCCTGGCGGGCACGTGGGTGGTGCGCGGCGAGCGGGTCGACCTCCGCGCGATCCGGGCGCCGGTCCACGTCGTCGCCTGCCGCAAGGACTTCATCACGCCGGTGCCCGCCGCGCTGCCGCTCGCCGGCGCCGTCGGCGGCCCCGCCACGTCCACCGTGCTCGACACCGGCCACATCGGCGTCGTCGTCGGCTCCGAGGGCCCCCGCACCTTCTACCCCCTGCTCGACCGCTGGTTTCGAGAGATCCGCCCATGAAGTCCACCAGCAACTGGCTCGAGCTGCACACACGTTTCCGCCCTGCGTCGGAGGCCCTCTTCGAGGTCGCCACCGGGCGCCGCTGGTCGTACGCCGAGCTCCGCGCGTGGTCGCTCGCGTGGGCCGGGCGGCTCCGGGCCGAGGGCGTCGTCGCGGGCGACCGCGTGGCCGTCGTGGCCGGCAACCGCGCAGAGACCCTCGCCCTCCTCTTCGCGTGCGCCGAGCTGGGCGCCATCCTCGTGCCGATGAACTGGCGCCTCGCGGTGCCGGAGCTGCAGTGGCAGCTCGCGCACTGCGCGCCGAAGGTCGTCTTCGCGGACGCCGCCCAACGCGCGCGCATCGGCGGCGCCGCCCTCGAGGAAGGTCCGGGCGCC
>CAXNIN010000059.1:0-15697 GCA_964202365.1 Myxococcota bacterium | reverse complement strand
CGCGAGGGGCGGGGATACCGCGGGAGCAACGGGCGACGGCGCCAGCACCGGCGCAACGCCGCGGAACGCGCCGGCGCGGAGCGCGAGCGCGAACACGCCGAACTCAGCGATGTCCTTGCAGAGCGACATGTTGGAGAGGAGCCACTTCTCGAAGTTGGTCTCCTCCGCCGCGTTCGACATGCGTCCGGCCTCGTAGAGGGGCAGCGGCGCGTAGTCGAGGTTCGGCTCGTCCGGGACCTCGCTGAAGTTGACCGCCGCATTGTCGCGGAGCCAGCGCTTGAGCGCGTAGCGGGCGCGGAGCACCGCGAGCGGCATGCCGCCGAGGGCCTCAGCCTCGCGCGTCACGTCGCCGAGCGGGTAGGTCGAGTCGTAGGCGTGCGCGAGGAGGCGCACGTCGTCCGTCGAGAGGCCCGCGCGGGCGGCCTGGAGCAGCTCGGACGGCGCGCGGTTGCCCGTGAGGAGGTTGGGGAAGTCCCCGCCGGGGATGCGGCCGCCCGCGGTCTGAAGCTCTTCGGAGAGGATCCCGTGGGCCCAGGCCACGAGCTCCGTCTCCTTGGCAACGGACACGATGCCCTGCTGAAACCGCGTGCACGAGCGCTGGAGCGGCACGCGCCCGTGGGCGTCGCCCAGGCGGGACGCCGTGACGGCGTAGTACCAGTCGGAGAACCGCTGGGCCATGGACTGGCCCGCGTCGGGGTCGCCGTTGCGCCACTGGCGGTAGAGCTCCAGAGTGGGAACGGTGCTCGCGTGTGACATCCGATTGCTCCAACCGCCGGTGTTTGCGACGAATCACAGGCGCCGACGACGTGATGATAGGGAGAGAGGCCTTCTACCGCGAGCGCTGGGCCCGCGCACGGTTCCGGGAGGGGACGCGCTTCAAGCGGCCAGCGCGGCGAGCGAGGCGAGCAGCACGATCTCTCGCAGCTCCACCGCGGCTCCGAGCACGTCCCCGGTGGTCCCCCCGATCCGCGCGCGCCAGCTCGCCGCCCACGCCGCGGTGACGCCTGCCGCCCCGAGGACGCCCACGCCGAGGTTCGGCAGGAGCGCGGGAACGAGGACGACGGCGGGGACGACGAGGAGCCCGGCGACGAGCAGGGCCACGGCGGCGTCCGCGCGGCGCACGTCGGCGGCGACGTGGGCGAACAGGCCCTTCCCGGGCGTGGCGGGCGTACCGAACACGATCTCGAGCGGGAGAAACGCCCGCGCCCCGATCGTCGCGACCCACACCGCGGCGGCGCCCGTGCCGACCTCGCCCGCGTGCGCGACGAGGGCGACCTTCGCGAGGAGGAGCAGCGTAGTCCCGGCGGCGCCGACGGCCCCGGCGCGGGGGTCGTGCATCACCGCGAGGGTCTTCTCGCGGTCGCCGTTGCACGACATGCCGTCCAGGCAGTCGGACCACCCGTCCACGTGCAGGCCGCCCGTGGCCCAGAACGCCGTGGCGACGGCGGCGATCGCGCCCACGAGCGGGCTCCAGACGAAGCTCCCCGCCGCCTGCGCGAGCACGGCCACGGCGGCGACGAGCGCCCCCGCGACGGGGAACGCCCGGGCGGCGCGGCCCCAGTCCCCGGGCCCGGGGGCGCGGGTGGACACCGGAAACCGCGTGAGGAACCCAATCCCGAGGAGGAACCCGTTCATTTGAGCCGCAGCGGGAGCCCGGACACCACCATCGTGACGCGGTCCGCCCGCGCCGCCACGCGCTGGTTGCAGCGACCGAGCAGGTCGCGGTACCGACGGGAGAGCGCGTCCCCCGGGACGATGCCCAACCCGACCTCGTTCGTGACGAGCCAGATCGGCGCCCGCACGCGACCCAGCGCGCTCACCATGCGGTCGATTGCGGCTTCGACGTCGGCGTCCGGCACGTCGGGGGCCGCGAACATCAGGTTCGCGACCCAGAGCGTCAGGCAATCCACCACGATCGCGCGGGCGTCAAGCGCCGGGAGGAGCGTGTCGAGCGCCAACGGCTCCTCCACGGTGCGCCAGCGCGGGCCGCGCTCGAGGCGGTGACGCCGGATGCGCTCGGCCATCTCGTCGTCGCCGGCGGTGGCGGTGGCCACGAAGGTGATCGGATCGGCGTTCGTCCCTTCGGCTTCGAGAAGTACGAACGTGCTCTTTCCCGCGCGCGCTCCTCCGGTGACGAGGTGGATCATCCCTCGCTCCGGGGGCGCACCCGGACGGTCGAGAATACCCGGTTCTCCACCCAGTAGTGGCGGGCGTCGAACGCGAACTGCCCGGCTTCCTCGCCGAGGAAAGGCTCGATGCGATCGATGCCGTCCGGCGAGGGCCACACGGCAACCTCGCCGAAGCCGATGTAGCGCCGCAGAAACGGGTGGAGCGCCTTGTAGATGGCCTCCTTCATCGAGAAGCGCACCGCCGTGTCGCGCCACCGCCGCTCTTCGGGGAGCGCCGCCACGGCCTCGAGCTCCTCGGCGCGGAGCACGCGAGCGGCGACACCCGGTCGGTCGCGGTCGGTCTCCTCCAGATCGATCCCCAACCCCGGGTTGCCCCGGGCCAGCATCGCGATTGCGAGGTCGTTCTTATGGGTGACGGACCCGGCCACCCCCGCCGGGAGGAGCGGCGCGCCGTGCGCGTTGGAGAGCACGGCCGCGCGCCGTAGACCGAGCTCCGGGAAGAGCTCCCCGAGGGCGAGGCGGCCGCCCGCGAACTGAACCTGGCGGTAGCCGCCGAGGGTGATCGCGTGCGCGCGCTCGTCGGGGTGGAGCCGGGCGAGGACCTCGGTTGGGACGGGATTGGGCGCGTCGGGGAGGTGGACGCCGGCCGCGATGCCGTGCGGGAGGGCGACGATGAACGCGGGTGCGTAGGGTGCGTAGGGGGCGAGGCGGATCACGACCGTCGGCGGAAGGCGCACATCTTATGCTCCCGCGCGGGCCCGGGGGGCGGGCCCCGACTACAATCGCGCGTCGTGCTGCTCTTCGCCCTCTCCGCCTGTACGTCCGACCCCCCGGATGCCGTGACGGCGTACGTACGCGGCGACGACGGCTACCGCGTGGCGGCGCGCGTCGTGCCCGCCCTGGAAGACCCCAGGCGGGTCTCGGGCGCGCTCGGCCAGGTGCGCCACGGCGGGCGCGTCGTGCCCGTCGACGATGTCAACCGGTACACCGGGGGCGCGCCGCTCGACGTGCGCTATGTCGTCGCCGACGACGCCGCGGTGCCCCTCGACGTCGACGGACTCCTGTTGTGGAGCTTCTACGCGCACCTCGCGGATGCGCGGGACGCGCTGGAGGCGCGCGGGGAGGATCTCGACCCGCTCTTCCCCGTGGACCTCGCGTGGAACCCGGCCGTGTCGCCGCTCTTCGAGCTCGCACCGGCGGACAACGCCGCCTACGCCATCGGGTCGAACCTCTTCGTGCTCCTCCCCGACGGCGACGATCGGCCGGTTCCGTTCGTCGCGAACGCGGGGGTGGTCGTCCACGAGCTCGGTCATGCGCTCTTCCACCTGCGCACCCGCGGCGATCCCCTGGCACCTCCGCTCGCCTCGGACGCATCCACCCGCGCGGGTAAGTGGCAGGCCTCGCTCCATGAGGGTTTTGCCGACTCCCTCGCCACGCTCCTCTTCGATGATCCCGCCTTCCTGGCCCCCTCGGTCGATCTCCCGAACCGCCGGGTGGATGCGGGCGCCGTCTTGACGGAGGCGCTCCTCCCGGTCACCGAGGAAGGCGGGCTCGTGTCGGCCCTCGGGTACGATCCGTACCCGCTCGGCACCGTGTTCGCGTCGGCAGCGTGGGATGTTCGCACGGCCCTCGACGATCCGGACCGCGCCCTCGCGCTCCTGTTCCGCACCCTCGACGCGTGGGCGCCCGAGAGCGCCGACGATCTCGATGGGGAGCGGTATCTGCAGGCCTGGGTGGATGCCGCGGACGCCGAGGAACGGGATGCCGTGTGCGTGGCCATCACGACGCGCTTCGACGGGCTGCTCGACGTCGAGGGGTGCGGGTGAGCGCCCCCGTCGAGGTCGCGGCCGACGCCCCGGACATGCCCGCGTCGATGGCGCCCCCGTACGCGCCCGCGCGCGCACGATCGCCCTCGATCGCCCTCGTCGTCGGCGAAGCGCTCGTCGAGCAGTCGTCCGGGCGCCATCGGCCTCAGCTCGCGGCGGCCGTGTCGGTGGCGCACCCGCTCCCGGGCCCGTGGGGCGCGGCGATCGAGGTGTTCGGGACCTCGGCGTCGGCGCGCACCGCCACGCGCGCCCACCACCAGACCGCGCTGCGGCCCGCCGCCCTCGCCACCGTCACCTTCGAACGACCACAGGTTCGCGCCGACGGCCGAGCGCCGGTTCACCTGGCGTTGGAGCTGGGCGTCGGGCCCGCCGTCACCGTCACGATCGCGTCGTGGCGCACCCCCGGACTCGGCGCGTTCGTGCTCGCCGAGCCCGGCGCTCGGGGCCGCGCCGCGCTCACGCTCGACGTGGCCGAGCACCTCCGCCTTCGGGTTCAAGGGGGGGGCGCCTGGCGGCCCGGCGCGATGGACCACGACTACACGCTGGGGGCCTCGTGGGTGTTCTGACCGCCGCGCGCGCGCGTACGGGGCCCGCGCGGCTGGTAGGGCTGCTCCTCGCGGCCGCGCTCAGCGGCTGCACGCACCTCTCGACCGCCGAGGGCGCGATCCCGCTCGCCCCGGGCACGGCGGACTTCGCCGCGCAGCTCCAGGTGTCCCGAGCTCCGAACCCGCTGTCGACGCCCACGGCGCTCCCCCTTCCGGGGGTTGCCGTGCATATTCGGCGCGGCCTCACGCCCGACGTCGATGTCGGCGTGCACGTCTACACGCTCGGGGTCGGCGCGGACGTGCGGTATCGCTTCGCCGAGCTCGGCGGCTGGCACATGGCGGTGGCGCCCGGCTTCGCCGGCATCGCGGCGCCGGTCCCGTCGCTTCAGTTCGCCCACCTCGATCTGTCGCTCCCCGTGCGCGCGGAGCGGCCGATCGGGCGCGGGTGGAGCGTGGCGGGCGGACCCGCCCTCCTGGCGCGCCAGACCTTCCTGGCGCTCCAGAGCGACGCCGTGGACTCCGCCTCCGCGACGTTCGAGCTCTACGCGGGCGGAGGTCTTCGATTGCAACGGCTGGGGAAGCGCCTGAAGCTGGGCATTTCGGCAGACGTTTACCTGGACACCACCCGAGCCACCGGTCTGTTCGGCGGCCTCGGCTTCGACCTCGGCACGGCACCGCGCCCCGTGCGCGGTCGGTCGCGGCCGGGATAGAGGCGTTCTCGTAGGAGGGAACCCCATGAACGTGCTCCTCGCCCTCGTCGTCGCCCTGGGCACCGCGTCCGCCGCGGATGCGTTGGAGGCCGAGCACGTGCGGCTGTCCGGCGACATCGAGCAGCTCGCGACGCGCCAGCTCTGGGCGGGCGTCGAAAAGAAGTTTACGGAACTGGCGAAGCTCGGTGTGGAGCCTTCGTTCGACGACCTGATCCACGGCGCCTACGCCGCCCGGGCGCTCGGCAACGCACAGCACGCCTACGACCGTCTCAAGGTGGCCGCCCGCATCAAGGGCACCCGTGAAGTCGTCGACTGGCTCTACACCATCGACGCCAACTACGGCACGGTCGAGCTGTTCGCGACGCCCCCGCGGGGCGTGGCGCTCTCGATGGCGGAGGTGCCGTTCGACCCCGATCAGCGCGTTGCCGTCGAAGCCGCGAGCGAGCGCGTCAAGAAGGAGGGGGGCTTCGCCGGCCTCCTCCCGCGGGGCAGCTACATATTCGCGGGTCAGAGCTTCACCGTCGAGCCCGGAATCGCCGTGCGCATCGAGGTGAGCCCGAAGCTCAAGAAGACCGAAGGTGAGCTCATCCGGGTGAACACGGCCCCGGTGGAGACTCCGGCCGAGACGCCCACCGAGTAGAGGCACCATGTACCGGGTCGAAATCGAAACGCGGACCTGCATCGGGTCTTCGAACTGCGCCGAGGAAGCCCCGGACGCCTACACCGTGAACGACGCCAGCGTCGCGGAGCTCGTGCGGCCGGCCGCGCCCGACGAGGCGCTGCTGCGCGGCGCCCAGGCCTGCCCCGTCGACGCAATCCGCCTGTTCGACGCCGCGGGGCAGCGCGTTCACCCGTGAATGCTCCGGGCGGCGTTACGTACACGCACTCAACCCGGAGGCCGCCGTGCTCCTGACCGCTCTCCTCGCCCTCTCCCAGCCCGCCGCCGCGCTCGACGTGAAGTGGTGGGGCGTCGGTCCCACCATCGGCACCGTCGCGATCCCCGGCGAATACCCCATCGGCTTCCCCGACAACGCCAAGAAGAACGGCAGCCCGATGGTGCAGAAGGTCGCGGGCGACATCGACTTCGGCGTGCACGCCGTGATGTACCCGACGGGCAACGGGCGCATCGGCGCGCGCGGTCTCGTGGGCCTCGGGCTCGGCTCCCCGTGGAGCTCCGGCCAGCTCACGGTCGAGTACGACCACGCCATCGTCAAGGAAGACGGCTTCCAGCTCCTCCTCGGCGCCGGCATCGGCGCGGGCACCGAGCGCTTCGGCGGCACCACCGACCACGAAGACGGCTACCTCATCACGAACTACTTCCCGCTCCGCGGGCAGGTCACGGCGCTCCTCCGCGACCGGACGCGCGCGTACGAGCTGAACCTCTTCGGCGCGTACCACATCGCCGCGGACCAGACGTACTTCGCCAACAAGGATGCCGAGGGCACCCGTCCGACCGGCGTGGGCGGCCTCGCGGCCGTGTACGCGAAGGTGGGCATCGAGGCCACCGTGTTCTTCGGCGATTTCAAGAGCGACAAGAACGGTGGGAAGCAGGCTTCTTCGAAGGGATCGAAGAAGAAGCGCCGCTGATTCGGAGCGTTGGCCGCCCCTTGGCGCCGGCCCGCTCCGTCGCGCGCTACCCGCGCGGCGGCTGACACCCCGGGCACCAGTATGTGCTTCGTCCGCCCTGGACCATTCGGGCGATCGGGGTGCCGCAGACGGGGCACGGCTCGTGCTCCCGGCGGTAGAGCGGGAAGGGGTTTTGCGACCGATCTTCCTCGACGTACACGATCTCGTCCGCGCCGTCGAGCAACGCGAGCGTAGCCTCGAGTTGGGCGCGGATCGCGTGCGGGAGCGCGGCGCGGTCCGCTTCCGTGAGGGCGTCGCACGGCGTGGCGGGGTGGATGCGCGCGCGCCAGAGCGCCTCCATCACCTGAACGTTGCCGAGCCCGGCCGCGAGCGACTGGTCCATCAGCGCGATCTTCACGGCGCGAACGCCTCGAAGTGGAGGCAGCGCGGCATCGAGGGCATCCGGGCCGAGGCCCTCGCGGAGGAGCACCTGGCCGCCCTCCCAGGTGGTGGGCACGATGCCCCCGAGGAGGCGTGGGTCGCAGAAGTGGAGGGCGGTCGCGTCGTCGAGCGTGAGCGTGGCCTTGACGTACCGGGTGGGCGCGCGCGACCACTTGCCGGTCATGCCGAGGTGGAGGAGCAGGGCGTTGTCGCCGAAGCGCCAGAGCAGGCGTTTGCCATGGCGCAGGAGCTCGCCGGGCGACGCGCCGAGCACCACAGCCCGAAGCTCGGTGTCGCCGTCGGGGTGGCCATGCGACGGCCGGTCGGTGCGGTGCGCGCGCACCGAGCGCGGGTCGGGCACCGCGAGGTCGACAACGCGACGCCCGGCGGTCCAACGCGTGAGACAGCGGCGACAGAACTCGACCTCGGGTAGCTCGGGCATCCTCTCTCCCTGCGCCTGGATCTACGGAAGCCAGGGTGTTATCGTGCGACCCCTCGGAGCACCCCATGCACTCGGGCTCGCCTCTCTACCTGCTCATCGCGGCGCTCGGCGTCTTCGGCACCGCGAGCGTGTGTCTCGCGTTCGCGCTCCTCCTGCCCGGCGTGGGCCAGGCGCTCGCCGCGATCTGGACCTTCGTGACGTTGGACTGGTTCTACCAGCGCCGCATGGAGCAGCGCCAGGGAAAAGGCTCGTAGGTGAACGTCACCACGAAGCCGCCCGGTAAGGTGCAGGCCATCGGCGTGATGCACCTCATCGGCGGGATCTTCAACGTGATCATGTCGCTCATCTGGGGCTTTCTCGGGCTCAGCACGGCGGTGTTCACGTTCGGAATCGGCCTCATCTACTGCTGCCCGGTGATCATCCTGCTCCCTATCGGGATCATGGAGATCATCAGCGGGGCGAAGCACCTCTCCAGCAACCACGCTGGGCTCACCCCGCCGAAGACCACCGCGATTGTCGAGATCGTCGCCATCCTCGGATGCAGCACGTTCTCGCTCATCTTCGGGATTCTTACCCTCGTGTTCCTGTCGGACCCCGAAGTGGTCGAGTACTACGAGCAGAAGCGGCTCTCGGGGTAGGCGCTACGGGGCGGCGGCGGCGAGCGTGATCGTCGTGCCGTTCGTCCCGAGCGGCAGCGCGGGGGATTTTCCCTCGAGGTCCTCCGGAGAGCGCGTCATCGCGTTTCCGTCCCTGTCGATGCGCGCGGTGATGACGAGCTCGGGCGGCGCGGCACCGCCGAGCATCGCGTTCGCCGGCCCGATGGTGAACGCCATCGGGAGCGACGCGACCGGGATGCGGAGCACCCACGTGGGGGGCCCACGGTCGACACCGGGCGGGCGCGCGGAGACGAACAGCGTGTCGCCGGGCTTCACGCGGTCGGCCACGGCCGGGTCGATGCCGATGGTGCCCGTGATGTCGTCCGGAGACGGGCCGGCGCTGGCTGCGGGGGGTGCGGGGCTCGGCGCAGACGCTACGGGCCCGTCACTCGCGCCGGTCGCGGACGGCGGCGCCGGAACGTTGCCGGCGCGCGCGGCGTCGATGAGCGGCTGGACGGACTCGATGAGGTTCGGGTCGGCGGCAACGGCGCGTTCGAGCAGGGCCACCGCGGGCTCGGCCTCGCCCATCTGGAAGTGCAGGGCGCCGCGGTAGGCCAGGGCCTCCGCGAACCCTGGCTCGCGCTCGATCACCTTGTCGAGGGCGCTGGACGCCGTCTTCGTGTCGCCGATCGCAATGAGCACGATGGCCTGATGGGTGCGGGCCTCGGCGTCCTCGGGGCGGAGCTTCGCGACGGCCTCGGCTTCGTTGAACGCCTCCATCAGCTTGCCCGCGTGGAGCAGCGCGTGGCCGAGCCGGTTGCGGGCGTCGGCGTCGTCGGGGGCGGCTTGCACCTCGGCGCGAAGGGTGGCGATGCGGGCTTCCTGCGCGGGGGAGAGCGCCGGCTCCTGCGCGGCGGCGGCGGCGTCCGCGCCTCCGCCGATACCGCCGTTGCCGCCGGTGAGCGAGCCACCCTCGGCGCGGGGTTTGGTGAAGTCCTGGAGCGCGAGGCCGAGCGCCCCTACGAAGAGCATCACCCCGGCGCCCCAGAGCGCCCCGACGAGGCGCGGGTTTCGCTGGCCGAAGGTGGGGCCGGCGGGCGCGGCGGTGGCGGCGCCGTCCCCGACGCGCTCCAGCTCCACGAAGACGCGTGCGGCTTCGAGCTCGAGGCGGTCCCGCTCGGCGGCCCATTCGGCCTCGCCCACCGCGCCCTTGAGGGCGGCGTGCTCGCGGAGGAGGCCGTAGAGGGCGTCCTTCTGGAGGGAGAGCTCGTCCTTTCGGGCGCGCGTCGGCGCGGGGAGCGCCGCGCCGCGCCGGCTGCGGAGGAGCACGAAGAGGCCCACGGCGAGGGCCGCGAGGAGGACGATGACGCCGGGCGCCCAGTCGGTGGCGGGGTTCAACGGGTCTCCTCGCGCACACGGCGAAGGAAGTCGGCGAGGGCCGGGTCGGTGGGGACGGTGGGCGGAGCGGGGCTGGCCGGTGTGGCGCCGACCGGCTCGGTGGAAGGCGAAGCGGGGGGCGCGGGCTTCTTGCCGCGCATGGACCACGCGACCCATCCACCGCCGCCGACGAGCATGAGGATCGGGGCTGCCCACACGAGCAGGTTGAACCCCTCGAACTTCGGCTCGAGCCGGATGAACTCGCCGTAGCTCGTCTCGAAGTAGAGGAGGATCTGTTCGGCGTCGTACCCGCGCGCGACGAGGTCTTCGACCTCCTTCTTCATCGCGAGCGCGCTCTCGGAGGGGCTGTCGGCCACGGACAGGCCCTGACACACGGGGCAACGCATCAGCTTCGCGACGATGTGCGTCTGCTCGCGGAGGGCTTCTCCGGTGAGCGGCGGACCAGCGGGCGCGCCCACGATCTCGGCGGGGTCGATGGCGAGGGGCGGTGGGGCGGCCTCGGCGGCGGGCACGTCGACGGGGGCGACGGCGACTGGGAGGGGCGCGGGCTCGGCGGCGGCGGGCTCGGCCGGGGCCTGGGCGGCGGCGAGGCGCGCGAGCAGGAGAATCGCGATCACGGCGTCACCATCGGGCTCAACTGTTGGAGGAGCGAGGCGGCGTCGACCGGGCCCGTGAACTTGTAGGTGATCACGCCGTTCGAATCCACGATGTAGGTCTCGGGCACGCCGTATACGCCGTAGGCGATCGCGGCCTTGCTGCCGACGTCCAGAAGCTGGGGGTACCCGCCGCCCATCTTGCCGAGCCACGCCGCGATCTTCACGGGTTCATCCTGGTAGACGACGCCGAAGAAGTTCGCCTTGCCGGCGAGCCGGCGCGCCACCGCCACGAGCACGGGGTGCTCGGTCTTGCACGGCACGCACCAGGTGGCCCAGAAGTTGATGACCGCCGGCTTTCCGCGCTGCTCGGAGAGGCGCACGGGCGCGCCGCCGTCGAACGGGGTGAGGTTGAAGTCGGGCGCGGGCTTCCCCACGAGGGGCGAGTCGATCTGGTGGGGATCATTCTGAAACCCGAGCGCGAGCACGAGCACGAGGGGCGCCACCACGGCGATACCGCCGAACCACACGCCGAGGTTCACCTTGCCGCGGAGCGACAGGCCGAGCCCGGAAAGCCCGATCACCCCCACGGTCCACCCGAGGACCCAGGCGGCGCCGCTCGCGTCGACCGGGAGCCCCGCGCTCGTGACTGCCGCGGCGATCCGCGCGAGGAAGTCGCTCATCGCGCTACTTCCCGGCCACTTCGGCCACGGGGGACGCCGCCACGGCGGGCGAGGCGACGAAGCCCCGCATCATGCGGGCCGGCACCAGCGAGAGCGTCGTGCCGAGGCCGGCGATGGCGCACCCGAGCCAGATCCACACCACCAGCGGCTTCTGGAAGATGTGGACCGCGACGGCCTCGGGGTCCAGCGAGAGCACGCTCACGTAGAGGTCGTACCCGGGGGTGGTGCGGACATCCGGCGAGCCGATCGGCGTGCCCATGCGCGGGTAGGTGGCGAGGGCAGGGGACACGAGGTCGACGTCGCTCCCGCGCGTGACGCGCATGTCGGCGATCGACATCGTCCGGTGCGACTCCTTCACGAAGCGCGCCTCCAGGAAGCACACGTCGTAGTCCTCGAACGGCTTGCACTCGCCCTTCGCGAGTCGGAGCTCGGCGTCGACGCTGTACGCCGACGACGTCGCGATGCCGACGATCATCGCGATGATGCCGGCGTGAACGATGTAGCCGCCGGTGCGCCGGTGGCTCGCCGCCAACGCGCGGGGCATCACCGCGAACCAGCCGCCGACGCCCCCGGCGCCGCCCGCCGCCGCGGAGGCGCGTGCCTGCGCGGTGACCGGGGCGAACATCTCCCGGAGCGTGACCGCGCCCGCGAAGCCGGCGCAGCCGAGCGCGAGGACGGACCACGGCTCGCGGAAGCCGAACGCCACCACGAGCCCCGCCGTCACGAGCCCGACGACGAGCGGCGGCACTACCTGGCTACGGACGCGCTCGCCCGAGGCCTGGCCCCAGGGAAGCGCCGGCCCCACGCCCATCAGGAACAGGATCGCGACGCCGATCGGCACGGCCATTCGGTTGAAGTAGGGCTCGCCGACCGAGAGCTTCACGCCCTTGAAGGCCTCCGCGAGGAGCGGGAACGTGGTGCCCACGAGGACCGTGAACGTCAGCGCGACGAACAGGAGATTGTTCAGGAGAAACGCGCTCTCCCGGCTCACCGGCGACGTCACGGCCCCCTCGCCCTCGAGCTTGTCGATCCGCAGCGCCAGCAGCACCACGGAGAACACCAGCGCGATCGCAAGGAACACGAGGATGGTCGGGCCGATGTCCGACTGGCTGAACGAGTGTACGGAGTTGAAGACGCCGCTGCGCGTCATGAACGTGCCGAGCACGGTGAGCAGGAAGCTGGCGAGCACCAGGGTGACGGTCCAGCCCTTGAGCGCACCGCGGCGGTGCGGGAGCAGGGCCGCGTGCAGCGCCGCCGTAGCGGTGAGCCAGGGCAGGAGCGAGGCGTTCTCGACGGGGTCCCACGCCCAGTAGCCGCCCCACCCGAGCACCTCGTACGCCCACCACCCGCCGAGGGTGATGCCGACAGTGAGGAACCCCCACGAGACGAGCAGCCAGCGCCGGAGCGGCACCAGCTGCGACGCTTCGAGGCGGCCGGCGAACAACGCGCCGACGCCGATGCCGAACGGAATCGTCATCCCGACGTACCCGAGGTAGAGCGTCGGCGGGTGGACGACCATCAGGATGTGGTTCTGCAGGAGCGGGTTCGGGCCGGGGCCGTCGAGCGGCACCGGCACCGGCGCGGGGAGGAAGGCGTTCGCTGGACCCGCGAGGAGGAAACAGAAGAACGTCGCGACGGCGAGCCAGGTTCCGACCGCCCACGGCATCGTCGACGGGTTCTCCTCGCCGTTGAGCCAGGTGGCGGCCGCGACGTACCCTCCGAGGATGAAGCCCCAGAAGAGGATGGAACCCTCGAGGGAAGACCACAAGCTCACGAACGTGATGTACGCGGGGGAGGCCAGGCTGCCGACCTGCGCGACGTACCGCACGGAGAAGTCGTGCGTCAGCAGCGCGTACACCATCACGACGTTCGCCATCAGCATGGAGAACGAAAACAGGTATGCGAAGCGACGCGCCCACAACCAGCCGGTGGCCGAGCGCGTGGCGCCCGCGCCGAAGCCCGTCACCGCGCCCGCGGCCGCGGCGGCGAGCCCGAGCAACACGAAGAACTGTCCCGTTTGGCCGAGCATGGGCTAACCCTCGTCGAGCGTGCCGAACATCGCGGCCTCGCTCGGCTGATCGCCCCCCTCGGGGGCGCGGTACTCGTTGTCGTGTTTGACCATCATGCGGCTGCTGGTGAACTGCCCGCTTGCATCCACGGTTCCCTCCACCACGACGCCGATGCCCTCGCGGAACATCTGCGGCGGCACCTCGGAGGTGATCACCGGCACGGTCGTCGTGCCGTCGGTCACGCGGAAGCGGAGCGTCTGCCCGTCGGGCTGGAGGCTGCCCGGCTCGACGAGACCGCCGAGGCGGATCGTGGCGGTGAGCGCCTTCTCCTTCTGCGCCACCATCTCGGTGGGGCTCCAGTAATACACGAGGTTCTCCCCAAGGTCGCCGACGGCGAGCCAGGTGAGCGCGCCCGCTGCCACCGCGAGGACGCCGAGCGTCCAGAGCTTGCCGGACGCCGAGATGCCGACCGTCGCCGCCTTCCCGTTCATGGCTTCTCCTTGCGGAGCCGGAGCTCCATCGAAATGGCGTAGATGGCGAGCGTCGCGATGGAAACACCGTACGCAGCCTGGACGAATTCCCAGCCGCCCTGAATCATGCCGGTCATGCGGCCTCCATGTCGGCGAGCTCGGCGCGGTTTCGAGCGCGCGCGAGGCGGTAGCGCCGGGCCACGAGCCACGTCGCCAGGAAGAGCAGGGCGAAGGCGTTGATGCGCAGGGCGAGCACCATCGGCTTGTCGACGGTGTCGGGCGACGACTGCACCTGGTGCAGCGAGCGCCACCAGCGAACCGAGAAGTAGACGATCGGAACGTCGACGTAGGCCACGATCGCGGCCACGGCGGTCCAGGTTGCGCGGCGGCGGGGGTCGTCGACGAAGCTCCGGAGCGCGAGGATGCCCGCGAACGCGAGTACCAGGACCGCGCTCGTCGTGAGGCGCGGGTCCCAGTCCCACCAAACACCCCAGGTTGGCCGAGCCCAGATGCTGCCTTGGGCGATCAGCAGCGCGCCGAGGACAACGCCGACCTCGATCGAGGCTTCCTGCAGGGCGTCCCAGCGCCAGGTGCCGCGCACGAGCCAGCCGATCGCGACGAAGAACGCGAAGGTCAGCGTCAGGAGGGCCGCCCACGCGGTGGGCACGTGCACGTACATGATCCGCTGGACGTCGCCCATGTAGATGTCCGGCGGCGCCACCACGAGCCCGTGCCACGTGCCGAACCCGAAGAGGGCCAGCCCGAGCAGGCCTACGAGGTGCTCCCAGCGGTCCTTCATGGGCTCAATCCTCCACCACGCGGCCGAAGAGCAGGCCGCATAGGCTCCAGTAGATAAGGTTGAAGGCGGTGAGTAGCCCGAGCCAGCTCGCGAGCTGGTTCATCGGATCGCCGGTGAGGATGAGCGCCGTCGCCTTCACGGAGGACAATAGCGCGGGCACGACCAGCGGGAACAGGAGAAGGGGCAGGAGAACGTCGCTTCCCCGCGCGCGCGTCGACAGCGCCGCGTACAGCGTGCCCGGGGCGACGAGGCCCGCGGAGCCGAGGGCGATCACGCCGGCGAGCCGAGGTACCCCCATCGGAATCGCCACGTCGTACAGCGCTACCATCACGGGGATCAGCGCCAGCCCGAGCCCCGTGAGGACCACGAGGTTCCCCAGCGCCTTCCCGTAGTAGATCGCGCGGGGGTCTGTCGGAAGGAGGAGCAGCCCTTCCAGCGCGCCGTTCTGCGTCTCGACGCGAAAGGATTCGCCGAGCGACAACGTCGACGAGAGGAGGAGGGCCAACCAGAGATACCCGGCCGCATTCAGCCGGAGCATCGTGGTGTCCGGGCCGTTGGCGAAGGAGAACAGAAGCAGTGTCGTGAGACCGAACGCCACGACCGCGGCAAGCCGGGCGCGGGCGCGCCACTGTTGCAGCAGATCCTTGCGGAGCACGATCAAACATTGGTACAACAGCTCCATCGGGCGCCCGGCTACTCCTGGGTCTCCCCAGACCTTGCGTCTTCGGCGAGCGCGGGGACGTCCGCGGCCTTTCCCCTCCAACTAACCCGCCCCGCATCGAGGAGCACTGCGTCGTCGCAGAGCGCGGCGACGCGTGTCACCTGGTGCGTGGACACGACTACGGTTGTGCCCGAATCGCGCAGCTCGCCCAGGAGCCCGTCCACGAAACGCGCTCCGGCTGGGTCGAGCCCAGCGTACGGTTCGTCGAGCAGCACGAGCTCCGCGCTCTTGCCGAGGAGGCGCGCAAAGGCGAGGCGCTTTCGCATGCCCGCGGAAAATGTGCGGACGACGTCGTCGGCCCGGGGGGCGAGGCCCACGCGGGCCAGCAGGGCGTCCACGTCGAACCCCTCGCGGCGGGGCCCGAGCGCGGCCGCGATCCGGAGGTTCTCTCGGGCGGAGAGGTCGTCGTAGTGGTGGTCGGCGTGCGACAACATCGCGACGCGTGCGCGCACGGATGGGCCGATGGGTTCGCCGAAGAGGCGCAAGGAACCGGAAGAGGGGGCGAGCGCGGTGCCGAGCAGGCGGATCAGCGTCGTCTTGCCAGACCCGTTCGACCCGATGACCATCATCGCGCGCCCGGCCTCGATCGAGAGGTCGACCCCGCGCAGGGCCCAGCGACCGGCGTGTCGGCGCGCCAGCTTTTCCGCCGTGACGACGGGTGCGCGGGGGGACGGAGCGGGCGCGGCTTCCGACATCGGGCGCCCGGCTAACGCATTATACGAGTCCCCGCCGTGGAACCCGTCGCTCCGAATCGCCCGCCGCTCTTCCA
>CAXNIN010000058.1:0-15784 GCA_964202365.1 Myxococcota bacterium | reverse complement strand
AACGAGCGCAACCGCCGCGGCGAGACGTCCGAAGTGGCGCGGATCGGCGTGGAGATGGCGGCGGACGCCCGAACGCCCGCCGCCGCGCTGGGCTTCGTGGCCGGCATCGACGCCAACGACAGGCAGGACGCCAGACGGCGCGCGGTGGGGCTCGCCGGAGCGGGCGTCGGCGCGGCCTACGCCGCGGTGGCGGCGCTGCGGAAGGGGCCGCTGAAGTGGCGTTCCGCGGCGCTCGCCGGCCTGGCGCTCGGGGGCGTCCCGACGCTGTTCGCCGCGGTGTACGAAGAGAACGTCTGGGACGGCTTCGCGCGCGCCGCGCTCGTCGTGAGCGTGTCCGTGCTCCTGGCCGGCCGCGCCCCCCCGTGGGCGGCGATCCCCGGTACGGTCGGCGCGCTCGTCGCGACGGCCTGGTGGAACGACTGGTACCCTTCGCTGGGGTTCTGAATGATTCGTCGCATCCGCTTCGGGCACGCGCCCAACTGCAGCTCGCTCGGGAACGTGCTCAACACGCTCGTGTGGACGCAGGTGGCCGTCGCGGCGTTGTGGGTGGCCGCGGAGTCCTGGCCGGTGCGGCGGCGGCGCCGCGAGCCCGACGGCGGCGAGACGCGGGTGATCGACGAGCCGCCCGCGCTCGTCGGCACGAGCGCCGCGCCCGAAGGCCCGGTGGAAGCGCACGTGCAGGTGACGAAGGCGTGTGGACTCCCCTGCCCTTCCTGCCACATCGACCCCACGGCCGACGGCGCGCACGTGCCGATCGACGTCGTGGACGCCCGGTTCGCCGCGCTCGCCGAGCGGGGCGTGCTCCGCGTGGCGGTCGGCGGCGGCGAGGCGCTCCGGCACCCGGACGTGGCGGGCGTCGCGGCCGCGGCGGCCCGGCACGGGCTCGCGATCGGGCTCACGACGTCGGGAGTCGGGATCGCCCGTCGCCTCGATGAGCTTGGCGGATACGATCAGATCAACGTTTCGCTCGACGGCGTGGGCCCCGTGTTCACGGAGGCGCGCGGATACGACGGCGCGAGCGCCGCCCTCGACGCGATCCGCGCGCTCGCCGGCCGCGGCGCGCGGGTGGGCGTGAACATCGTGCTCGATCGCCGGACGTTCGACGCGCTCGGCGAGACGGTCGCGGCGGCGGTGGCCGCGGGCGCCCGCGACGTGCAACTGCTGCGGCTGAAGCCGGCGGGCCGCGGTGTCGGCGCATACGCCGAGCGCCGCCTCACCCCCGAGCAGGGCCTCGCGATCTGGCCGGTTGCGCGCGCGTTGTTGGAGGCCCACCCGGAGGTGACGTTCCGCGTGGACTGCGCGCTCGTGCCTTTCCTCGCGGTGCACGGGGTGGACGCCGAGCGGATGCGCGCGTTTGGCTTTCTCGGGTGCCACGGCGGGGACTCGCTTCTGAGCGTGGACACCGCTGGGAACGAGCATCCGTGCAGCTTCGTGACCACGCCGGTTACCCCCGCGTGGCGACGGGGCGTAACGGAGGGGCCCTGCGCCACCTGCGCGTACCGCGACGTGTGCCGGGGCGGATGCCACGCGGTCGCCGCGCACCTCGTCGGGGACGCCTTCGCGCCCGACCCCGAGTGCCCCATCGTCGCCGGCACGCGCGGGAGCGCGGAAACGCGCGCGGCGGGCGGGGCCGAGGCGTGAGGGAGGCCATGCCCGCGGCCGCCCCGTGGAGCCCTCGGGCCTCCGCCTGGGTGTGCTTCGCCGCGATGGCGGTGTTCGGCTACGCCGCGCTCCGCCTCTACGCCGCGCCGAACGAGCCCGACCCGCGCACCCTCGGCCCGAGCGTGCACGTCGGCTACTACTGGCGCGTCGGCACGGCGATCTGGTGGGGCGTGCTCGCCGGGATCGCCGGCTGGCGCTTTCCCGCCGTGGGGCCCGCCGTCGCCGCGGCCCTGCCGTGGATCGCGGGCGCGGCGACGATCGCGGCGGTGCTGGTGCCGTAGGCGGCCCGCTACCGCCAGCGTCTCGGGAAGAGCGGCGCGCGCGCGAGCAGGAGCGCGCCCGCGAACAGGGCGAGCAGGCCCGGGGCCATCAGCCCCACCAGCGGGACGGCGCCGCGGTCGGCCAGGCCCCGCGCGACCCCGTCTACGACGAGCAGGAGCGCGGAGAGCACGATCACCGGGCCCGCGCCCGCCCAGAGCCCGAGCGCGGCCCCGCACGCCCCTGCCGCGGCCGCGTTGACGAGATCGAGGGCGCGGTGCCGTTCGGGCGCCGGCCGCCGCCGCACCACGCCGCCGTCCGCGTCGGGCCACGCCGCGCCGCCGCGAATCCAGCCGCCGTCCCCGCGCTCCCACGCGGTGGGCGCGGCCGCGGGCGCACCCTGCTCCACGAGCGCGGCCGCCCCGCCCGCGACGCCCGCGACGAGCGCGCCGGCCACGAGGAGCACGCGCGGATCGACGCCGAGGGTGCCGAGCGCGAGCACCACGCCGCGCCGCCGGAGCCGGAGCGTCGCCACGGCCACGCCGACACAGCCGAGCACCCCGGCGGCCTGGGCCCAGAGCGCCGGCACACGGGCGAACAGCGCGCCGAGCAGGGCGGGAAGCGGCTCGTCGGCGGCCTCCACGGCGACCACGAGCGCGAAGAGGAGCGCGCCGGAGACGTGCGCGACGAGCACCCCGCCCGCGAGCGCGCGCGCCACGAGGAGCGCGACGCGCGTCACCGGCGCCTCGCGCGGGGCGACGACGAAGCGTGCGGGGGACGCTGGGCCCGCGGTGCCGTCAAATAGCTACGCATCCCGCCACCGGAGCCAGGGCGCGAGCCAGGCGAGCGCGGCGGCGAACGTCGTGAGCGCGGCGACGGCGGGCCCGTGCGACTGCACCGACTGGTCGACGACTCGAACCACGCCCCACAGGGTGAGCACCTGCGCCGCGACGATGCCGGACACCGGCCAGCGCCGGCTCAACCCCAGCGGAAGGGCCGCGAGTCCCAGCGGGAGCAGGCAGAGCGGCAGCAGCGTGCGCTTCCACAAGATCCAGCGCTCGTAGGCGTCGCGGCCGAGGCTCGCGCTGATCGCGATCTGCCGGCGGAGATCGGGGGTGGTTCGCTCGGAGGGGTGCACCTTTCCCGCGGTGCCGGCGAGCGGTACGGGCATCGCCAGCGTCGTGAAGCGCGCGCGTGTGGCGCCGTCCGCGCTCCGCAGCTCGCCGTCCCCGAGCTCGACGACGACACCGGTGAGCGCCGGCCGAACCGCCCACGTCTCCGCGCGGCCCACCCACTCGCCGCCCGCGAAGTGGAGCACGCCGCCGTCGACCGCCGCCGCCCAGTCCCCGATGCGGATCGTCCTGCCCTCGACGGGCACCACCCGCACGGCTGCGGCGACCCGCGCCTCCCGCACGAGCGTCCGCGCGGCGGGCTCCCCCCAGTGCGTCACGCCCAGCCACATCGCGACTACCGCGACGAGCAGCAGAACGATCGGCCGCGCGAGCGCACTGCCGCCGAACCCCAGCGTACGGAGCCCGAGCCACGCGCCCTCTTCGGAGAGCCGCCGCGCGCCGGCCGTGACGCCCGCGAGCGCCCCGATGGGGAGCGCCAGCCCCGCCGCGGCCCCGCCGGCGCCGAGGGCCAGCGTGGCGAGCAGATCGAGGTCCGGGACGACCGCGCTCGTGAGGATGGCCTGCGCGAGACCGCCCAGCGCCATGAGAATCCAGACCAGCGCGCCCGACGCGGCGCCCGTGCCGACGACCGCGCGCACCACGCCACGGACGAACGCGTGGGGCACTCCGCTCACACGCTGCCGTGCGCGCGGCCTGGGCTCGGAGCCGGCGCGGAGAGGGTCGATTGAGGCGGCACGGCGGAGACCGGGCGATCTTTTGCTTGTAAAGAACGCCGAGAACCGGTTAAGCGGAGGCCGCTCGTTCGCCCAGCGCGTCCGTGTGGGCTCTTTCGGGACTTCTCGTGGTCAGCACCACGCTCCGAATCAGGTCCACGCCGGACGATCCGAGCGTGTTCAGCTGGAAGATCGGAGTCGAGGGTTTCCATGGAGTTCAATGTCGGCGACAAGGCTGTCTACCCCGCTCACGGCGTCGGGATCATCCGCGACGTGGTGACGCAGGACATGGACGGCGAGAAGGTCACGGTCTATGTCCTGAAGATCCTCGACAACGGCATGACCATCCGCGTGCCCGTGCAGAACGCACGGTCGATCGGCATGCGCGTCGTCATCTCGCGCGACCACATCGACAAGGTTTACGAGATCCTCCGGGATCGCGACGTTCCCACGGACAACCAGACGTGGAACCGTCGCTACCGCGACTACATGAGCAAGATCAAGACCGGCGACCCCCTCGAGGTGGCGAAGGTCCTGCGCGACCTCGCGCTGCTCAAGAGCGAGAAGGCGCTGTCGTTCGGCGAACGCAAGATGTTCGACCAGGCGCGGAGCCTGCTCGTGCAGGAGATCGCGGTGGCCCGCGACTCCGACGAGAAGCAGGTGGGCGAGGAGATCGACGCCCTCTTCGCGCTCAAGACCGAGTAGCGGCTCGCGGGCCGGCGCCCACGCGGATAAACGCCGGCCTCATGTCGACCATCCGTCTCTACAACACGCTGCACCGCACCGTCGAACCGCTCGAACCCGCCGAAACGGGCAAGGTCGGTCTCTACGTGTGCGGAATGACGGTGTACGACTACTGCCACATCGGGCACGCCCGGGCGATGTTGTCGTTCGACTTCGTGGTGCGCCACCTGCGCCACCGCGGGTACGACGTCAACTTCATCCGCAACCACACCGACGTGGACGACAAGATCATCGCGCGCGCGAAGGAGCAGGGCGTGGACCCCCTCGCGCTCTCGGCGTTCTTCGTGGACGCCCTCGAGGAAGACCTCGCGGCGCTCGGGCTCGTGCCGCCCACGCGCACCCCGAAGGTGAGCGACCACATCGACGACATCGTCGTGTTGATCGCGCAGCTCGTGAACCGCGGGCACGCCTACAAGGCCGACAACGGCGACGTGTACTTCGCCGTGGAGAGCTTCCCCGCCTACGGCCAGCTCTCCGGCAAGAAGCTCGAGGACCTGCGCGCGGGCGAGCGCGTGGCCGTGGAGTCCGCCAAGCGGCACCCCGCCGACTTCGCGCTCTGGAAGGCCGCGCTGGGTGAGCCCGGCGAGCCCGCCTGGCCGAGCCCGTGGGGCCCCGGCCGTCCGGGCTGGCACATCGAGTGCTCGGCGATGTCCCGACACTATCTCGGCGATACCTTCGACATTCACGGCGGCGGCATCGATCTGGTGTTCCCGCACCACGAGAACGAGATCGCGCAGTCCGAGTGCGGCACCGGTCACGGGCCCTACGCGAAGGTGTGGATGCACAACGGCCACCTGACGCTCGACAAAGAGAAGATGTCGAAGTCGCTCGGGAACATCGTGCGCATCCGCGACATCCTCGCGCAGGTGCCGGCCGAGGCGCTGCGGCTGCTGTACGGCGGCACGCACTACCGTTCGCCGCTCCCCTACTCCACCGAGGGGCTCACGGCGTCGCTCGCGTCGCTCGACCGGCTGTACACCGCCAAAGAGACCGCGCTCGACGTGGTCGCCAACGGCACGCCCACCCCGATCGAGTACCTCGGCGAAGCCGGTCGCGAAGTGCACGCGCTCGCCACGGCCTTCCCGGCCCGCTTCGACGCCGCGATGGACGAGGACTTCAACACCGCGGAAGCGGTGGGCCACCTCTTCGAGCTGGTGCGGGCGATCAACCGCTTCGCCAACGACAAGAAGGCGCGGGCAAAGGGCGCCCTGGCGCTCCAGCCCGCGATCGCGGCCTTCGCGCTCGCCGGCGAGGTGCTCGGCGTGGGCGCGATGGACCCCGTCGCCTTCTTCGACGAGGTGAAGCACAAGCGCCTCGCCGCGGCCGGCAAGTCCATCGACGAGGTGGAAGCCCGCATCGCGGCGCGTGCCGCCGCGCGCGCGAACAAGGACTGGGCCGAGGCCGATCGGCTCCGCGCCGCGTTCGACGCCGAGGGCATCGTCGTGATGGACGGCCCCACCGGCTCGACCTGGCGGATGCGGGTGGACTGATGCGCGTGGTCCTCGCGAGCCGCAACGCCCACAAGATTGTCGAGATGCGACGCATCGCGCCGCACCTCGACTGGGTGACCATGCCCGCCGAGCTCGATGACCCCCCGGAGACCGGCGACACCTTCGAGGCCAACGCTCTGCAGAAGGCACGCTTCGTCTTCGAGAAGACGGGGATGCTCGCGCTCGCGGACGACTCCGGCCTCGAAGTGGACGCCCTCGGCGGCCGCCCCGGCGTACGGAGCAAGCGCTACAGCCCCGAAGGCAACGACGCCGCGAACAACGCCCTGCTTCTGCGCGAGCTCGGCGACCGCACCGACCGCACCGCGCGCTACCGGTGCGTCATCGCGGTGGTCGGCCCCGGTGTGGAACGCACCGCGGCGGGCGCATGCGAGGGCGCCATCGGCTTCGAAGGCCGCGGCGCCAACGGGTTCGGGTACGACCCCTACTTCTTCCCGACCGGCAGCACCCGCACCATGGCGGAGCTCGAGCCGGGCGAGAAGGACGCCATCAGCCACCGCGGGGCGGCCCTCGCGCACCTGCCGGCGCTGCTGGCCGGGCTCGACTGACCCAGGCTGCGGCAGGGGGGCACCGATTCGTGGGAGGGGCGCCACCGGGCGCCGCCCGCGTACGCGCCGACTCCCGGTTCAGGTGCTCTCGGCGCGCTCCCGGGCCCACCGCACGCCCTCCCAGAGGGCGAGAACGACCGCCATCCCGCCGAGCAGCAGCACGGTGAGCTCCCCCTGCCGCGCGGGGTTCCCGGCGGCCGAGGGGTCGAGCAATTCGACGAACGGGAAGACGACCGCCTGGCCAGCATGCTGGGCGTTGTACCAGTACACCCAGCCAGCCGCGGCGCCGAAGAGCACAGGCGTGAGGAAGCGCATGTGTGGATGTATCGCGTCCGTGCGGACGGGCCCCTTGACGCCCCCCGCCTGACGGACGTCCGTCAGGGGGTGACGGACGTCCGTCAGACGTCGGTCGGGGGGGCTCCGTGCAAACACCTATTTTTCTTGAAGAACCGTGGAGCGCCGGCGCGGTACGCCGGTTGAAGAGGGCCCGGGCCACCCCGTAGGTGCCCGTGACTCTCCTCGCCCTGTTCCTTGCCGCCTGTACCTCCGACCCCGCCAACCCCGCCGCCGTCACCTGCGCGGCGCCGTTGTCCGCCTCCCCCAGCCGCGACGAGGAGATGGCCGTTCGGCCCACCTCCGCCGAGGGAGCGGACTGCGCGCCCCGCAAGGGCCTCGGCCTCGCCTACGAGATCTACGTGCGCTCCTTCCAGGACTCCGACGGCGACGGCATCGGCGACCTCGAGGGCGTCCGGCTCCGCCTCGATCACCTCGCGAGCCTGGGCGTGGAGACCTTGTGGTTGATGCCCATCTTCGAGAGCCCCGGCACCGCCGGGTACGACGTGGCCGACTACGACGCCATCCGCGCCGCCTACGGCACCGAGGAAGACCTCGTGCGGCTCGTGGACGACGCGCACGCCCGCGACATGCGCGTGCTCCTCGACCTCCCGTTCAACCACGTGGCGCTCACCCACCCGTGGTTCGCCGCCGCGGACGCCGATCCCGACAGCCCTTCCCGCGACCGCTTCGTGTTCAGCGACACCCAGTGGGACACCTACCGGTGGTTCCCCGCCACCGGCGGCGGCTACTACTACGCGTTCTTCGGCGCCGCGCTCCCCGACCTGAACTGGACGGATGCGCTGGTTCGCGCCCAGATGTTCGAGGCCATCGAGGGCTGGATGGACATCGTGGACGGCTACCGGCTCGACGCCGTGGTGATGCTCGTGGAGGCCGACGGCGCCATCACGAACACCGACGACACCCACGCCCTGCTCGCCGAGCTGTACGCGCGCGTGAAGACCGCGAACCCCGACGCCCGCGTGCTCGCCGAGGCCTCCGAGCCGGACGTTGCCGGGAACGCCGCTTATCTGGGCTCTCCCGGCGCGCCGGAGAGTGATCGTACGCTCGACTTTCCGCGTCGGGAGGCGCTCCTCGCGGCGGTGGCGGCGGGCGCACCCGACGGCCTGCTCGCCCACCTCGCGGAACAGGAGGACGCCGCGTCCCTCGGCCGAACCGCACCCTTCCTCCAGTCGCACGACGTGTCCCGACTGCCCGCCTTCGTGGCGGATGATCGCGCCCGGCGGCTCCTGCAGGTGCTGCAGTTCACGCTCCCCGGCGACCCGGTCCTCTACTACGGCGAGGAGCTCGACCTCGCCGACGCCACGAGCGCCACCGGCCAGGACTACGCGTGGCGAGCCCCCATGCCGTGGGACGGCACCCGCAACGGCGGCTTCACGAGCGCCGAGATCCCGTGGTTCACGCTCGATCCGCTTTACATGGAAGGGACGAACGTGGCCGAGGCCGGCGCCGACCCCGCGAGCCTGCTCACGCTCATCCGGGACCTCGCCTGCGTCCGAGCCGAGATCGACGGGGCGGAGTGGGCGCCGGTCGAGACGGACGCGCCGGCCGTGCTCGCCTATGCGCGCACCACGCCGGAGGGCCGCCTCGTCGTCGTCGCGAACCTCGGCGCCACGTCGGTGAGCGCGGTGCGCGTGGACGTGCACGGCGGTTTCCGCGAGATCACCACGGACACCGGTGTGGACGCCGGCGACGGGCTCAACGTGGCGGGCCTCGGCCCCTACGGGTACGCGTTGTACGCCGAGGAGACCGCGAGCCGCTGCGCGGTTGCGGCGCCGCTCGGGTGACGCCGGGGCGCGCGTGGGCGCCGCGCCGGCGGCTCGCCCTGGCCTGTGACGAGCCTGTGCCGCCGGGAGGTGGAACCCTGATTTCCCCCTCCCTTGTAACGACGTCGGGGGGTGCGCGGCGGGGGCCGCGGAGATACGGCGTGCGCGACGGGGCGTAGCTCAGCCTGGTAGAGCGTCTGCCTTGGGCGCAGAAGGTCGTCGGTTCGAATCCGGCCGCCCCGACCACCACTGTGAAGGCCCGTCAGAATCGTGAGATTCGGGCGGCCTTCCTTGTATTTTGGGGTTCGATGCTGACGAAGCCGCAGCTGCCCGAGCTCAAGCGGCCGAGGTTGAACATCGGTTTCGTGGTTCGAATCCTGCCGCGGTGTGGGCGGGTCATACCGCGGTTATACTTCTTCCATGAAGACCGCCATCTCCATCCCCGACCCGCTCTTCGACGACGCTGAGGCGCTCGCTCACCGCCTCCACGTCTCGCGCAGCGAGCTCTACGCGAAGGCCCTCCGAGCGTTCGTCGCGCAGCATGACGAGGCCGCCAAGCGCCGCGCTCTGGACGACCTGTACGCGGTCGAATCGTCGGTACTGCCTGCCGGGGCGGCGCGCTCTCAGGCTCGCGTCGCGTCGGAGTGGGAGGAGTGAAGCGCGGTGAGGTCTGGTGGGCAGACCTGGGCGAGCCGGTCGGGTCGAGCCCGGGCTACCGACACCCCGTCGTCGTGATCTCGACCGACACGTTCAACGAGAGCCGGATCTCCACGGTGATCGTCGTCATGATCACGTCGAACCTTCGGCTCGCGGCGGCCCCGGGGAACGTGCGAGCGACGGCGCGGGAGACCGGGCTGCGGAAGGAGTCGGTGGTCAACGTCTCGCAGGTGCTCACCGTGGACAAGGGTGTGCTGATGGAGCGAATCGGGCACCTGCCGGCGGAGCGACTCGCCGAGACGGAGGCCGGGCTGCGCGACGTGATGGGACTGTGATGACGCGGCGGTCAGCGATCGACCTGGCAGCCGTCGGCACCGTATCGAGCGCCGCATATGTCGCGTACCAGGGCGGATGGGCACCATTCACCTCGGCCGCCGTGCTCCTATGGCTCGCTCCGTCGACCATTGGGAGTGCCGTTGCGGGTGGCCTCGCCCGGCCCCTCGGGGAACGCCTGGGCAGAGCACGGTGGATCGTTCCCCCCGTGGCGGTGGGCTGGCCCTTCCTCGTCGGCTGGCTTGCGGGGTGGAGGCCAGTCTACTGTGCAGGGTGGGGGCCGCTCGTCGGAGCACTAATGCTCCTCCCGAGCGGCCACCTCGGGTGGTGCGTCCCCCTCGCCCATCACATGGAGGGAGGCGGCTGGCGTCGGTGGGCGCTCATGCTCCTCCTCGGCCTTCCCTTCGGATTCTGTCTGTGGCATGCCTACGGCGTCGGGTGGGGTACTTGGTGGCACGGGGAATTCGCCTGTGGGGGCGGCGGAGGCGGTTGACCCGGCGCGCAATCGCCGGAAGGCGGAAGTGCGGCAGCCTCGAACGCCAGCATCTTCTCGGTGCCCCAGCCCTTCGGGTCCAGCCACCAGGTTCGAAAAGCACTCGGCCGCCCCGACCAACCGTTAGCGGGCCCGTCGAAGGGATGAACTTCTACGGGCCTTCTCCCTCAAGGCAAAACAGGCACCACCTCTCCGCGCTCGCGCGTCCTCGGCAACGAGCGGGGTGCGAGCGCGCGGAGCGACGCCGTGAGCGCTTCGAGGATCTCGGTCTTCCAGTGCGCGCGCGACGCGATCAGGCTGACCTCGCGGGTGGGCACCGGATCGCGGAACGGCCGGATGCGGGTCCTGCGCACCTCGGCGGGCAGGGTGCGCGCGAAGGACTCGGGCACGAGCGTGCAGCCGCCGCTGTGCTCGATGAGGGCCCGCAGGGTTTCGAAGCTGGCGGCGTCGAAGCGCACGTTGCCCATCGCGCCGTGGGTGCGGACACCGCAGAGGTGGACGACCTGGTTGCGGAAGCAGTGGCCGTCCTCGAGGAGCCACAGGGGCTCGTGCTCGAGGTCGGCGGCCTCCACCTCGTCGGCGAGGAGCACCGGGGAGTCCGGGCGGGCGTACACGTAAAAGGGGTCGTAGAAGAGCACGCGGCTCTCGAAGCCGGGCTCGTCGAGGGGGGTGGCGAGCAGGCCGGCGTCCATGCGGAGGGCCTTCACCTGTTCGACGATGGTAGCGGTGGTGCGCTCGAGCACCGTGAGCTCGATGCGCGGGTGCTTCTCCGCGAACGGCCCGAGGAACCAGGGCAACACGTACGGCGCGAGCGTCGGGATGATCCCGAGGGTGAAGCTGCCGCAGAGCCGCTCCGCCCCATCGGCCGCGGCGAGGAGCCGCTCGTGGGAGGTGAGGACATCCACGGCAAGGGCAACGAGGCGCTCCCCCGGCTCGGTGGGTTGTACCGGCCGGCTACGCCGGTCGAACAGCACCACCCCCAGCTCTTCTTCGGCCTTGGCGACCTGAGCGCTGAGGGTGGGCTGGGACACACCGCAGTCCGCCGCCGCCTTGCCGAAGCTCCCGGTGCGATGGACCGCGACGATGTACTGGAGCTGGGTGATGGAGGGCACGGGACGGGTCTCGGGGTTCGAAGAACCTACTCCACCCGCCTCGCGCCGCCCGCCTCAACGCTTCAGGTCGAACCGATCGGCGTTCATCACCTTGGTCCACGCCGAGATGAAGTCGGCCTGGAACTTCGCCGGGTCGTACGAGTACACCTCGCAGATCGCCCGCAGCTCGGAGTTCGAGCCGAAGACGAGGTCGGCCTCGGTGGCGGTCCAGCGCACGGCGCCGTCGGGGCCCTTGCCCTCGAACGTGCCGTCGGCGCGGGGGGCCCACGTGGTGGTGAGGTCGAGCAGGTTGACGAAGAAGTCGTTGCTCAACACACCCGGCTCGTCGGTGAACACGCCGAGCTTGCTGCCGCCGGCGTTGGCGTCGAGCACCCGGAGGCCGCCCACGAGCGCGGTCATCTCCGGCACGGTCAGGCCGAGGAGATCGGCCTTCTCGACGAGCTCCGCCGCGGGCCGACGCAGCGCGGCGTCGGTGTAGTAGTTGCGGAAGCCGTCGGCCTTGGGCTCGAGGAACGCGAACGAGACAGGATCCGTCTGGTCCGCCGTGGCGTCCACGCGGCCCGCCGCGAAGGGCACCTTGGCCCCCTGCCCGGCGGCCTTCTCGATGGCCGCGGCGCCACCGAGCACGAGGAGGTCGGCCACGGAGACCGCCTTGCCCTTGCCCGCGCCGTTGAAGGCCGCCTGGATGCCCTCGAGCGCGGTCACCACCTTCGTGACTTCCGCCGGGTCGTTCACGGCCCAGCTCGCCTGGGGCGCGAGCCGGATGCGGGCGCCGTTGGCACCACCGCGCATGTCCGTGCCGCGGTAGGTCGAAGCCGAGGCCCACGCGACGCGCACCAGCTCGGACACGGTCAGGCCCGAAGCGAGGATGTCGGACTTGAGGCGGGTGGCGTCGGCGGCGTTGATGACCGTGTAGTCGGCGGTCGGCAACGGGTCCTGCCAGGTGAACACCTGCGCGGGAACCTCGGGGCCGAGGTAGCGGGCGCGCGGACCGAGATCGCGGTGCGTCAGCTTGAACCAGGCTTCCCCGAACGCCCGCTCGAACTCCGGCTGATTCTCCATGAAGCGCTTGGAGATGGCGGCGTACGCGGGATCTTCCTTCAGCGAGAGGTCCGTCGTGAACATCATCGGCGCGTGGCGCTTGGCCGCATCGTGCGCGTCGGGGACGAGGCCCTCGCCGCCGCCGCTCTTGGGCTTCCACTGGGTGGCCCCGGCCGGGCTCTTGGTCTTCTCCCAGTCGAAGTTGTGCAGGTTGGCGAGGTACTGGTTCGTCCACTGGGCGGGGGCCGAGGTCCACGCGCCTTCGAGGCCGCTGGTAACGGTGTCGGCGCCCTTGCCGGTGCCGCACTTGTTGATCCAGCCCGTGCCCTGGCGCTCGACGCCCGCGGCGGCGGGCTCGACGTCGACACAATCCTTCGGGGAGTAGGCGCCGTGCGCCTTGCCGAAGGTGTGGCCGCCCGCGATGAGGGCGACGGTCTCTTCGTCGTTCATGCCCATGCGCGCGAAGGTGTCACGGATGTCGTACGCCGCGGCGATGGGGTCGGGGTTGCCGTTGGGGCCTTCGGGGTTGACGTAGATGAGCCCCATCTGCACGGCGGCAAGCGGGTCCTGGAGTTTGCGCTCGCCGTGGTAGCGGGCGTCGGCGAGCATCTCGTTCTCGGGGCCCCAATACACGAGGTCGGCCTCCCAGTCGTCCACGCGACCGCCCGCGAAGCCCACGGTCTTGAAACCCATGGTCTCGAGCGAGACGTTGCCGGCGAGGACCATGAGGTCTGCCCAGGAGATGCTGTTGCCGTACTTCTCCTTGACCGGCCACACCAGGCGGCGGGCCTTGTCGAGGTTGGCGTTGTCCGGCCAACTGTTCAGCGGCTCGAAGCGCAGCTGGCCGCCGTCCGAACCGCCGCGACCGTCGAGCGTGCGGTACGTGCCCGCGCTGTGCCACGCCATGCGGATGAAGAGCGGCCCGTAGTTGCCGTAATCGGCGGGCCACCAGTCCTGGGACTTGGTGAGGACGGCGGCGAGGTCGGCTTTGACGGCCGCGAGGTCGAGCTTGTTGAAGGCGGCGGCGTAGTCGAAGCCGGCCCCGTAGGGGTTCGCGGCGGCGTTGTTGCGCAGCGGCGAGAGGTCGACCTTGTCCGGCCACCACGCCGTATTTTCCTTGATGTACCCGGCCGGGAGGGCCTCCGCGGCGGCCGGCGCGGCGACGGGCGCGGCCTCGGCGGGCGCCTCGGTCACGGCCTTGGGCTCGGGCTGGCACGCGGAGAGCCCGACGAGCGCGGTGAGGCCACCGACGGACAACAAGAGCAGGAAGGAACTGGGCTGACGCATGGCGACTTCTCGGGGTGACGAACCGATCGTCACCCGGGGCGCACCATAGCGCCACACAAAATTTTCAAAGTGCCCATCGACAAAAACTATCGCGACGGCTCCACCACGTCGGCGGCCTCGAGCATGGCGTCGTACTCGTAGCCGAAGCCGAGATCCACGTCCTTCCTCAATACCCCACGAAACGCGACCCGCTGCCCGCGCGCGACTTCCTGGCTCGTCTGCACCATGAGGTCATGCGTGCCCGCGGCGGCGTCCCCGGTGCCGTCCTGGATGTGCACCCAAATCGAGCCCACCGCGCTGGTCGCCTTGACCACCGTGCCGTACACGACAATCTCCTTGCCGGCACGCGCGTCGAGCTCGGCGTACACCTTCTCCACGGGGACAGCGTCTTTCGGCGCGTTCGTCGATACGGATCGCCGTGCGGTCGCCTCGTCCACCACCTGCACGTTCGCGATGTCGACCACCTCGGCCGCGCGCTGCCCAACCTCGGGAATCTCCACGTCGCGCCGCGCGCTCCCCTTGCCCAGAAGCACGTAGTCGCCCACCTTGCTGCCCACGTTCGGCACCTCCACCCACGTCTTCCATGGGCCCTGCCGAACCGAGAGAAGCTGCGTGGCACCTCGATCGATCACCTGCTCGACGACGGTCGGCCCGGTGTTGGCCCACCCTTCGGCGGGCGGTTCCGTGCCCGAGGGCCGGCCGCAGGCGAGCAGGCCGACGAGCGCTGCGAGGAGGAGCGGGTGGGACATGGGGAGGTCGTATCCTGGATCGCGCCGTCGCCGCGTTTCGGCGCGGTCGGAGGCAAAGCGGCCACGGAATAGGATCGCGGTGAACGCGGGGGCGTGGAATGACGCGAACCTGTCCGGCTGGTCACATGTTCGAGAAGCAGAGCGCGTGCCGGACGCGGGGCCGCGTCCGTCGGGCGCCAACCGGCGTCGGCGCCGGTGCGGGCGGTAGGCGGCGCCCGCGGCTTCGCCGCGGCCACCCTCGGCGGCCGGGAGGGGCGGCTGGCCCCCTCCCCGGTCAGCCCCGAAGCATCAGGTAGAGCACCGGAAGGAGCGCCGCGAGCGCGAGCCCCGCAAGCATGATCGCGGCCAGGGCGCCGGCCCACACCACGCTGCGCTGCGTTTCCCTGCGCAGGTGCGTGGTGGCCGGATCGACCTGACCGCCGGAGAACGTGCCGGCCCCGCCCTGGGGGCGGCGCACCGGCGCGGCCGGAGCCGCACCGGCGGCGCCGCTCGGCGGCCGAGGCGACGGGGGCGCGGGCCGCTCCGGCGTTGGCATGCGCAACCAGGTGGTGGGCGGGAGCGGATCGTCGTCGGGCATGCGCCGAGTATGAGGCCGCGCCGCGCCGCCCTCAAGGGCCGGCCGACACGCGCTACGGGCAGCGCGTGTTGTCCCCGCGCATCCAGCGCTCGCCGTCGAGGTACACCCCGTCCGAGCCCATCCGCACCGCGAGCGTGGCGCGCGAACCGTCGGTGGCGACGAGCGAGAGCGTGCCTGTCCCTCCAGTGGAGCCCGTGGCTGTCCACGCGCCCTCGGTGCCGCCCACGAACGCAGCGCTGCTGCCGTCGTTCCCGAACCCGCCGCCGTCGGTGAGTCGGCCGTAGTTGCCGTTGCTGCAGAGCCAGAGCTCGTGCTTCTCGCTGTAGCCGCTGCCGGTGTAGAGCTTCACGAGGTAGCGGCCCTTGAGGTAGCCGGCCCAGCTCCCCGCGGCGGCGTCGGCGTTCGCGGCGCGGGCGACACGCGCGCTGGTGAAGACGCGCCGCTGCTCCGCCCGCACGGCGTCGATGCTCGCGGCGGGCGCGATGCCCAACACCACGAGCACGCGCCCGTCGGGCAGCTCCCGGCCGTGCGCCGCGCCGCGCATCGGCAGCGTGCTTCCGGCCACGTCGAAGTCGTTGACCAGGCCGCCCGCGTCGGCGCGCGGCGTGCCGGTTGGGACGAACACCAGCCCGTCGCCGATGTCGATGCGACCGGAGAGCTCGGTGCGGAGGTCGCCGCCCTCCGGGTCAACGGTGCTCGCGACGATCATCGCGTCGCCCGAGGGGCTCATGATCAGGAGCCGCGTGGCGTCCACGGCGGTCGCCTGCCAGCCGGCGGGCACGTTCACGGTGAGGCCGCTCGCGAGGGACGCCGGCGTGGTGCCCGGCGCCGCCGGCGCCGCGCTCGGCT
>CAXNIN010000057.1:0-15914 GCA_964202365.1 Myxococcota bacterium | reverse complement strand
CGGCCGCGCCGATGGGGGCGAGGCCGCGCTCGGCCAGGAAGCTGGTCGGATCGCCGAACATCTCGGCGTAGTCCGCGAGGCGGAACCCGCCCTTGACGGCGTTCGGGCCGAGGTCGTTGTGGCACTCCACCACCGTGGCGCGACCGTTCGTGGCCGGGTCGACGTGCACTTCGGGGGCGATGATGGCGTCGACCTGGATCTTCGCGGCGCCGATGTGCACGGCGTGCGCGCCCTGGATGCCGCGCGCGGTGATGCTGGCGCCCTCGAGGCGAATCGTGTGGCCGTGCACCGTGTCGGCCTTGAACGCCCCGCTCACGCGCAAGGTGCCGCCCGCGCGAACGCTCCCGCCGGACACGCCGCCTTCAATGCCGATGTCCCCGCCGACGTCGATGCGCTGGCTCGTGGCGTCGCCGCTCACCTGGACATTGCCCGTGGCCGAGAGCGTGTCGATGCTGGCCGCGCCGCCGACCGTGACGTTTCCGCCCGCGGTCACCGTGCCGACCGTGGCGGCGCCGGTCACGGTGACGTTGCCGCCGGCTTCCACGGAGGTGGCGCGCGCGTCCCCGTGCAGGGCCACGTCGCCCGCGGCGTGCACCGCGCCGCCGTCGACCGGGGCGTGAATCGTGACGGACCCGGCCGTGCTCACGATCCGTGTGAGCGACCGCCCGAAGTTCGTGTGGAGGACGATGTCGCCCTCGTTCTCGATCACGACGCCGGCGTCGGTGATCTGGAAGGTGACGCCGGCGGGGACGACGAAGGGCTGTGGCTTGCTCATGAAGGCCTCGGGAGGATGCCGCCCGTAGGCGGGGATGGCCCGTATGCTATGGGGCGGCGGCCCGGGGCGTCAACAACGCCGGCCATCGCGGCGGGAGCCCCCCGTTGGGGGCCGACTTCACGGCGACGAATCGTTCGGTCACGGGCGGCCGGACCCGCGCGCGGACGCGCGGGCCTCCGCGGCGGCGTGGGTGCGGGGGAGGGGCGTCGGCGGCTCCGCTCCCCCGCTCCGAGGGTCACACCTTGCTCTCGGCCTCGTTCACCGGGCGGGTCTCGCCGTCCGGGAGGAGGTCGGCGGGGACGGGCACGGTCGGGGTCGGCCCGGCCACGGTGAACCCGACCTTGTCGCCGTCGAGGTCCGCGAGGACGCTCCCGCCCTTCATCAGGCGCCCGAAGAGGAGCTCGTCGGCGAGCGGCTTCTTCAGGAAGTCCTGGATGACGCGGCCCATCTCGCGGGCGCCGTACTCGGGCTTGTACCCCTTCTCGCCGAGCCACGCGCGGAGCGTGGGGGTGATCTGGAGCGTTACGTCACGCGCGCCGAGCTGCGCGGAGAGCTCGAGCACGAACTTGTCGACGACCTTGAGCACCACCTCCTCGGAGAGCGGCGCGAAGCTCACCATTCCGTCGAGCCGGTTGCGGAACTCGGGCGGGAAGGTGCGGTTCACGGCGTCGTCCACGCGTCGGCCCGCGTCCACCCGCTGGAAGCCGGGGCTCGGGCGCTGGCCCTCCCGCACGCCGGCGTTTGTCGTGAGCACGAGGATGACGTTGCGGAAGTCGGCCTTCTTGCCGTTGTTGTCCGTGAGCGTGGCGTGGTCCATCACCTGCAACAGGATGTTGAAGATGTCGGGGTGCGCCTTCTCGATCTCGTCGAGCACGAGCACGGCGTACGGCGTGCGGTTCACCGCGCCGGTGAGGAGGCCTTCCTGCTCGAAGCCGACGTACCCGGGGGGCGCGCCGATCAGGCGGCTCACCGTGTGCTTCTCCATGTATTCGGACATGTCGAAGCGGAGGAACGCCACGCCGAGCACTTCCGCGAGCTGCTTCGCGAGCTCGGTCTTGCCGACGCCGGTGGGGCCCGAGAAAAGGAAGCACCCGACCGGCTTGTTCGGGTTCCCGAGGCCGGCGCGGTTGAGCTTGATGGTCTGGGTGACCGCGCTGATGGCGTCCTGCTGGCCGAAGATGCGGCCCTGCAGCAGCTCGGGGAGCTTCGCGAGGTTCATCTGCTCCTCGTTGCTCACCGTGCGCGGCGGGACGCGCGCCATCCGCGCGACGACGGCCTCGATCTCCGGAACCCCCACCACGGAGCCCGGGTTGTGGAGGCGCGCGGCGGCGCCGGCCTCGTCGAGCACGTCCACCGCCTTGTCCGGCAGGTAGCGGTCGTTGATGTGGCGCGCGGCGAGGCGCGCGGCGGCGTCGATGGCGTCTTCCGTGAAGGTGATGCCGTGGTGCGACTCGAACTGCTTGCGGAGGCCGTGCAGGATGAGGATGCACTCGTCGACGGTCGGCTCCGGCACGTCGATGGTCTGGAAGCGGCGGGCGAGCGCGCGGTCGCGTCCGAACGCGGCGCGGTATTCCCCGTGCGTGGTGCTCCCGATGCAGCGCAGCTCTCCGTTCGCGAGCGCCGGCTTGAGCAGGTTCGACGCGTCCATCGAGCCGCCCTGGGTGGCGCCGGCCCCGATGATCGTGTGGATCTCGTCGATGAAGAGGATGGCCTTCGGCTTCTCCTCGAGCGCCTTGAGCACGGCCTTCAGCCGCTCCTCGAAGTCGCCGCGGTAGCGGGTGCCGGCGATGAGCGCGCCCATGTCGAGCGCGTAGACCCGGCTCTCCTTGAGCAGGTCGGGCACCTTCCCCTCGTGGATGCGCCGCGCGAGGCCCTCGACGATGGCGGTCTTGCCGACGCCCGGGTCGCCAAGGAACAACGGGTTGTTCTTGCGGCGGCGCGCGAGGATCTGGAGCGTGCGCTCGATCTCGCTCTCGCGGCCCACGAGGGGGTCGATCTTGCCCGCCGCCGCGCGCGCCACGAGGTCGACGCAGTAGTTCGCGAGGGGATCGTTGCTCGCGGGGGCCGACGTCTCGGCGCCGTCCGTGTTGGAGCTGGAGCTCATGCCCGCGGACGCCTTGCGGACCGGCGACTTGCGAACGCCGTGCGCGATGAACGCGGTGACGTCGAGCTTCGTGATCTGCTGCCGCTCCAGCATGTGCACGGCGTGGCTGTCGTTCTCGCTGTACATCGCGACGAGCAGGTTGCTGCCCGTCACCTCCGTCTTGCCGGAGGACTGGACGTGCCCCACGGCGCGCTGGAGCACGCGGTTGAAGGCGGCGGTCTGCGTGGGCTCGCTGTCTTCCGCCTCCTCCTCGGTCAACTTCTCCATCTTGTCGAAGAAGGCCTCGAGCTCCACCTCGAGCTTCTTCAGATCACCCCCGCAGGCCTCGAGGCACTCGGCGGTGGTGGGGTCGGTGAGGAGGGCGTACAAAACGTGCTCGAGCGTCAACAGCTCGTGCCGCTTCTCACGGGCCACCTCCAGGGCGAGGGAGAGGGCGATGGTGAGTTCGCGCGAGAGCGTCATTCTGGGTTCACTCCGGTTCGGTCGTCACGAGGAGCGGGTAGCCCCGCTCGCCCGCACGATCCATCGCGAGCTGGGCTTTCGTTTCCGCAATCTCACGCGTATAGACACCGGCCACGCCCTTTCCACTCCGATGTACGGAAAGCATGATCCGCGTTGCTTCCACGCGCGTGCGTCTGAACACAGTAGTGAGCACCTCCACGACGAACTCCATCGTCGTGTAGTCGTCGTTGTGGAACAGGACCTTGAACATCTTCGGCTTCTCGAGACGCGTCTTTACGTCGACGCCGGGCGCGCCGCGGGTATCGCCGTCGTCGTCCTTCTTGTCCGGGCCCATGCGAGCCGGGGGTGCGAGGCTCGGAGCCTCGATGCGGGAGTTCAGCATCCGTCCATCCGTTCGCGGCATCGGGGGAGGGAGCCGGGGGCGGCTCCCTGAACGCGAAAAGGGCCGCTCGCGGGTAGCGGCGGCCCTTCTTTCGTCAAAGTGGAGCGGGTGATGGGAATCGAACCCACGACACCGAGCTTGGGAAGCTCGTGCTCTACCAACTGAGCTACACCCGCAATCGCGCTGGTCCTTATTCGCGGTGTCTCCACATGGCAAGGGCCGCCGAGTGGACGTCCGGGGCCCGCACCCTTATCTGGGAGGCGTGACGGGCACGATCGAGCCGGACGCAGGCGCGGAAAGGCCGACGCCCACCCGGCGTCGTGGCTGGCGCCTCCTGCTCTTTCCGGCAGGGCTCGTCGGTCTCGCGCTCGTCGGCCTCCGCACGGACCTCGTCGCGCGGCTCGCGGCGCGCGCGCTCGAGCAGGCCGTCGAGGTCGCGACCGGCGAGGACGTCACCGTCGGCCGCATCGAGCTCGGCTACATGCCGCTCTACGTCGAAGTCCAGGGCCTCGTCGTGACGCACCCGCCCACGGCCGACACCATCGCCGCCGTGGGGGCCATCCGTCTCGACCCCGGTGTGCACGGGTGGCGTCCGGTGCTCCGCCGCGTCACGGTCACGTCCCCGCAGGTTGCGCTCCACCTCGATGCCGACGGCCTCCGCGAGCTCCGCGGGCTCCGCCGCCTGCCGAAGGGCGGCGGCGGCGGCGGCCCCGCGCTGCGAGAGCTTCCCTGGCGCGAGCTCGTCGTCACCGACGGCACGTTCACGCTCGAGACGCCGGACGCCCGGCTCGACGTGCTCGGCATCGGCGCCGCCCCCGCCGGCGGAGGCCGCACCGACATCGGCGTGGGCGCGCTCCGGGTGCGCGCCGGCCGGCTCGACCAGGTCGCCACCAACCTTTCGTTCCCGCGCGTGGCCCTCGCGCCCGACCGCATCGCGGTCCCGGCGTTCGACGTCGCGTTCGACGCCCTCTCGCTGAACGGCGCGTTCGCGGCCACGCTCGCCGGCGGGCCGCTCGCGGGCGACCTCTCGCTCCGGGTGGACCTCGGGCGCCTCACCGGCGCCGACCCCGCCACGCCCCACGTCGCCGGCGTCATCGATCTCGACGCCGCGCTCGACGGCACCACCGCCAACCCCCGCATCGGCGGCGCCGTCGCGCTCTCGGACCTCGTCATCTGGCGGCGCTCCTCGAAGGACGTCCTCACCGCCACGCGCATCGGCGACACCCTCGGCCCGTGGCACTTCGAGCCCGGCGTCGGAGACGCGCCCGACGCCGTCGTCCTCGACCGCCTCGCGGTCAGGTGGGGGGAAGGCACGCTCGCCGTCGAGGGGCGCGTCGAGCCCGCCACCAAGGCGATCACCGGCACGGTCACCGCCGAAGGCGTGCACCTCGCGCGCATCCTCCAGTCGATCGGCGCGGCGCCCACGCCCTGGGTGGACTTCACGGCCGACCTCGAGACCACGGTCGCGGGCTCGCTCGCCCCGTTCCGCCTCGACGGCCCCTTCGAGATCAACGTGGCGGAATTCTCCGTTCACAAGGGCCCGATCGACGCCGGCTCCGACGTGATGCTCGCGATCGACGCGGGCACGATCGTCGGGGATCTCGGGGTGGATCTCGCGGGGCTCGTGCTCGACGGCCGGGTGACCACCGGGCGCACGTCGGGCCGCGCGCGGGCGTCGATCGGGTTCGCGTCGTACGGGCCCCTCGGCGTGGACATCGACTTCCCGCGCCTCGATCTCTCCGTCCTTCGCCCCCTCGGCGACGCCGAGCTCGGCGGCATGGCGACGCTGAAGGGCTGGGTCGGCGGTCGGTACGACGCGCCCATGCTCGCGGACGCGGAGATGACCGTCACGAACGCCGTCGTGCTGGGCCTGCCCATCGCCGACACCCTCTCCGGCCGCCTGGAGAGCGATTTCCGAGCCATGCAGCTCCGTGTCTCGGACATCCGCGCCCAGCTCGGCGAGACCGCCTACCGGGGCGACTTCGACATCGCGTTCACCGACCCCATGTACATCGACACCCAGGTTTACGTGGGCGCCGGCCACATCCGCGATCTCGCGGGGATCTTCGTGGACATCGGCCCGGCCGACGGCATCGTGTCGGGCGCGGCCGTCCTCGCGGGCGAGCCCTACCACCTCGACGGCGACGTCACCCTCGAGCTCCGCGACGTCGACCTCTACGGCGAGCGCTTCGCCGAAGGCTACGCCACCGCCTGGATGGACAACGGCGAGCTCACCCTCGAGGCGCTCCAGCTCGTCCGCGGCGCCGAGACCGTGCTCGCGCGTGGCTCGGTCAAGCGCGGCTTCGCCATGAACCTCGACGTGATCTCCGACGGCCTCGCCATCGAGCGGCTCGATCATCTCGCGGACATGGGCGTGCCGCTCGTCGGAAACCTCGTCGTCGACGCGCAGATCGGCGGCACCCTCTTCGACCCCGCGCCGCGCGGGCGCATCGCGGCCACCAACGTCTACTACGACCGCACGCGGCTCGCGGACTCGTCGGTGGCGTTCTCCACCCGCGACGGCCTGCTCTCCTGGAACGGCGCCCTGGTGGGCGAGGCGCTCCGCACCCGCGGCACGCTCGGGCTCTGGGGCGAACAACCCTACGAAGCCGAGGTCCGCTTCGCCCGTTTCCCGCTCCAGCTCTTCTACCCGCGCGCGCAGGACGGCACCGCCGTAGAAGCGCGGATCACCGGGGATATCTCCCTGGCCGGCCGCTTCGGCGACTCGCCCACGCCGGTCGACATCGAGGGGCGCATCGATGAAGTGCTCGCGCGGTGGGACACCCACGTGCTCTCCAACCCCGAGCCGTGGGTGTTCGCCGTGCACGGCACGAGCGTGCAGGTGCCCCGGCTCCGGCTCGTGGGCAACGACGGGACCACGTTCGGCTTCGAGGGCTACACCACCGGGCGCGGGCAGATGGCGTTCCGAGGGGACGGGAGGGTGAACCTCGATCTCGCGCGGATGTTCGTGCCCGAGCTCCAGGTGGCCCAGGGCATGGCCGACGTGCGGGTGGGCATCGAGCGGGGCGCGGACGGCGTCGCGGTCGATCTCCGCGCCGACATCGACGACGCCACGCTCCGCACCGGCTACTTCCCCGCCGACTTCGAGGCGCTGTCCGCAACGATCGAGGCCACGTCCGAGCGGTATGTCGTTCGCGACGTGCGCGCCGAGGTGGGCGGTGGTGTCTTCACGAGCGTCGAGAGCCGCATCGACGCCGAGGGGTGGCGCCCGCGCCGCTACGAGCTCGAAGGGCGCATGGACGACGCGCGCATCCAGTACCTCGACTACCTGCCGCCGCTCGTGGGCGACGCGGACCTCCGCTTCGACGGCCCCGTCGACGACCTCCTCCTCTCCGGCCGCATCGACATCGCCGAGATGACCTTCACCGAGCGCATCGACTGGGAAGCGATGGTCATCTCCCTGCGCAACGAGCGCCTCACCGGGAGCGCGCCGGTCGAAGGCGCCGAATACTTCAGCATGGACCTCGACGTGCGCGCGATGGACTCCATCCGCCTCCGCAACAACATCGCCGACGCCGACGCGAGCGCGCGGCTCCGCATCGTGGGCGACACCGCCCGCCCCGGCATGGTGGGCGAGATCGTCGTGGAGCCGGGCGGAGAGATGTACCTCCACGAACGGGAATTCGAGATCGCGCGCGGCGAGATCCGCTACGTCGACCCCTACACGTTCGACCCCGATCTCGACATCCTCCTGGAGACCGACGTCCGAAGCCAGGAGCAGGACTACCTCGTAACCTACGGCGTAACCGGGCTGTTTTCGGACTGGCGAACGAACACGGCGTCCGATCCCTACCTTGCGCAGGCGGACGTCAACGCGCTCCTGCTCTTCGGCGTCACCCGCGAGGAGCTCGAGCGGTACGGCGCGCTCACCACCGCGCTGGTCGCCGAGACGAGCGACCTGCTCCTCGCGCAGACCGCGATCTCGAGGGCGAACCTCTTCGTCATCGACCGGTGGAGCCTCGTGAGCGGCGTGTCCGAGCGTGGGTCGAGCACGGTCACCTCCGACCTCCGGCTCGTCGCGGAGAAGCAGCTCGGCGACTTCGACGTCACCGTGGAGAAGCGGCTCGGCGTGAACCTCGAGAGCGACTGGTACGCGTCCGTGGAACGTCGTATCGCGGAGAAGCTCTACGCCACCGCGTACGTCGCGACGCGCCAGGAGGGGCGCTCCCTCCCCATCGGGGCGGCGTACGGGGCCGAATTCAAGTGGAAGTGGGAGTTCGATTAGGGGGCGCCGACCTCTCGGTGAGCGGGGACCGACGGCAAGCCGTGCGGGCGCCCGCCGCCCCCCGCGGCTCGCGACCGCCCACCCGCCGCCGGGAGGCCCGCGCCCGCCCCCCGAGAGGCGTTATGCGAGGCCCGCATGCGAGCCACCCGCGCGAGGCGCCGTCCGGCGGTGATCCTGGCCGCCTCCGCGGCGCTCGGGCTCCTTTGCCCCGCGGCCCGCGCCGAGGACGCCGTCGCGCTCCCCGACGCGCCCGCCCCGGCCGACGCCGGCGCCGTCGTCGTCGAGGACACCGCGCCCGCCGCCGTCCGCTACACCGGGCGCATCGTCTCTCAGCTCTCGCTCGTCGCCCCCGAGGGCGGCCTCCCCGCGGAGAGCCTGGAGCCGCTCCTGCGCGTGCAGCAGGACGTGCCGTACAGCCCGCAGGCCGTGCGTCAGGACATCGCGATGTTGCACCGGGTGCTCGACTTCGCGCAGGTGGAGGTGCACGTCGAGGACTGGGTGGCGTTCGACGCCCAGGGCGAGCCAGTGCCCGCGGTTCGCGTGGAGTATCGCGTATTTCCGCCGCCTCGACTGCGCGCCGTGCGTATCCGCGGTGCGCACGCACTCTCGCGGCGGGAGCTGCTCGGCGTCCTCGGACGGGAGACCGGCGACCCCTTCTTCCCCGCTGAGACCAGCGAGGTGCGCGGCGCCGTCGAGGGCGCCTACGCCGCGATCGGCTACCCGGACGCCAAGGCGCGCGTCTCCGCCGAGATGGACAAGGATCAGCGCGTCCTTCTCACGGTGGACGTGACGGAGGGCGAGCCGGACCGTCTCCTCGACATCCGAATCCGCGCCGGCGGCTCGCTCTCCGAGCTCGAGATCCGCTGGATTCTCGCGCGCAACAAGCTCGGGCGCGGCCGCCCGTGGACCGAGAGCGCGCTCCGGAAAGCCCGCGAAGAGCTGAACGCCGCGCTCCGCGACGGCGGGCACTACGAGGGGCGCGTCGCGCTCCAGCTCGACCCCACCGACATCACCGCGCGGCGCCTCGTCGTGATCGTCGACCCGCGACGCAAGTGGGACGTCGTGCGCGCCGGGCGCGGCTTCCCAAGCAAGCGGGAGATCGTCGAGCGTCTCGGGCTTCGCGACGGCGTGCGCATCTCGCGCCGGTTCGGCGAGGAGGCCGCTCGCACGCTCACCGAAGATCTACGCGGGCAGTCCTACCTCGACGCGAACGTCGCCGTGGCGGTCGAGGAGAGTGATCAGGCCGTGGTCGTGCGCGTGACGGGCGACGCCGGCGCGCGGCACCGCCTCGGCGACGCCGTGTGGGAGGGCACCCCGGTCTACTCCGACGCGTACCTCACCGCCGCGCTCAAGGAGGCGAGCCCGGACCGCATCGGACGCGGCCGCGCCTCGCCCGACGCCGTCGACGCCGCGCTCGAGGTGCTCCAGGAATTCTACCGGTCGCAGGGGTATTTGAGCGCACGGCTCGCGCGGGAGGCCTTCGCCGAGCGGGCGCGCCCCCCGACGCCGCCGGCGCTCACCGGCGTCGCGCGGGCGTTCGGGTTCGGGCGTGTGGTCCCGGTAGACCTCGTTGTCGCCGTGGAAGCCGGCCCGCGCGCCACGCTCGCGCGGCTCGTGGTCGAAGGGGAGGTGGGCGAGGTCGACGCCCCGGCCATCTTCGCGGACCTCGTCGGCCAGCCGCTCAACCCGTCGGAGATCGACACGCGGGTGCGGCGGCTCGTGGAGGCGCTCAACGAGGGCGGCTACCTCTCCGCCGACGCGCGCGCCGCCACCGTGCTCGCCGACGACGGCACCGCGGCGGACGTGACGGTGACCGTGTCCCCGGGGCCCGTCGTCTACCTCCGCTCGGTGATCCTCCGCGGCCACCGACGCGCGCGCCGGGCCGTGGTGGAGCGCGAGATCGACCTGGCCCCCGGCGATCCGCTCGCGCCGTCGCGCGTGAGCGGCATCCGGCGGCGGCTCTACGAGCTCGACCTCTTCTCGCGGGTGAGCGCCGAGCTCGTCGGCGACGAGGACCGGGCGAAGGATCTCATCGTCGAGGTGGAGGAGCGCCCGAACCTCCACGCGGAGCTCGGCGGCGGCGTCGCGACGGACCAGGGCGTGAAGGTCTTCGCGCGCGGCGGGCACCGCAACCTGTTCGGGCTAGGGCACCGCGTCACGCTGCTCGGGCAGGCCGGCGTCGGCTGGGTGGGCGACGACTGGGCGCTCGACGTGCTCGCTCCGGAGTGGAAGGCGGCCGCGCGGTACGAGGCGCCGAACATCCCGGGGCGCGGCGACCACGTGGCGCTCGACCTCGTGTTCAACGAGCAGGAGCAGGAGCCGAGCTACCGCCTGGAGCGCTCGGGCGCCGGCCTCGGCGTCCTGCTCCACCTCGGCGACACGGGCACCGCCGAGCTCGCGTACCGCGTCGAGGCGCGCCGGCTCCTCGACATCGACCCCGGCGCCGTGGTCCCCGGCGACCCGTGGCTCGACGAGCTCGTGCTCACCGACCTCGCCGACCCCGCCCCGTCGCTCCCGAGCGCGATCCGCTACCAGTCGGGCCTCGACCTCTCGTTCGTTCTCGACCTGCGCGACGACCCGTTCAACCCCACGAAGGGCGGCGTCGGAACCCTGCTCGTGACCGTCACCGACGAGATCCTCTCGGACTTGAGCTTCGTCCGGGGGGAAGCGAGCTGGTCGTGGTGGGTGCCCCTCGCGGGGTTCGGGCTCCAGGGCCGCGTGCGCGGCGGCGCGGCGTGGGTGCCCGCGGGTTTGGGCACGCTCCCGCTGGAAGACCGCTTCCGCCTCGGCGGCGGCGCGAACCTGCGCGGCTTCGCGCTCGACAGCGTGGGCCCCGCCAACGAGGTGTCGCGCGAGGACATCCCTTTCCCCGAGCAGCTCGCGCCGCTCGTGGGCTTCGGCGGGCTCGACGAGCCTTCCCGGTGGGTCGCCACGGGGGGCGACGCCATGGCCCTCGCCTCGCTCGAGATGCGCGTGCCCTTCGAGAAGCTGGGCCTCAGCGCGTGGACCGGCACTCAGCTCGCGTTCTTCGTCGATGCCGGCAACGTGTGGTTTCTCCGCCCGGACATCGCCGACTCGGTGCCGACGGACCCGCTCCTGCGCTGGTCCGCGGGCGTCGGGCTCCGCCGCGCGACCGCGATCGGGCCCATCCAGGTGGACGTGGGCTTCAACCCCGAGCGCCTCCGCGACGAGGCGTTCTGGCAGATCCACGTGACGTTGGGGGCGTTGTGAGCGACCCCGCGCGCGGGGAGAAGGCGGGCGCGCTGGCCGTCATCGTCAGCATCGCGGTCGTGCTCGCCGGCGTCGCGACGGGGCCCGGGAGCCCGGTGGTGGGCAGCCCCACCGTCGACGGCTTCGGCACGCAGTGGTTCTTCTGGTTCGCGGCCGAGGTCGCGGCGGGCCGCGCGGAGGCGGGCCACACCGACCTGCTCTTCTACCCGTGGGGCAAGGACGTCTACACCCACACGGGCGGGAACCTGCTCGATGCCTGGCTTGCGTGGCCGCTCCGCGTCGGGTTGGGCCCCGTGTTCGGCTTCAACGCGTGGGTGGCGCTGGTGCTCGCGACGAACGCGTGGGCCGGGGCGCGCCTCGCCGCGGCGTTCGGGGTTTCGCCGGGGGCGCGCTGGCCGGCGGCGCTCGCGCTCGTGCTGAACCCGTACGTGCTCGCGGAGATCGACCTGGGCCGCCCCACGCAGGCCTGGCTCGCGCCCGCCGGGTTCGCGCTCGCCGGCCTCGTGACGATGCGGCGGGCGCGGGACGCCGTGGCCGCGGGGGCGGCCCTCGCCGCCGCCGCGCTGGTGTACTGGTACTACGGGCTCGCCCTCGCGGCGGCGGCGGTCGCCGTCGGGAGCGCACGTGTGCTCGCCGGGCCGGAGCGCGCGCGGGTGTTCGCCGCGAACGCGGTCGCGGCGCTCGTCGCGGCGGCCCTCGCGGTGCCCTTTGCGCTCCCGATGCTCGCGGCGCTCGACGCCGGCGTGGTGCCGGGCCTCCTCGCCCTCGACGGCACCGGGCCCCTCGCGCCGCTCGCGCTCCGCACGGTCGAGGGCGACGCCCAGGGGCTCTACGTCGTGGCGCCGCTCTCGGGGGCCGGCGGCTCGCTGCTCGGGGAGGGCGCGCTCTCCTTCAACGCGGGGCTCCCGGCGCTCTTTGCCGCGCACCTCGTGGTCGCGGTGCTCGGCTGCGGGTGGATGCTCCGGCGCGGGGGGGCTCCGGGGGGCGTTGCGGGGGCCCCCCCCCGCCCCATGAACTGGATCTGGTCCCCGTTCGTGGTGCTCGGCGGGCTCGTCGTCGCGAGCGGGCCCGCGTTCGTTCTCGGGGAAGCGCTCGTGCCGAACCGGGCCTGGATCGCGCTCGTGGCCGAGGTGGACGCGCTCCGGCGCTGGTGGTGGCCCGGGCGCGCGGTGTTCCTCGTGCACGTCGTCGCGGCGCCTCTCCTGGCCGTGCTGCTCGCCGCGGTGCCCGCGCGGTTCGGGGCGCGTTTCATTACGGGCGTGACCCTGCTCCTCGCGATCGCGGTTCCGCTTCGCCGAGAAGCGCTCCTGCCGCTCGCGACGTGGGACGCCACCGTTCCGGCCACGCTCACCTGCCTCGCCGACGCCCCCGCCGGCGCGGTGATCGACCTCCCGCTGCTCGTCGACCAGAAGAACCTCTGGTTCCAGACCGTGCACCAACACCCGGTGCTCGGCGGCATGTTGCTCAAGAAGCCCGCGTTCGCGCCCGCCGCCTTCGCGACGCTCCGCGCGGAGGACCCCCTCGTTCGCGCGCTCGACGCCGTGGGCGACCGTCAGTACACCCGCGACATCCCGCCCGCGACCGACGCGGAGCGCGCCGCCCTCGTCGCGCGCGGGTACCGCTACGTGCTCGCCCGCGTCGATGCGTTCGCGCGGCCCGTCACCAACCGCGCCGGTGTGACCACGTGGGAGTCCGAGTGGTCGCGCCCCCGCCGGCAGCTCCTCGCTCTCCTGGGCGCGCCGGCCGCCGAAGACCCCGCGCTCGCGGTGTGGACCCTCGACGGCGGCTCCCTCCCTTGTGAGCCCGGCGACCGCTGACCGCGCCCGGGTAGCCGTTCGGCCGGCGAGCGCGCTACGAAGGTGGAGGAGGTTCGATGTACGCTCTCCTCGCCCTGATGGCCGGCTGCACCCCCACCGACGCCGCCGCCGACGACACCGGATGGGTGGAGAACGTGGCGCAGGTCAGCGACGATGGCGCGTTCTACCTCATGTATTCCTCCGACCCCGACCCCATCCCGTTCAACGAGCCGTTCACGCTCTATTGGATGGTGCACGACGGCACGGACCACTCCCTGATGTTCGACGACGCCTCGCTCGAGCTCGCCGTGAACATGCCCGCGCACGGCCACGGGATGAACACCGAGCCGAACATCGTCATGGACGAGTTCGGGACGTTCGCCGTGGAGGGTTTCCTCTTCCACATGCGCGGCTGGTGGACCATCACCGCGACGGGAACCCGGGACGGCGTCACCGATTCGAGCACCTTCTACGTGGAGTGTTGCGACGAATGATCGCGCTCCTCGTCGCGTGTGCGCCGTCGCTGAGCGAGGCCGAGTGGGTCGCCGCCCGCGACCTCTCGCCCGCGCCCGCGCTGCCCGCCGACCCCACCAACGCGGTCGCGGACAACCCTGCTGCCGCCGCGCTCGGCCAGTCGCTGTTCTTCGACGCGCGTCTCTCCGCCGACGGGAGCGTTTCGTGCGCCACCTGCCACGACCCGGACAAGGGCTTCGCGGACGGCCTCGAGCTCGCCGAAGGCCTCGGCACCGCCGGGCGGCACGCCCCGACCGTGCTCGGGAGCGCGTTGAACCGGTGGTTCTTCTGGGACGGCCGCGCCGACTCGGCGTGGGCGCAGGCCCTCGGCCCGCTGGAGAACCCGGTGGAGCACGGCACCACGCGCCTCTCCGTGGCGCACGCCGTCGCGGCCGACCCGGAGCAGCGCGCGGCGTACGAGGCCCTCTTCGGCCCGCTCCCCGACCTCGCCGACTCCGCGCGTTTCCCCGCCCGCGGCCGCCCCGTGTCCGACCCCACAAACCCCGACGCCGTCGCGTGGGCCGAGATGTCCGCGGACGATCAGGAGGCGATCAACCGCGTGTTCGCGAACGTCGGGAAGGCCGTCGCCGCGTACGAACGCAAGCTCGTCACGGGGGAGAGCGCGTTCGACCGCTGGGTCGCCGGCGACGAAGCCGCGATGGGCCCGGAAGCCGTCCGCGGGCTCCAGCTCTTCGTCGGCGTGGGCCAGTGCACGTTGTGCCACTCGGGGCCCGGCCTCACGGACCGCGAGTTCCACAACCTCGCGCTCCCGACGCGGGACTGGACCCCGTCCGAGCCCGACTATGGCCGCTACGACGGCATCGTGCGCCTCCAGGCCGACCCCTTCAACGGCGCCGGCCCCTACTCGGATGACACCGAGGCCGGCAACGACCGCGTGGCCTACCTCGCGCTCACCGACGAGCAGGTCGGCCAGTTCAAAACGCCGTCGCTTCGCGATGTCGCACGGACCCCTCCGTACATGCACGGCGGGCAGTTCGAGACCCTCACCGACGTCGTCCGGTTCTACTCCGACCCCGACCCCGAGGCCGGCGAGGGCCACCGCGAGGAGATCGTGGTGACGCTCGACCTCTCCGAGGACGAGATCGGCGACCTCGTCGCGTTCCTCGAAGCGCTCGACGGCGCGCTCCCCGCCGCCGAGTGGACCACCCCGCCCAGCCGCTGACGCCCCCGGCGCCGGCGCCGGATACGTTCGGCGGATGCGGCTCCTGCACGTCACCGACACGCACCTCGGCGTGGACCGGTGGTTTCGGGGCGCGCCCCCCGGCTGGCGCCGCGCCGACGACCACCTCGCGGCGTTCCGGGCCGCGCTCGCCCCCGCGTTCGCCGGCGAGGTGGACGCCGTGGTGCACACCGGCGATGTCTTCGACCGGTCGCGCCCTCCGCCGCGCGCGGTAGCCGAGGCCGCGGCGCTCTTCGCGGAGCTGGGGCGGCGCGTGCCGGTGGTGGTGATGCCCGGCAACCACGACCGCCGCGGGCTCCGCGCGCACCTCACGAACCCGATCCCGGGCGTGGAGCTCGTGGACGCCCCCGCGGTGGTGTCCCTCGGCGCGGTGCGCCGCGGGATGGTGCCATACCTCCCGAACGCCGCGGCGTGGGGGGGCGCCGCGGCGCGCCTCGCTCGCGCGGGCGTCGACGCGCTCTGCGCGCACCAGGCGTTCGACGGGGTGCGGGTTCCCGGCCTCGTGTTCCGCGTCGGAAAACACGCGGACACCGTTGGCGCGGCGCACCTGCCCGCCGGCGTGCGGCACGTGTTGTGCGGCCACATCCACCCGCGGCAGGTGGTGACGGTGGGAGAGGCCCGCGTGGTCCACCCCGGCTCCACCGAGCGCACCGCGTTCTCGGAACGCGACGAGACCAAGAGCGCCGCTGTGTGGGCGTTCGGCGCAGGGCCAACGTGGCGCTGGATCGACCTGGCCGCCCGCCCGATGCACGTGGTGCGCGCCGAGGCCGACCTCGAAGGTGTTCCGGCGGAGGGCCTCGTGCGCCTCGAGGGGGAGGCGCGGCACGCGGAGATCGAGCGGGCCGTGTTCGCGCGCGGCGGCTGGGTGGAAGCTTGGGCGGCGCCGTCGCCGCAGGTGCGGCTGTTCGGGTAGTGGGGACGTCGTGAGGTGCATTTGTTGGAGCACCGCGCGGACACAGTCGATGACGGGATCACGGAATAGCGACACCCCCGCGTGGTGTCCGGTTGCGCATGCTCGCAGCCCTCCTCCTCGCGCACGCCCACGCCGCCACCGAGCTGCACGGCTACTTCCGGCTGATGGCGCGGCCCGACCTCGTGGGCGGAGACGGGCGCCTCGGCACCTCGGCGTTCTACGGCCGCTTGCTCAACGAAGGGCCGTGGAGCCTCCTCGATGTGCGGCAGCCGCTCGTGGTCGGCGGCGAAG
>CAXNIN010000056.1:0-15958 GCA_964202365.1 Myxococcota bacterium | reverse complement strand
GGGGCGGCGGCCGGCCGAGGGCGACCGGGGCGGGCGGCGCCTCTTCCGGCGCGGGGCCCAGGAAGGTGCTCAAGTAGAAGAGGAGGTCTTCCCGCTCGCTCGCGGAGCCCGCCGGCGCCACGTTCACCGACTGCGCCTGGCCGGTGCGGTCGCGGATGGTCATCACCCAGTAGTCGCGCTGATCGACGATGACGACGCCGGGGCCGGTCTGGGCCAGCGGCCCGCGCACCGCCACGAGCCCGCGGGCGGCGAGCGCGTCGGCCCAGTCCTCGGCCTTCTGGCCGGCTGGGAGAACCACGGGCACAGAAGCCGCGGCGGCGTGCGCCGAGGCGACGAGCCCCGGAACGGGCGCGGCGCCGAGCGCGAGGAGCGCCCCCAACGCGAGGTGGCGGAGGGCGCGCGAGGCCGGGGCGAGGAGGAGCATAGTGGGACAGTACCACCGCTCCGGCGCGCCCGGCGAACGCCTCCGCGGGGGACTACCCGAAGATGTAGTACCGACGGGCGTATTCGGCGACCATTCGGTTGGTGTGGAACGCATGGTAGCAGGTCTCGAGGCTGCGGCGCATGCGCTTGACCCACCCGCGGGGGAGGCCGCTGGTGTCACGGTCGTAGAACTCCGGCACCACCTGCTCCTCGAGAAGGCGGTACAGGCTCTCGGCGTCCGAGGCGTCCTGCTCTTCCTGGGTGGGGAAGTCGCGCGCTTCGCCGATGGCCCAGCCGTTGGTGCCGTCGTGTGCCTCAGGCCACCAGCCGTCGAGCACCGAAAGGTTGATACCGAGGTTCAACGGCACCTTCATGCCGCTCGTGCCGCTCGCTTCGCGGGGGCGGCGCGGGTTGTTGAGCCACACGTCCACACCCTGAACGAGGCGGCGGCCGAGCGCCATGTCGTAGTCGGGCAGGAACACGACGCGGCCGCGGAAGCGCTCGTCGCGCGTCCAGCGGATCACGTCGCGGATGAGGCCCTGGCCCGCCGCGTCGCGGGGGTGCGCCTTGCCGGCGAAGAGGAGCTGGAACGGCCGCTCGCCGCACACGAGCCGCGCGAGGCGGTCGGGGTCGGAGAACAGCAGGTTGCCGCGCTTGTAGGGCGCGAAGCGACGGGCGAAGCCGATCGTCAGGCGATCGTCGTCGAGCCAGTCGCGCTGCACCTGGGCGCGGGAGTAGCGCACGATGCCCGCGCGCAGCTCGTTGCGGAGCGCCCAGAGCTCGGCGTCATCGACGTCGTCGAGGGAGAGGCCGTGGCCGTCCCGCCAGCCCGGCGTCACGCGGTCGAGCATGGAGGAGACCGCGGGGTGCATCCATGACGGCGCGTGCACGCCGTTGGTGACGTGGCCGATGGGCACGTCGGCGACGGGCGTGCCGGCGTAGAGGTCCTTCCACATCTGCCGCGACACTTCGCCGTGGAGGGCGCTCACGCCGTTCGCCGCGCGCGCGCCGCGAAGCGCGAGCACGGTCATGCACAACGTCTCGTTCAGGTCGCCGGGGCGCACGCGCCCGAGATCCATGAACGAGCCGGGGGGGAGGCCCATCCCTTCGCGCATGCCGGCGAGGGCTTCGTGCACGAGGTCCCACCCGAAGCGGTCGTGGCCGGCGGCGACGGGCGTGTGCGTGGTGAACACGGTGCCGGCCTTCGCCTTGGCGAACGCCTCGTCGTGCGTGCGGGAGGTGGCCATCTCCTCGCGCCAGCGCTCGAGCACGAGGAAGGCGCAGTGGCCCTCGTTCATGTGGAACACGGACGGGTGGATGCCGAGCGCCCGGAGCGCGCGCACGCCGCCGATGCCGAGGAGCACTTCCTGCGCGATGCGGGTGGCCTCGTTGCCGCCGTAGAGCTGCTGGGAGAGCTCGCGGTGCTCGGGGAGGTTGCCCTCGACGTCCGAGTCGAGGAGCAGGAGGCGGGCGCGGCCCACCTGGAGCTCCCACACCGTCGCCTTGTAGGTGTGGTGGCCGTGGGGAACTTCCACGGTGACATCGAGCTTCTTGATGGGCGTGTGCTCGAGCGGAACCGGCGGGTAGGCCACCACCTGCCGCCCGTGCGCGATCACCTGCTTGAAGTAGCCTTCGCGGTACAGGAGCCCGACGCCCACGAAGGGCACGCCGAGGTCGGACGCGGACTTCATGTGGTCGCCGGCGAGCACGCCGAGGCCCCCCGAGTAGATGGGCAGCGACTCGTGGAGCGCGAACTCCATCGAGAAGTACGCCACCGGCGCGACGAGGCCGGGCACGCTGCGCGCCGCCCAGGTGTCGACCGCGCCGAGGTAGGCCCCGAGACGATCCTCGACGGCGGCGAGCGCCGTCTCACAGCCCACGAGGGCGTCGTCCGGGAGCTCATCGAGCAGGGCGAGGGGGTTGTGGTGCACCTCCTCCCACCGTTCGGGGTGCAGGCCCGCGTAGAGCGCGGTGGCGTCGGGGTCCCAGCACCACCACAAGTTGTCCGCGAGCGCACGCAGCCGTTGCCGGATCATTCGATGAACCTCCGAAGCCCCAAGCCCTATCGCGGTCGCCGGGCGGCGCACGCTCCGCTAAGGGGGTTCCCATGTCGCGCGTCGTGAAGCCGCCCTATAGTGTCCGCCAGGTGCTCATCTGCACCAATCTCCGGGATCCCAGCACGGGAAAGCCGTCTTGCGGCATGAACGGGGGCACCGGCCTGCGGGAGCGCCTCAAGAAGACGGTGAAGGAGCGCGGCCTCAAGGGCCGCGTGATGATCACCGGCACGAGCTGCCTCGACTTCTGCCCCAACCAGGGCTGCGTCGTTGCGTTCTACCCCGAGAATCAGTGGGCGATCGTCGACACCGCGCCGGAAGGCGACGAAGCCCTGCTCGCGCGGGCGCTCGACGGGGAAGTTCCCGGGTAGTTGCGGAGTCGCGGCGCTTAGGGGGGGCGTTGCGGGGGGCCCGCCCCCCGCCCCAAGAGCCTCTACAACCTGCGATGTTGCGCTACCGGAAGCGCCGTGCGCACCCGGCGAACGCGCTCCAGATCGATCTCGGCGAGGCAGAAGCCTTCGCCGTCGCCGCATTCGGCCACCACGGTGCCCCAGGGGTCGGCGATGAGGGAGTGGCCGTAGGAGTGGCGCAGGCCCTGGTCGTCGTGGCGGCCCTCTTGCGCGGGAGCCAGGACCCAGGCTTGATTTTCGATGGCGCGCGCGCGAAGGAGCGGGTGCCAGTGGTCCTTGCCGGTCTGCAGCGTGAACGCGCTCGGAACGGTGAGGATCTCCGCGCCGGCGTCCACGAGCTTGCGGTAGAGCTCGGGAAACCGCAGGTCGTAGCAGATGGACAGGCCGATCACACCGAGCGGCGTCGCGACACACACGATGTCGTCCCCGGGGGCGATGTGCGCGCTCTCGCGAAAGGTGGGGCCGCCGGGCAGGTCGATGTCGAAGAGGTGCAGCTTGCGATACCGCGCGAGCAGCTCGCCGGTGGGCCCGTACAGGAGCGAGGTGTTGTAGCAGCGGAGATCGGGCGTCGGCTCCTCGCATTTTTCGGCGACCGACCCGATGAGCAGGTGCACCCGCAGCATCCGCGCGAGCTTGCCGAGCCGGGCGTGGGTGCGACCGTCGATCGGCTCGGCGATCGCCACCTTTTGCGCGGCGGGGCCCAGGAACGTGGTGTTCTCGGGGGTGGCGATGAGGGCGGCGCCGGTGCTCGCGGCGCGCGCGGCGAGGGCCTCGAGGCGGTCGAGGTTGAGCGGGAGATCGTTCCCGGAGCGAAGCTGGAGGCAGGCCGCGACGTACATGAGGCGTTTCCTGCTATCCTAAAGGGTGCACGAGGGCCGTCATGACGCGAACCGCACTTCCCCTGCTCCTGTTGGCCGCCGGCTGCCCCGGCGACAACAAGGTCGGCGTGTACAACACGCCCCCGGTGGTGAGCATCGCGCTCCCGGTGGACGGCGCCGAGGTGAACGAGGGCGACACCGTCACCTTCGAGGGCCGGGTGGAAGACGGCCAGACCGACGCCGACAAGCTCGAGATCCTCTGGTCGAGCGACGTTGACGGCGTGTTCTTGAGCCCGGTCGGCGCCGACAGCTCCGGCGTCGTCGTGTACCCGAAGTCCGACCTGAGCGTCGGCAACCACACCATCAGCCTCGCCGCCACCGACGAGATGGCCGAGCGCACCTCGTTCAGCATCACGCTCACCGTCCTCGACGTGCCCGACGCCCCCACGCTCAACATCGTGCACCCCGCCAACGGCGAGTCCGGCGTCGAGAACGAAGCCTTCGAGTTCGTCGTCCAGGTGAGCGACGAGCAGGACGCCGCGACCGACCTGTCCGTCTCGTTCGAGAGCGACGTTGACGGCGTGTTCTGCAACCCGACGCCCGACAGCATCGGCGTCGCCGAGTGCGAGACCGCGCTCTCCGCCGGCGACCACCGGCTCACGTTCGCGGTGACCGACAGCTCCGGCCTCCGCGCCGCGGAAGAGTGGTACTTCACCGTCATCTCCGCGCGCGCCATCGACAACGACGGCGACGGCTTCACCGAAGACCAGGGCGACTGCGACGACGGCGACGGCTCCGTGAACCCCACCGAGGACGAGTTCTACAACGAACGCGACGACGATTGCGACGGCTTCGTCGACGAAGGCACCGCCGCATACGACGACGACGCCGACGGCCAGTCCGAGCTCGACGGCGACTGCAACGACGCGAACGCCACGATCTACCTCGGCGCGCCGGAGGTGTGCGACGGGTACGACAATGACTGCGACAGCATCGTCGACGAGACCACCGTCTGCTACGACGACGACGGCGACAGCTACACCGAGAACGCCGGCGACTGCGACGACGGCACCACGCTCACCTACCCGGGCGCCGTGGAGGTCGAGGACGCCGCCGACAACGACTGCGACGGCATCGTGGACGAGGGCACCAACGCCTTCGATGACGACGGCGACGGCTACACGGAGAACGCCGGCGACTGCAACGACGGCTCCACGTCCATCAGCCCGGCGGGCACCGAGTCGTGCAACGGTTACGACGACGATTGCGACGGCACTGCCGACGAGCGCGACGCGAGTGGGTGTGTCAACTACTACTACGACAGCGATGGGGACGGGTACGGATCCTCGACCGTGTCCGGGCGCTGTCAGTGCTCGGCTTCGAGCGGGTATACCAGCCTTACGAACACGGATTGTTACGATTATAACGCTTCGGCCAGTCCGGCGGCTTCGTCGTACAGCACGACGCAGCGCGGGGATGGGAGCTACGACTTCAACTGCGATGGGTCGCAGGACAAGCGCTACACGGATGTCGGTGCGTGCTCGGGTTTCGCCTACGTTTGCCTTACGGAGGAATACGGTTGGAGCGGCTCTGTCAAGAGCTGCGGCACGACGGCGAACTGGGTGTACAATTGCTCGGGCGGGTTCTTGTCGTGCAGCGAAGTCACGCGCAGCGAGACGCAGTCGTGTCTCTGACACAAGTTCCGGCGATCAAGGCCCGAAGCCGCGGAACAGGTACGCGGCGCCCAGACCGTCCGCTGCGGACTGATTGAGGATGAGCACGTCGCCGAGCCCGTCTCCGTCCACGTCCCCCGCGGTTGTCGGACCGCCGCCCAGCCGCGAATCGGACGATGTCGTCGAGAACTCTACATCGAGCTCGTGTTCGAGGAACGTGCCCACGCCGGGCCCGTACACGAGGTAGGTCCTCCCCGTGTCGTCGTTGCCGGACGACGGGTGCGCGCCAATCAAGAGGTCCTCGCGCCCGTCGCCCTCCACGTCTCCCGCAGCCGACACGGTCCAGCCCATGCCGGCGTCGGCGTGGGCGCCCAGGTAGGTGCCGACGGCGTCTTCGGATTCCAGGGTGCCGCCGAGGGGTCCTGTAAAGAGGTAGGCGGCGCCGGACTCGCTGACTTCGGCGGAGCTCCCCCAGGCGCTCACGAGGAGGTCGGTGTCCCCATCGCCATCGGCGTCCAGGAGCGGCGCGAACACCACGCTCACCCCGAGGTTGTCGTCGGGTTCAGCGCCGAACACGATGCTGTCGGCGTCGAACACGCTCCGATCTCCGAGCGGTCCCTCGAAGACGTACGCCGCGCCCCGTCCCCCTTCGGCCATAGGCGCAGTGGCGATCAGGTCGGGCACCCCGTCGCCGTTCGTGTCCCCCACAGCGGTGGCGTAGCCGAAGGCGTCGCCGAGGTCGCCTTCAAGCGTGGCAACCGGGTTGTCCGTTTCGAGGAAGCCGTTGTCCTCCTGCAATAGGCGGACATACGAAATGCCCTCGACCGCAAGGTCACTCACAACGACCTCGTCGCGGCCGTCCAGGGAGAGGTCTGTGCCACGGCTCAGAAAGAACCCGGCCGCACGGCCCGGCACGTCGTAGGCCAGCGTGTCCCGCGCGTCGGCCGTCGACGTCGCGACGGAGCAGCCCGTGTCCATCCAAAAAATCCGCGTCGGGCCCACCACCGATTCTTGGATCGCCGACACCACCAGCTCGGTGACCCCGTCGTCGTCGAGATCCGTCGCGACCGTGCGGTACAGATACACGTCGGGTTCGACGTTGGTGACCATACGGGAGATGTCGGCGAGCGCGTGCGTGCCGTCCCCGGGGTCGCCGAACACATAGAGCCCGCGCGGGCCGACCATCGCCACGTCGTCGCGTCCGTCGCCGTCGATGTCGCCCAGCGCTGCCGCGAGCCCGAACCCGGCGTCGCCTGCAATCAACACTGAGTTCGCGGTCTCGACCGGCACCTCGCCGTCGGCGCGACACTCCACCCGATCCCCATCACAATCCTCATCCACCCCCGTCCCGCACACCTCCTCGGCGTCCGGGTTCACGGCGGCGTCGGTGTCGTCGCAGTCGGCGTCGTTCTCCACCCAGCCGGCGAGGTCGCCGCAGCGCTCGTCGGTGAACGCCGGGTTGCCGAAGCCGTCGCCGTCGGCGTCCGCCCACACGGGGATCGGCGTGCAGCCGGTGTCGTCCGTGTCGTCGGTGTCGTCGGTGTCGTCGGTGTCGTCGGTGTCGTCCGTGTCGTCCGTGTCGTCCGGGGCGCCGGAATCGTCGGCACCGGCGCCGTCTTCGCCCGCGCGTAGCTCCGCGAGGCGGCGCTCGTACGCGGCGGTGTTGATGAGGCAGCCCGACAGGAGGAAGAGGGAGAGCATTCGCGCAAGCTAACCACTCGGCGCTCCCGATGCGCCCGGGCTTGCCGCGCGCGTCCGGAGGCCTACCCTCCCGTCAGGGGGGACGCATGAGCATCCAGGTGGGGTCGGCGGCGCCGTCATTCTCGGCGCCCGCGCTCGTCGGGCGCGAGTTCAAGGACGTGACGCTCCGCCAGTACCTCGACGACGGTAAGTGGGTGGTGCTGTTCTTCTACCCGAAGGACTTCACGTTCGTGTGCCCCACGGAGATCATCTCCTTCAACGACCTCATCGACGATTTCGAGGATCGCAACGCGATCGTCCTCGGCGTCTCGACCGACACGGTCAACAGCCACCTCGGGTGGGTGCGCTCCGACGAGCGCCTTCAGGGGCTCCGCTTCCCGCTGCTCGGCGACGTCACGAAGCAGGTGACGCGGGCGTTCGGCGTGTTGCTCGAAGACCAGGGCGTGGCGCTGCGCGGCACCTACATCATTGATCCGCGCGGCAGAATCCGCTGGTCCTCCATCTACGACCTCGATGTCGGGCGCAACACGGAGGAGGTGGTCCGCGTGCTCGACGCGCTCCAGAGCGGCGGGTTGTGCGCGTGCGGGTGGCAGGAGGGCGACGAGAACCTGCGGCCCACGTCGTGAATCCGCTGTTTCCGGTGCTGGAGGAGGCCACGGCGCGCTTCGCGCCCAGGCGACGTGCGGGCCGGGGCCGCTCCAGGCGGCCGCGCCGAGCGGTTTCGGGCGGGTTCGACGTGGCGGTGCGCATCCCGCGCGGGTGGGCCTCGCGGCGGGCGACGATCCGCGCAGCCCTCCGATTCGGTGACCGCGACGGCGTCGCTTCAGATCGGTGTCGATCGAGGGGGCGCGGACGGTGCGGATCGAGTAAGCAAGTTAGGAGGGTGACGATGGACGTGGCGGAGGTAGAACAGCGCCTGCGGGAACGCGGCTGCACCCTCACGGCGCAGCGGCGCGCGGTGCTTCGTTTCCTGTACGGCAACCTCGATCACCCGTCCGCCGGCCAGATTTTCGACGCGGTCACCCACGACTTTCCCGTCGCCAGCCGCGCCACCGTGTACAACACGCTCGCGCTGCTCGAAGAGGTCGGCGCGGTCCACGCTGTCCGCGGCGCGGACGGCGACACCCGATACGATCCCAACGTCGTCCCCCACCATCACCTGCTCTGCGACGCCTGCGGGCGCCTCGAGGATGTCCCTGCCGAATCGGTGACCTTGCTCCTGCGCGGCCGGCCCGCCCCGGGCGAGGTGCGCTTCAGCGGTCGCTGCGCGCGCTGCGGATAGGCAGGCGGGAGCAAGGCGGGAGGCAGGTGGGCAGCCGCCGGCCGAGCCCGGCGCTGCGGCGACGGCGTGCGGAGCGGCGGCGCGGGTGGCTCCGGCGGCCCTACGAGGCGGCTACTCCCGCGGTTCCAGGAGGTCGGCGGCCCGGAAGAGGGCGAACGCGCCCATCACCACGCCCAGCCAGAGCGTCGCCACACGCACGAGCAGCGCGGAGGCGACGGCGGTGGCTTCGTCAACGCCCGGAATCAACTGCATCGCCCCGCCGACCAGCGCGCCGTCGGCTACCCCGAGCCCGCCGGGCATCGCGCCCCCGGCGACGGTCGCGAACGCGTAGAGGAAGGTGGAGGCATCCAGCGAGGCGTCGATGCCGAAGCCGCGGAACACCAGCATGTACCCGTAACATTCGCCGAACCAGGCGATCAGGCTCGCGCCGAACGTCAGCGCGAGCGGCACGGGCGCGAGGCAGCGGCGCATCGCGCGGTACATCTCCTCGAGCTTGTCGCCGACGCGGGCGACGAGCGGGATGCGCCGGAGTACGCCGAGGATCGCCAGGGAGAGGCGCTCGCTCATGAGCACGCCGAGCCCCACCGCAACCAGGGCGATGGGGGCGAAGACGTAGCCCACGCGGTCGCCCGCGTACGTGCCGACGGAGATGGCGGCGAGAGAGAGGCACGCGAGGCCGTCGGTAAGACGCTCGGTGACGAGCGCCGGGATGGTCTGCGCCATCGGTACGCGGGTACGCGCGCGCACCAACCAGGGCTTGAGCAGCTCGCCGGCTTTACCGGGGGAGATCGTCATCGCGAGGCCCGCGAGGAAGATCAGGAGGTTCTCGCCTACGGCGAGGCGCGCCCCGAGCCGCGCGGTGAGGAAGTGCCACTTCCAGAAGCGCAGCCCGTAGTTGAGCAGCGTCAGCAGGATGACCGGGATGTACAGCTCCCAGCGGAACCGGGCGAGGGCGTCGCCCACCTGGTCGAATCCGGCGTACAACGAGCCCGCCACGTAGAGCAGCGCGGCGATCGCGACGCCACCCGCGAGCCAGCGGCGAAACCGAACGAGGAGCGAGGCGGGAGACGAGGCGTCGGCCGCGCCGAGCTCGGGAGCCGGGGTCTCGAGGTTCATTCACGCAGCCGGTAGAGGTGAAGGGTCGGGCCCATACGCGCGGTGCCGTCGAAGCGCGCGACCGGCAGGTAGAAGGCGTCTTGCTGGTCGAACACGGCGGCGGGGGTGGGGGCGGTCGTGGCGGCCTCGGTGTGCGCGAGGTCGTAGCGCTGGGCAACCAGATCGCGCACGGCGTCCGGCACGGCGCTGTAATGCACCAGCCCGCTCTCTTCGAGGAGTAGCCAGGGCGGCGGCGTCGCGACGAGCTGCTCCACGGACATCCGACTCGCGAAGTCGATACCTGCTTTCTCCACGAAGAGCACGTCGTACATCGGCCGCGATGCCGTGTACCACTTCATCTCGTCGGGCTTCCGGAAGCCGGCGGAATCGGCGCGGCCCTCCTTCGCCGCGTACTCGCGCACCTGGTTCGCCACGTTGCGCTGGAGCATCGGCGCGCCGGTGTAGGCGCCCGCGTGCACGATCACGGCGTCGGTGGGGATGGTCGCCTCAATCCAGATGCCCATGGCAACGCGCGTGTCTCCGCGGTCCATGATGCGGAGCGCCTGCACCGACGACGCGAGCGTGGGGGCCGCGAGCGCGGCCGCGAGGACCGCGGCGGGAGCGAGCCCGCGTCGCGTTCGCACGCGCTCGCACAGGAGCCCGGCGCCGACGCACAGAAACGGCACGACGGGCAGGATGTAGCGGTAGAACGCGGTCTCTCCGCGGCCGATTGCGGCGTAGTACAGGATCGGGAACGCGAAGATCACGGCCGCCTGGCGACGGTCCTGGACGAACGCCACCAGCACGCCGAAGAGGCCCGCGGCGAGGAGCGGCGCGCCGAGCCCGTACCGCAAGGACGCGGTGAGGTGGTGCACGTAGGCGTTGCCGACGTCGACGTAGTGGCCTTCGGCGAGGTGGCTGAGCTCGTAGCGGAAGTCGCGAACGAACGTTGGCGCGTCGAGCAGGGCGAAGGGCGTTCCGAGCAGGAACGCGCCCACCATGGCCATGGCGGCGATACCGACGAGGCGCACCGGCTTTCCGGCCCCGAGGACGCCCGCCACGAGGATCGGGACGCACAGGAGCGCGGCGTTGTACTTGGTGCTCGTCGCGAGGCCGGCGACCGCGCCGGCCAGCAGCGCGGCCCCGACCGTGCCGTCGGTGCGGAGCCGGTCCGCCGCGAGCACCGCCGCCGTGGCGAGGGTCACCATGGTGATGTCGGTGACGCCGAAGTGGCTGTCCCGGACGTGCAGAAAGGCGACGGCGAGCAGGAGCGCGCTCCAGATGCCGCCCGGCGCACGAACCAGGAGCGCCACGCCGAGGGTGCCCATGCCGGCGGAGACCAGGCGCATCAGGAGGCGGAAGGTGACCGCGCCGTCGAAGAAGCTGCGGAGGAAGTCCTCCTGTCCCTGGAAGATGCCCAGCACCCGGCCGATCGCGTAGTAGGCGCCGAACACCCCGAAGATCAGGTACTTGAACAGGCTCGGGTAGTTGAACGAGTGCGGGTTGAGGTCCCCGCGCCCGAACTTCATCGCCTGGAAGGCGATCGTCATCTCGTCGGGGCGGGCCTCCGCGAGCGGGAGGCCGAAGTCGAGCGCCCAGATGCGCAACGCGAGCGCGAACAGCACGAGCGCGGCGATGTGGAACGGGATGAAGCGGGAGGTTGGCACGTGTTACAAGCCGTCGCTCGGCAGCTAATCTGCGCCGAACTCGTGAGGCTACCCCGTGGAATGGTTCCGTATCCACTCGCTCGAACACGGTAGCGTGGACGTCCAGGCAGAAAACTGGCTGACCGCGCTCGGACATGGGTTGGGGCGCATGGGCGTTGTGCAGGACCTGTCCCGCATCGCCTGCGAGACGCTGCCCAACGGCCACATCCTCGTGCGCGACGTCCGGTCGGGCGCCGGGTATGCCGTCGTCGCCATCGCCGGCGAGCACGCCATCGAGGATGAGCCCACGAGCGAGTCTGACCTCGCCTCAATCCCCGAGGAGGCCATCCAGGCCTCGATCGGCGTCGACGACTTCGCCGACGACGTCCGCGCCGCCGGCACCGCGCAAGAGGCGATCCGCCGGGCGCTCGCCGCGATGCGTCAGCTGGCCCCCTCCGAGGCGGGCGCCGTCCTTCGCCGCCACACGGACGGCTGGCTCGGCTTCGACGGCGCGTTCGGGCCCAGCGCCGACCGGCTCACGGGCCTCGTGATCCCCCCCGGCACGGGCGTCGCAGGCTTCTCGGTGCAGCGGCGCATCGCGGTCAGCCTGCGCGACGCCTACGCAGACCCGAGGTTCTTCCGGCAGATCGACGCGTTCACCGGCTACACCACGCGCTCTCTCGTGAGCCTCCCGCTCTGTGTAGAAGGCGTGGTGTACGGCTGCGTGGAGCTCATCAACTCGCCGTCCCCGACCGGGTTCACCCGCGAGGAGGTCGCCGATGTCGACCTCCTCACCGCGGTGCTCGCCGCGCGGCTGTCGCATGAGCCCATCCCCACGCCGCCGTCCGCTACGCGCTGACCGGCGGGGGCGCCGCGCGCCGCTCTACTGAACCGCGATCGCCTTCACGAGGGTCGTCTTCGCGTCCGTGCGGAGCTTGTCCTGCAGGCGCGTGTAGAGCTTGAAGTTCTCGGTGGCTTCGTCGCCGAACTGGAGCTCGCGGTCGTCCTGCTCGCGCACGGTGTACTTGAACACCGAGAGCTCGACGTTGGAGCCGTCCTCGTAGCTGAACCGCCAGCGGTGGCGGTTGGTGACGTTGCCCTTCGTGCCGTCCTTGAGCACCGCGCTCACGGTGGTGCGGAGCGTGCACTCGTACATCCACGGCGAGAAATCGGAGCTGTAGGTGCAGTCGACGTCGTCCGGGATCTTGCCGGGCGCGACGGAGAGGGACTTCACGTCCTTCCACGCCACCTGCTTCTCGGTGCTGCCGCTCTCGACGGTGAGCTTGATCTTGCCTTCTTCGGCCGTCCAGCCCTCGTCGCCGTAGAAGTCGACCGTGCGCTCGATGCCGGTCACCTTGCCGGCCTTCGAAGTGCCGTCCGCGAAGGTGATCGTGATGCCGGCGTCGGCATTCTTGACGGCCTTGGGCGCCTCCGGCTCAGGCGGGGGCGCGGGGGGCGTCTCCTCGACCGGCGCGGGGGCCGCGGCGGGCTCCGGGGTGGGGGCCGGCGCGGGCTCTTCCTTGCCCTTCTTTCCGCCCTTGGCGGCCACGAGGGAGAGGAAGAGGAGCGGGATCAGAGGACGGAGGCGCATCGTTTCTCCAGACGGTCGGAGGTCTAACCGATGGAGGCCTCAGATTCATCCGTGCCCGCGGCGGCCAACCGCATGAGCTCGACACCGCCGAGCAGAACGGTAAACACCTGCTGTACGCGCACCAGCAGGGTCACTGCCAGGGCGTCCGGCAGGGACACGCCAGCGGTGGTCACGAGCAGCGCGGCGAACATGGCGTCCCACCCCACCTGGGAGCCCGGGAACGCGAAGAGGACGACCGCCCCAGCGGTCGCGACGGCGTAGGTGAACGCGAGCCCGGCGGGGTCGGGGGAGGCGCCCACGCCCCACGCGGCGAGCGCGATGCCGCCGACCACGGTGCTGTGCCCGCAGAGGGCCCACCCGGCCCCAATGGCGTACCGGCGCGGCCCGAGCCGGCCCACCGCCCCGAGCGCGTCCGCGAGGCGGTTCACGGACGCGTGGAGGCGCGCGAGTCGCGCCACGCGGCCCAGCGTGGCGGCCGAGATGCGGCGCAGCACTTCGGGCCGCGCGGAGAGCGCCCCCAGCGCGACCGCTCCGCCCGCGATGGCGGCGGTCGCGACGCCGACCCAGCGGTGGACCTCCGGCGGAACCGGCATGTCGGTGCTGAGGAACAGGATGGCCGACGCGGCCCCCGCCACGGTGAGGCCGAGGAAGCGCGCGTTGACGCCGGCGGCGAAGGCCATCTCCGGCGCGATTCCGAACCGCCGCCCCGCCAAGGCGGCCGCCGCGAACTCCCCGACGGGGCCCGGCAGCGCGTAGTTGAGCAGGGTGCCGACCGCGAAGAGCCCGGTGAGCGGCAGGACGCGCACGCGCGACGGCTCCGTCATCATCGAGCGCCAGCGGAGCGCCAGGAACACGAGCCCGAGCGTCATCACCACAAACGCGAGCGCGAACCGCCACGGCACGGCGCGCGCCCAGATTGCCCGCACGCTCTCGGCCGTCAGGTCTGCCGACGCCGCCGCGGACACGACGAGCGCGAGGATCCCGAGCATCACCACGCCTCCGAGAAGCCCGCGGCGGGCGAGGCTGCGAAGAGGCGGCGGGATGGGGGCGGGCTGGGAGATGGAGCGCTCGGGCGGAGGAGTCAGTCCTGGAGCTCGAGCAGCATCGTCATCGAGGCGCTGAGGTTGTCGGGCGCGAGCCCCTTCCAGCCGATGAGCGGCTGGTAGGGCACGGTGACCGTCACGGTCAACGTCTCGTCGGGCGACGCGCCCTCGTAGGCGGTGACGACGGTGGCACCGACGATGGCGTAGTCGGCGAGGACCGCCTCGATGCGGTCCGCCGCCGCCTCGGCGGGGTCTGGCGTTGCGTCCGTGGCGTAGGTCACGCCGAGCCGCACGCCCTCGCGCACGGCGCTGACGATGTTGGACTGCTGCAGGAACATCCAGCCGTATTCGATGATGCCGAACAGTAGGCCGAGCAGCACCGGGAGCACGAGCGCGAACTCGATTGCGGCGCCGCCACGTCGACGATGAATGGCCATGACGAATCCTACCTCAGCGTCCGCCGAGAGGCGACCTTAGAAAGGGGGAGGAAACGGCCAGGACAAGCTGCGCTTCAAGTCGAGGCACTCGGCGAGGTCCGAGCCTCCCACGGCGGCGTCGCGGCAGCTCCCGCACGCGCCGTCCGGATCATCGTCGTCGTCGAAGTCGGGGCGGTCGGTGTCGTCCTCCGTGTCGCCCGTCTCTTCGGTGTCGCTCGTGTCGCTCGTGTCGCCGGTGTCCGCGGTGTCGCCGGTGTCCGCGGTGTCGCCGATGTCCGCGGTGTCTCCGGTGTCGCCGGTGTCTCCGGTGTCTCCGGTGTCTCCGGTGTCTCCGGTGTCCCCAGTGTCGGGCGGGGGCGCGGCGATGCTCAACGGGCCGGAGTAGAAGCTGACGAAGGCGTCGTTCGCGCCCTTGAGCGACATCGACCCCGCGACGTGGGCAGCCCACCCGCAGTCGTAGGTGAACGCGAGGGCGACGTTGCGGCTCGTGAGGGATGCGGTTCCCCAGTCCTGCAGGCCAACGTCCCCGTCGTGGCGATCCGCGTACCAGATGCCGTTGTAGGTCGTGTAGGCGGACTTCGTGTTGGCCCAGAGGAGCATCGACTCGTCGTTCGCGAGGCTCACGAGGCTCACGTTGGAGTCGACGAGGTAGCCCGTACCGGAGTCCACGTAGGACACGTTCACGGTGCCGTCGGCCATCCAGCCGCCGGTGCCGTCGTCGGCCGTGAAGTCCTGGTAGACCACGGTTTCACGGCCGTCCTCTGCGTCGAAGCTCAACGAAACGGTGCCCTGCCAGAACACGCCGGACGAGTCCGTGCAGCCGTCCGGGCCGGTGGTCGCCGTGGCGCCGTCGTCGCGGCGGAACACCTGCGGGCACGCCCGCCAGTCTTCGTCGCGGAGCTGGCTCGGGGTCAGCCAGAGGAGGAAGGGCAAGTCCGGTGAGCCAACGGTGATCAGGTCCGGCAGGACCGCCGCGTTGATGCTCCCCGGGGCGTCCGGAATGCCCGCGGGCGGCCCGCCGCAAGCGGCGACGCCGAGCAGCGCGAAGAGCGCCACCGACCGCGCCCGGCGATGCGGTTGCGGGGCGTTCGGGGTCATTGGTTGGTGGCCTCTTGCTTGCCGGACTCGGTGTCAGTCGTCGCCTTCTCGGCGTTGGTCCTGATCTTCGACGCCTCCTCGCCCGAGAGCGGGTAGAGGCTCTCCGCCACGCTCGGGCGGGAGAGGTCGGCCTGGATGCGCTGAGCCTCCCAGGTGGCCCGGCCGAAGTCGTACTGGTAGTGCACCGGCTGGGCGCACGCGATGAGGAGCAGCATCATGGAGCCTCCTGGAGGAGCCGCTCGAGAGCGGCGGCGGCCGCGACGTGGCCGGGCTTGGCCTCGAGCGCGGCGTGGAACTGGGCGAGGGCGTTCGGGCGGTCGCCGCGGCTGACGCAGGCGACGCCCAGGTTGTAGCGAGCGTCCGCCTCGTCGCCGCCGGCGGCGCGGAACGCCTGGAGCGCTTCGGCGTCGCGCTCCAGCCGGGCGAGGGCGAACCCGAGGTTGTTCCGGGTGCGCGGCTGGGCGGGGTCCTGAACGAGGGACGCCCGGAACAACGCCGCGGCCGGCTCCGCATCGCCGTTGGCGAGGCGGGCGTAGCCGAGGTTGTTGAGCACGGCGGGGTCGTTCGGCGTCAGCTTGCGTGCCCGCTCGAGGGCGCGAATCGAGCCGGGGAGATCGCCCATGTCCGCGAGCACCACGCCGAGGGCACTCCAGCCGTCCGGGTCGCGTGGGGATGCGGCGGTGTGCG
>CAXNIN010000055.1:0-15990 GCA_964202365.1 Myxococcota bacterium | reverse complement strand
CGGGAGCCGCCGAGGCCCCGCCCCGGCACCCACGCCGCCGCGGCGGCGCGCCGCGCGCCGGCTGCCCACCTGCTCCCTGGCCTTTCCCGCCTGTGCCCGGCCCGCCTACTGCGCGGCGGGAGGGGCCGCGGGCTTCTCTTCGGCGCCGGGGATGGTGAACGTGGGCAACTCCCCGCCTTCGCCGCCCGGGAGCGTGAACGTCGGGATGACAGGCTCGACGTTCGTGAGCGCCGTCGCCGCCACCCAGCCGAAGTCCGTGCCCTTGCGGATGCGCACGCGGTCGCCGTCGCGCAGGAGCACTTCGACCTTGTCGCCTTCGAGCAGCGTCACGGAGACGGTGGGGACATCGGGCCAGCGCACGCCTTCCACGTTGGAGACGGCCCAGAGGTCTTCGGCGAACGCGAGCGAAATCAGGAAGACGAGCACCACACCCTCTCGAAGCCGCCGCGCTATATCGCGCCGCGGCCCCATGGTGCAGACCCTCGCCCGGATTGGACGGTTCGGCATGTTCGTCGGCGCGGTGGCGCGGCGGGCGGTCACGCCGCCGTGGAACCGGGCCGCGTTCTTCGCCCACACGTGGACAGTCACGACGCGCTGCGTCGTGCCCGTCGTCGCCGTCACCTTCCCGTTCGGCCTGGTGATCGGCCTCCAAGGCCTGCAGATCTTCACGCTCTTCGGGGCGCAGCGCATGCTCCCGTCGCTCATCAGCGTCACCGTGCTCCGCGAGCTCTCGCCGGTGCTCGCGAGCGTGCTCGTGGCGGCGCAGGGCGGCAGCTCGTTCGCGGCCGAGCTCGGCGCGATGCGCATCAAGGAGGAGCTCGACGCCACCGAGGTGATGGCGGTCGACAGCGTGCGGTGGCACGTGGTGCCGCGGGTGCTGGCGCTGGTGCTCGCCTGCCCGCTGCTGAACGTGCTCGGCACGGCGGCGGGGCTCTTCGGCGGGTTCGTGATGGCGGTGGTCATCAAGGGCGAGCCCGCGGGGGTGTTCCTCGCGAACCTGTGGGCGTTCACCGAGCCGTTCGACCTCGTCGCGGGCACGATCAAGACCCTCGTGTTCGGGCTCCTCATCGGGCTCGTGGCGTGTTGGCACGGCTTCTTCGCGTCGGGCGGCGCGGCCGGCGTCGGCAAGGGCGTCAACGACACCGTGGTGCACGCCGTGCTCCTGTTCATGGGCGCGAACTACCTGCTCACCTCCGCGATGTTCGCGCTGTGACCGCTCTGCTCGCCACCGTCGGGCGCTTCGGCCTGTTCGTGCTGGACTTCGTGCGCGCGGCCGGGGCGCGCCGCCCGCCGCCGGGCCGCACCATCGAGGAGGCCTACCGCATCGGCGTGCAGTCGCTCCCGGTGCTCATCGCGATCAGCGTCTTCGTGGGGTCGAACCTCGCGCTCCAGGGCTACGCCGCGTTCACGCCGCTCGGCGGCCAGCGGCTCGTCGGCATGTTCGTCGCGCTCGCCGGCGTGCGCGAGCTCGCGCCCATCATCGCCGCGTCGATGGTGGCCGCGAAGGCCGGCACCGAGATGGCGAGCCAGATCGCGGTGATGCGCACCCGCGAACAGATCGACGCCCTCGAGGTGATGGCGGTGAACCCCCTCTGGTGGCTCGTCACCCCGCGCGTCCTCGCGATCGCGCTCGTGATGCCCGCCCTCACGAGCATCGCCATCGCAACGACGCTCGTGTCGAGCTTCGCCGTCGCAACCGCGCAGCTGGGGCTCAACGGCGCCGAGTTCATCGCGCTCGTGCAGGGGTCGATCAGCGCCTGGGACCTGATGGTGTGCGAGCTCAAGGGGCTCGTGTTCGGCGTCGTGATCAGCCTCGTGAGCTGCTACTTCGGCTTCACGAGCGCCCGCGGGCCGGCGGGGGTGGGGCAGGCCACCAACGCGGCGGTCGTCGTGTCGAGCGTCGTGTGCGTGAGCATCAACTACCTCGTGTCCCAGGCGCTCTACGGATGACCGACTCCTCGCCCCCCATCGAGCTCGTGGGCGTCTCCAAGCGGTTCGGCGACCTCGTCGTGCTCGACGGGGTGGACCTCGTGATGCCGCGCGGCCAGACCACCGCGGTCATCGGCCCGTCCGGCACCGGCAAGAGCGTGCTCCTCAAGCACATCGTGGGGCTCTTGCGCCCGGACGCAGGCGCGGTGCGGGTGTTCGGGGTGGACATGGCCCGCGCGCCCGAGCGCGAGGTGTACGCCGTACGGAAGCGCATCGGGATGCTCTTTCAGGACGGCGCCCTGTTCGACTCGCTCTCCACCGGCGAGAACATCTCCTTCCCCCTCGATCGCCACCGCCCCGACCTCACCGCGCGGGCCCGGCGCGAACGGGTGGAGGAAGTGCTCGAGATGGTCGAGCTGCCCGGGCTCTACAACCGCCCGACCACGGCGCTCTCGGGCGGCCAGCGCAAGCGCGTGGGCCTCGCCCGCGCCATCGTGAACCAGCCCGAGATCGTGCTGTTCGACGAGCCGAACTCCGGGCTCGACCCGATGACGAGCGACGCCATCGACGGCCTCATCGTCACGATGAAGGAGCGGCTCCACATGACGTTCGTGGTGATCAGCCACGACATCGTCGGCACGGTGAACGTGGCCGACCGCATCTGCATGCTCTACCAGGGGAAGGTGGTGGCCAACGGCACGAAGGACGAGGTGATCCACGCCGACCACCCGATGGTGCGGCGCTTCCTCGGCCGAAACCTGGTCCTGCCCGACCCCGCCGACCCGTCGATGGCGACGCTCCCGCGGCTGGGATAGGCCGCGCCCGAATGGCCATCCCGGGGCGAAACGAAGTCGGCGTCGGCTGCATGATGCTGGTGGCGCTCGGCGTGCTCGCGGGCCTCGCGCTCCAGGTGGGCGCCATCCGCGGCCTCGGCGATCACGTGGTGGTCGATGTGTTGCTGAACGACGCCGTGGGCCTCTCCACCGGCGCGATGGTGAGCATCGCCGGCGTGCCCGTGGGCCGCGTGGAGGCGCTCGAGGTGGACTTCGACAAGGCGCGCGCGACGCTCGCCATCGAGGCCGACGCCGGCGTGCGCAACGATGTCGTCGTCGTGGTGCGCGCGCGTTCGGTGCTCGGCGAGAAGTACGTGGAGCTCGTGCCGGAGAGCAAGGAGGCGCCGCTCTTGAAGGACGGCGACGTGCTCGAGAACACGCGCGGCCAGGTGGAGATCGACCAGCTCGTCACCCGGATGGCGCCCCTGCTCGACGCCGTCTCGCCCGACACGCTCGCCAAGGTGGGCGCCTCGCTCGATCAGGCCCTCGCGGCCGACCCGGAGCGCCCCGCCCGGATGCTCGCGGACGCCGAGCGGCTCCTCCAGAACGCCGCCGACGCGAGCGAGACGCTCCCCGCGCTCATCGGCGACGCCCGCGACACCCTCGGCGCGGCGCGCGGCACGTTCAGCTCGGTGAAGCGCGCGAGCGACGCCGCCGTGCCCGTGCTCGCGCGCGCGGACGGCGCGGTGCAGCGGCTCGACGCCCTCGTCGCGAACGTCCCGCCCGACGAGCTCCCCGCGCTCCTCGCCGACCTCCGCGCCGCCGCGAAGGAGGGCCGCCTCGCGATCAGTCGGCTCGACGGCGCGGGTACGGACGCCGCGGAGCTGCTCGACAAGCTCAACAGCATCACAACGGACGATCTGGCGTACTGGGCCCGCGAGGAGGGCGTCCTGATTCGCATCAAGGAGCTGGACGTCGAGCGGGAGCGCGGCGAATGAGGTAGCGTGCGGAGGTGTCGATCGGCCTCCTCCTGCTCGCGTGTTTCGTCCCCATCCAGCCGTCCGGCTCGGATGTCGTGGGCGGCTTGTGGTCCCCACCGGAGGAAGAAGCGGACGTTGCCGACACGGACCTCGGCCCGCCGCCCGACACCCACCCGCCCGCCCCCGAGGAGCCGCCGCCGCCGCGCGTGCTGCTCAACGAGGTGATGTCGAAGAACACGTCGGCCTGGCAGGTGGAAGGCGCGCTCCCCGACTGGATCGAGCTCTACAACGCCGATGCCGTCGCGGTCGAACTGAACGACCTCACGGTGACCGACAAGAGCGGCCGCGTGTGGATGGGCGGCGAAGGCACGCTCGAGCCCGGCGCCCGCCTCGTGATCTTCGCCGACGCCGGCGAGGGCCCGACCCACGCGCCGTTCTCCCTCGACGCCGACGGCGACGAGCTCACCGTGGCCTGGCAGGGCACCGCGTCGGACCGCCTCGCCCTCGGCGCGCTCGACGCCGACGTGGCGTGGGCCCGCCACCCGGACGGCGGCACCTGGGCGCCCACCATCGACACCACACCGGACGCCCCCAACGGAGACACGCCCAGCGCCTCGCTCGATCGCTCCGACACCGTCTTTCAGCTCGACACCCTCACGCACGTGGAGATCGCGCTCGACGCCGACGACGAGGCGAGCCTCCGCGCGAACCGCCTCTCGTGGGTGGAAGGCGGGGTGACCATCGAGGGAATCGCGTACCCCTCGGTGGGCGTGCGGCTCAAGGCGTACGTCGGCTCGTCGCGCACGCTCGACCAGAAGTGCGGCTTCAAGGTTGACTTGAACCGCTACGAGGACCGCGAGTGGCGGGGGATCGAGGGGCTCACGCTCAACAACATGGTGCAAGACCCGAGCTACGTGAACGAGCACCTGTCGTACCTGCTCTACCGCGCGGTGGGCGTCCCCGCGCCGCGCGTCGGCTACGCGCGGGTGTCGGTGAACGGCGAGGACTTCGGGCTCTACCTCCTCGTCGAGAGCATCGACGACCGGTTCCTCGACCGGTGGTACGGCGATTCCAGCGGGGCGCTCTACGAGGGCGCGTACGGCGTGGACCTCTTCGCCGGCTACGAGAACAGCTTCGACTACGACGAGGGCCCCGACAGCGCCGACCGGAGCGACCTCACCGCGGTGATCGCGGTGCTCGACGGCGCCTCGGACGACGCCGGCATCACCGCCCTCGAAGAGCTCGTCGACATGGATGAGCTCCTCACGAACATGGCGGTCGAAGCGCTCATCCTGCACTGGGACGGCTACACCACCCGCAACAACTACCGCCTCTACCACGACCCCCGAACGGGCCGCTTCCAGATCATCCCGTGGGGCACGGACCAGACGTTCACGTCGCTCTACTACTACCCGTGGAGCGCGTACGGCCGACTGTTCACCTTCTGCCTCGCGAACGAGGCGTGTGCCGCAAGGTACGACGCGAAGCTGGTGGAAGTCTCCTACGTGATGGAGAGCCTCGCGCTCGCGGACGAGGCGGACACGCTCCACACGTGGCTCCTCCCCGAGATCAACTCGGACCCCCGCCGGGAGTTCGGGTACAGCACGCACATGGGCTACTACGCGGCCACGCTCAACACCATCGCGGGCTGGCCCGCCGCCGTACGCGCGCTCGTCGACGACCGGTAGCCGGGGAACTACTCACCTTCCGACTCCTCTTCCCGCTTGGTCGGCTTGCCCGCCCGGGGGTCGCGGCGCGGCTCGCGGGGGGCCTTGTCGGCCTCGGCGAGCTTTCGCAGGTTCACGCTCGCGTGAATCTCGAAGGAGTAGTTCGTGAGCAGGTGGTGGATGTCGTCCTTGAGGCCGAGCTCCTCGAGGTAGGTGCGCACCTCGCGCGCGACCGCGCGGACAACCTCGGTCTTCGCCTTGTCGCTCCCCTCGAGCACCGCGCCGAACACCTCGCGGGCGTCCCCGAGGATGGTGCGCTCCGGCCGCCCGTCGGCGCGCGGCTCGGGCTTCTCGCCCTCGGCCGACTCCCCGAGGATACGCCGCCCCAGACGCCGGAAGCGGCCGCCGCCCCGTTCGGCTCGCTCGGGCCCGCGCTCGGCGGCTTCTTCGTGCTCGTCCGTCGAATCGCGCTCGGCCATTCCCCCTCCACGTCGCGCGTCTAAGACGTTCACACGCCGGTCGCACCGGGACGCGCGCCCCGCGCCGGAACCCGGCTATGCTCCCGCCCGGAGGGCACGGTGCTCCTGCTGCTGTTCGCCTGCGTCCCCGCACCGGCGCCGCGCGACACCGCGCCGCCGCCGGCGCCGCCCGTGGGCCCGGACATCGCGGTGGACTCGCTGGTCGTCGACCTCGGCCGCGCCCGCCTCGACGAGCCGCTCACCGGCACGCTCACCGTCACCAACGCCGGCGACCTCCCGCTCGCGCTCGCCACCCCCATCCTGGACGACCCGACCGGCGAGTTCACGCTCGGCGGGCCCGGCGGCGCCGCCGCCACGCTCGCGGCGGGCGCCTCCGTCGTCTTCGACCTCACGTTCGGCGCCGGCGCCATCGGCGCGTCGGCCGCCCGCATCCTCCTCCCGAGCGACGATCCCGACGAGCCCCTCCTCACGCTCGACCTCCGCGCGCACGTGGGCGCGCCCGCGCTCGCCCTCGACCCGCCGGCGCTCGACTTCGGCACGATCGACGCGCGCTGCTCCGAGACGCGCGCGGTCACGGTGCGCAACGACGGCGACGACCCCCTCGTCGTCACCGATCTGACAATCGACGGCGGCGACGCCACCTTCGACGTCGACCTCGCCGACGCGGGCCCCCTCCCCTGGACCATCGCGCCCGGCGAAGCCGCCACGGTCGACGTGCACTTCACCCCGCCGGGCGCCCCCGCGTACGCGGCGAGCCTCGTGGTGCGCTCCGACGACCCGCTCAACCCCGTGGCGGCGGTGACGCTCGACGGCGTCGCCACCGACAACGAGCGCGTCACCGACACGTTCATCACCTTCGGAAAGGCGCTCGACGTCGTGATCGCCGTAGGCGGCGCCGACACCGACGCGCTCGCCACGGCCCTGCTCGAGGCCCTGCCCGCCCTCACGGGCCCCCTCCAGTCCGCCAACGCCGACTACCAGGTGGCCGCCATCCGCGCCGACGACGGCTGCCTCGTCAACGGGCTCCTCCCCGAGGAGACGATGACCGACGACGAGGGCGCCGCCGCCCTCACGCTGCTGCTCGCGACGAGCGGCACCGAGCACACCCTCGCGCTCCTCGAGCGCGCCATCATCGAATCCACCGTGGACGGCTGCAACCCAGACCTCGCGCGCACCCGCGCCACGATGGCGGTGGTGGGCCTCACGGACAGCGCCGCGCCCGCCCCGCAGGCGCACGGCGTGTACACGCGCACGTTCGAGGGCACCAAGACCGACCCGGACGACGTGTCCGCCTGGGTGATCGCGCCCGACGGCACGAGCTGCGGCGTGCGCGACGACGCCTGGGACCTCGTCGTCACCGCCACCGGCGGGGGCTACCTCTCCGCGTGCGACGACCTCGCGACGAACCTCGCCACGGTCGCCGAAGCCGCGCTCGTCCGGCAGGAGACGTGGCCGCTCTCCCGCGCGCCGTGGCCCGACACGCTCGCGATGGCGGTCGCGGGGGAGGTCACCACCGCGTGGACCTTCGACGCGACGACCAACGAAATCACGTTCCCGACGGAGCGCCTGCCGCGCATCGGCGACATGGTCCGCGTCACGTACGACGCCGTCCCAGCGTGCGCGGCCGACTGAAGGCGCACGCCCGCCCGCCGGCCCTGGCTCGCGACGCCCCTGCCCCCTCGGGAGGCCGGCGCCCCTACCCTTCGGTGTACCGACGGAGGAAGACCTCCATCTCCTTGCCGGACTGGTAATCGCCGGTACGATCGGCCACGACGAGCCCCTTCTCGAAGATGTCCTTCGCGAGAGCGGGTTCGCCGGTCGCGACGTATGCGCGGCCCAAACCACGGTAGGCGGCGGTGTACTCGGCGTCGGCGACGAGCACGGCGAGGAAGTGGGGGATGGCGAGCGTGTGGCGGCCGGCCTTCGCGAGCTCCGTCGCGAGCATGAAGCGCGCGGTGTGGTCGTCGGGCTCGTCGGCCACAATCTCTTCGAGGTCGGCGATGCGCTCGAGCAGGGCGGGGTCGAGGGCGTCGGACATCAGTTCACCGTGTACGGTTCGGCGAGGGTGAACGGCGCGATCTCGGCGTCGAAGCGCTCGCCGCGGCGCGTGACGAGCTGAAACGTGCCGTGCATCGTGCCCATTGGCGTGGGCAGGGGGCACCCGCTCGCGTAGTCGAAGGACTGCCCAGGTTCGAGCACGGGTTGTTCGCCCACGACGCCGGGCCCGCGCACCTCTTCCACGCGGCCGGTGGCGTCGGTGATGATCCAGTGGCGGCTCAAGAGCTGCACGGTGTCCGCGCCCTCGTTCGTGATGCGCACGTGGTACGCAAACATCCAGAGCCCGTTCCGCGGATCGGACTGATGCTCGAGATAGTCCGGTCGAACCGACACCTTCACCCCGCGCGTGATCGCCTCGGACATCGCGATGGCCCTCCGCCCACCTCCTAACCGCACCGCACCGCGGCGCGACGACCGGTCCGGTGGGCGACGCGCCCGGCTCGCGATAGGATTCGCGGTCCGAACGCACGGGATGACCTCCCCCGTTGGCACAGGAGCCGCCCTTGACCGCGACCGCCCCGACGCCGCCCCCGCTCCCCGAGCGCTCCTCCCTCCCGGCTGTTGCCCGTGAAGAGCTGCTCGCGTTGTACCGGCAGATGCACCTAATTCGACGCGTGGAGGAGCTCGCCGCGAAGGCCTACACGCAGCGCAAGATCTTCGGCTTCTGCCACCTCTACATCGGCCAGGAGTCGGTGGCGGTGGGCGCGGCCGCGGCCTGCAAGCCGGAAGATCACTGGATCACCGCCTACCGTGAACACGGGCAGGCGATGGCGAAGGGGGTCTCCGCCCGCGCCGTGATGGCCGAGCTCTTCGGCAAGGCGACGGGCTGCACGCAGGGCCTCGGCGGCTCGATGCACCTGTTCGACAGCAGCGTCAACTTCATGGGCGGCTACGGCATCGTGGGCGCGCACGTGCCCCTCGCGGCCGGCGTGGCCTGGGGGCTGAAGCAGCGCAAGACCGGCGGCGTCGCCGTGTGCTTCTTCGGCGACGGCGCGGCCCACCAGGGCGCCTTCTTCGAGGCCCTCTGCCTCGCGCAGCTCTACAAGCTGCCGGTCGTGTTCCTCTGCGAAAACAACTACTACGCGATGGGCACCGCCATCGACCGCCAGTCCGCGCTCATCGACATGAGCCTCCGCGGCCTCGGCGTCGGCATGGTGCGCGAGCAGTTCGACGGCTTCGACGTGGAGCACGTGCGCGACCGGGTGAGCGCCGCCGTCGAGTTCGCGCGTTCGGGCCAGGGCCCGGTCATCCTCGAGGCCATCACGTACCGCTACCGCGGCCACTCCATGTCGGACCCCGCGAAGTACCGCCCCAGCGGCGAGCTCGAAGAGAAGAAGAAGTCCGACCCCCTCGCGATCTCCGAACGTCGGCTCCTGCAGGACTTCGGCTACTCCGCGGAAGACCTCGAGGCGGTGCGCGCCTCGGTCGACGCCGAAGCCGACGACTCCGTGAAGTTCGCGGAAGAGAGCCCCTGGCCGGACCCCACCCACCTCTACGACTACACCTACGCCCCCGACACGACCGTGGCGGCGGGCACCGAGGAGAAGCGCTGATGCCCGTGCTCCAGATGCGCGAGGCGCTCCGCCGCGCCATGTCCGAGGAGATGCGTCGTGACCCGAACATCTTCCTGATGGGCGAAGAGGTCGCCTACTACGACGGCGCCTACAAGGTAAGCCAGGGCATGCTCGAGGAGTTCGGCCCCGAGCGCGTGGTCGACACCCCCATCTCCGAGAACGGCTTCGCCGGCCTCGGCGTGGGCGCCGCCATGGTGGGCATGCGGCCCATCATCGAGTTCATGACGTTCAACTTCAGCCTCGTCGCGTACGACCAGGTCATCAATTCGGCGGCCCGCATCTACCAGATGAGCGCCGGCCAGTACAAGTGCCCGATCGTCTTCCGCGGCGCGAACGGCGCGGCGGAGAACCTCGCCTCGCAGCACTCCACCTCGGTGGAGTCCATCTACGCGCACTTCCCCGGCGTGAAGGTGGTGTCCGTCGCCACCCCGTACGACGCCTGCGGGCTGCTCAAGAGCGCCATCCGCGACGACAACCCCGTGATCTTCCTCGAGAGCGAGATGCTCTACGGGCTCAAGGGCGAGGTTCCGGCGGAGGAGTACACGATTCCGCTCGGCAAGGCCGACATGAAGCGGGACGGCACCGACGTCACCATCATCACGTGGGGCAAGCAGGTGCACACCTGCCTCACCGCCGCCGCCACCCTCGAGAAGGAAGGCGTCTCCGCGCAGGTGCTCGACCTCCGCTCGATCCGCCCGCTCGACCACGAGGCCATCTTCGCCGCCGTCGCGAAGACGCACCGCGTGGTCATCGTGCAGGAAGGCTTCGCGTTCGCCGGCATGGCCGCCGAGCTCGCGGCCCGCATCCAGGAGACGTGCTTCGATCTCCTCGACGCCCCGGTGCGCCGCGTCACCAACCGCGACGTGCCCATGCCCTACTCGCCCGTGCTCGAGAAGCAGGTGATCATCACCCCCGAGCGCATCGTCGACGCCGTCCAGCAGACCGTCGGCCGCACCGCTACCACGAACGGGGGGGCGCGCTGATGGCCCAGTTCCTGCGCATGCCTCAGGCCACACCCACGATGACCTCCGGCGTGAGCGGCAAGTGGAGCGTGGCCGAAGGCGCCGCGCTCACCGCCGGCTCCGTCGTCGGCGCCGTGGAGACCGACAAGGCCGCCATGGACATCGAGGTCTTCGACAAGACCACGGTGCTCAAGCTCCTCGCCCGGGAAGGCGACGAGGTGGCGGTCGACGCCCCCATCGCCATCCTCGGCGCCCCCGGCGAAGACATCTCCGCGCTCCTCGCCGAGTACGCCGCCACCAAGGGCGCGCCGGCCCCGGCCGCCAAGCCCGCCGCCGAGCCGACGCCCGCGGCGCCCGTCGTGGCCGCTCCGCCCGCGGCGCCCGCCGCGCCGCCCCCCGCCGCGCCCGCGGCCCCGGTGGCCGCCCCCCCGGACGTGCCCGTGGCGGCCGGCGTGGTGCCCACCCTCACCTGGATGGGCCGCCCAATCCCCGACGCCATCATGGAGCCCCTCGGCGTGTACGTCGCCGCCGGCCCCCGCGTGGTCGCGAGCCCGCTCGCGAAGGCGATGGCGGCCGACAAGGGCGTGTCGCTTAGGAACGTGAAGGGCTCCGGGCCCGGCGGGCGCATCGTCGCCGCCGACATCGAAGCCGCCGCCAGCGCGCCGAAGGCGGCCGCGGTTGCGACGGTGGCCGGCAAGGCCGACACCACCGTTCGCGCGACGCAGATGCGCAAGACCATCGCGCGCCGCCTCACCGACGTGCACCAACAGGTGCCCGTCTTCTACCTGACCTCCACCTTCGACGCCGCGGGCTTCGTGGCGCTCAAGGAGCAGGCCGGCAAGCGCGGGGTGAAGGTCAGCCACAACGACCTCCTCCTCAAGGCCGTCGCCCAGGCCCTCGTGGACGTTCCGGAGTGCAACGCCGCGTGGCAGGGCGACAGCATCCTCCGCCGCGGCGCGGTCGACATCAGCGTGGCGGTCGCCCTCCCCGAGGGCCTCATCACGCCGGTGATCCGCTCCGCGGAGACGAAGTCGGTGCGCCAGATCGCCGCCGAGGTCCGCGAGCTCGCGGGCCGCGCGAAGGAAGGCAAGCTGATGCCCGAGGAGTACACGGGCGGTAGCTTCTCCGTGTCGAACCTCGGCATGTTCGAGATCGACCACTTCACCGCCATCCTGAATCCCCCCGAGGCGGGCATCCTCGCCGTCGGCTCCGTGCAGCAGGTGCCCGTCGTCGAGAACGGCGCGCTCACGGTCGGCTGGCGGATGAAGGTCACGATGACGTGTGACCACCGCGTCATCGACGGCGCCCTCGGCGCGAAGTTCCTCGCGGCGCTCCGCGGCTACGTCGAGCTCCCCGCGATGATGGCGCTCTGATGGCCGCTTCGACCGGGAAGGTGTGGGACGTCCTCGTCATCGGCTCCGGGCCGGGCGGCTACGTCGCGGCGATCCGCGCGCAGCAGCTTGGGCTCACCGCCGCGTGTATCGAGAAGGAGAAGCTGGGCGGCGTTTGCCTCAACTGGGGCTGCATCCCGAGCAAGGCGCTCCTGAAGTCGGCGGAACACTTCCTGTTCCTCAAGGACGAAGCCACCAGCTTCGGCCTCGCCTGCGACAACCCCCGCGCAGACTTCGCCAAGGTGATCGCCCGCTCCCGCCGCGTCGCCGACCAGAGCGAGCGCGGCGTGAAGTCGCTCTTCACGAAGTACGGCGTCACGTCGATTCAGGGCACGGCGGTCATCGAGGGGCCGGGCAAGGTGCGCGTCACGTCGTCCACCGGCGAAGAAGTCCACGAGGCCAAACACATCGTCATCGCGACGGGCGCCCGCGCGCGCACGTTCCCGGGCATCCAGCCCGACGGCGAGAAGATCGTCACCTACCGCGACGCCATCGTGAACACGACGCAGCCGAAGTCGGCGATCGTCCTCGGGAGTGGCGCGATCGGCCTCGAGTTCGCCTACTTCTGGAACGCCTTCGGCACCGACGTCACCGTGGTCGAGGGCGCCGCGCGCCTCTGCCCCATCGAAGACGCCGAGATCGCCGCCGAGCTCGCCCGCGCCTACAAGAAGCTCGGCATCAAGACCGAGATCGGCACCCTCTGCAAGTCGGTCGCCCGCGACGGCGACGGCGTGGTCGTCACGCTCGCCGACGGCCGCGCGCTCCACGCCGACATGTGCCTCCTCGCCATCGGCATCGCGCCGAACGTCGAGGGCCTCGGGCTCGAGAAGGTGGGCATCCAGCTCGAGAAGGGCTTCGTCAAGCACGACACGAGCTACCGCACCACCGCGCCGGGCTTCTACGCCATCGGCGACGTGTGCGGCCCCCCCGCGCTCGCGCACACCGCCTACGCCGAAGCGCATTGCTGCATCGATCGCATCGCCGGCCACCACGCCCCTGATGTCGACTACGCCAACATGCCCGCCGCCACGTACTGCCAGCCGCAGATCGCCAGCGTCGGGCTCACCGAAGAAGCCGCCGCCGCCGAGGGCCTCGAATTCACCGTGGGCCGCTACCCCTTCGCCGCCAACGGCAAGGCGCGCGGCACGGGCCACACCGCCGGCCTCGTAAAGGTGATCATCGGGAAGAAGTACGGTGAGATCCTCGGCGCGCACATCATCGGTCACGACGCGAGCGAGCTGCTCTCCACGTTCGTGGTGGCCCGTGCCGGCGAGATGACCGCCGAGGCCGTGCTCCACACCGTGTTCGCGCACCCCACCCTCGGCGAAGCGATGTACGAAGCCGTGGCGGTTGGGCTCGGGAAGAGCGCGCACATCTAGTCCGGCGTTCGGCGTCCGTTCTTGGGGCGGGGGGATTCCCCCCGCAACGCCCCCCGGCGGGGTAAGGCCCCGCGCGCCGAGGCGAACGGCCAGCTCCGGTGCGGCCCCGACGCAACGCCGTGACCACCGGCGCGCGACAGACTCGCGGCGCGCGTCACGCCGGAGGGCGCGGTGGAAGTGACCGGGCCGCCGGACGCGGACCTCCCCGGGCACGTCGGCACGCACCGGCTCGTCTTCCCGTAGGGCCCGCGGCGTCGGAGATCGGGGGGGCGTTGCGGGGGGCCCCCTCCCCCCGCCCCAAGATGCCCCCGACCTACCCGCGGCGACGCCGCCGAACCAGCGCGAGCGCCCCGACCGCGCCCAGGAGCCCGATCGGCGCGGTGGCGCCGGTGTCGCAGCCGCACCCGCCGTCATCCGTGGTGTCCCCACCCGTGTCGTCGGCGTTGTCCGTGTCCGAGTCGACCGCCGTGTCGGTGTCGGAGTCCGTATCGGTGTCGGTGTCGGTGTCCGTATCGGTGTCCGTGTCCGTGTCGGTGTCCGTGTCGCCGGTGTCGCCGGAATCCCCGGTGTCGGGCACCACTTCTTCCCAGGCGCACACCCGCGCGTCGGGCGTGCCCCACCCGGCCGAGGTGGCCGCGAGGCCGATGGCCTTGAGCCCGGTGCTCGGGTCGGTCATCGAGTAGAAGACGAGCTTGTCGTCGCCGGCGGGCAGCACGTCGAGGTGGTTCAACCCCGCGAAGATCGGCTCGACGAACCCCTCGCCCACGGTCCAGTCCACGAGGTTGTCCGACGTGGCGATGCCCGCGGAGCGCGTGGTGAACGTGCTCTCGGTGTAGCCGCCCACGACCATCCCAAGCTGCTCGGCGTCGTCGTCGCAGTAGAGGCCCGGCGAGAACACGCCGTAGGCCGCCCACGACAAGCCGGTGAACGCGCCGGAGACGTCGGGGTCCCAGATGCTCCAGAACCCGGTGGCGAGGCTGAACTTCGCCGCGTACATCCGGGTGGACGACTGGTAGACGAGCCGGATCTCGTCGTTGAGGAGCGTGGCGCTCGGCATGCCGACGTTCAGCGTCTGCGCGCCGCCGTCCGGGTCGTGCCATTCGGGGTCGCCGTCGCCGAAGTCCCCGAGCGCGGAGGGCGCCTGGAGCACGGTGAACGAGAGGCCGTCGGTGCTGGTGGCGTAGCCGATGCCGGCCGCGAGGTTGCCGGACGAGGAGCTGTCCTGCTTCTGGTCGCCCATGGCGAAGAAGAGGTGCCAGGTGATGCCGTCGAACACGACGGCGGGCTGCGACACGGCGCAGGAGTACACGCTCGTGGGGTTGGCGCGGTCGGGGACGAGCACGGGCTCGTCGTGGAGGGTCCACGTGAGGCCGTCGGGCGAGGTGGCGCGGCCGATCCAGTAGGTGGAGGCGCAGTCGGAGGGCACGTCGGACGTGCGGCCGGGGGCCTCGAAGTAGAGGACGTACTGGGTGCCGTCCCACGCGGCCGTGGGGGCGTTCACGCCCGCGGAGAAGGGGCCGTCCGCGGGCGACGTGAGCACGAGGCCGAGGTCGGTGAAGGCGGGCGCGGCCGCGGCGATGCCGGCGAGCAGGACGATCATGCCGAGACTCCCTGTCTCGCCAACGTACCCGGACCGTGGCTATACCCGCACGTTCCACGGCGCCGAATCACAGCGGCGGGAAAGCTATTCGCCCGCCTCGCCGGCCACGATGCGGCCTTCGTCGAGAAAACCGAGGAGCTGCCGGAGCGCGCGCGCGCCCTCTTCTCCCCCGCCGAACGTGAGGAAGCCGTGGCTGGCCTGGAACTGGGCGAGGCCCGCGGTCACGTCGCCGTCGACCCCGGCCACGTTGTCCTGCACGGGCATCGCGGCCTGCGAGAGCCCGCGGATGTCCTCGATGGAGGGCAGGAGAAGCGGAATCCCCATGGCGCGCGCCATGAGCTCGGTGGTCTGGTTCGCGACGGTGAGATCGTCCGTGGCCTCCTGCACGAGCACGGGCCGCGCGGGCGCTTCGGAGAGGATGCGCGGGGCGTTAAGCGCGGGGTCGGCGGGGTCCACCACCATCTGCGCGAGCGCGCTGAAGAGCTCGATCTCCGCCTGCTGTTCGTTGGGGTCGAAGTAGATGTTCATGAGCGTCGCGTACGCCGCGTTGGCCCGAACCACCTCCACGAGGCGCCCGCCGGGCACGTTCAGCACGCACTGGTCGAGCCCGGTGTCGAGCGCGCACGTGGTGGAGCCGATGATGCCGCCGAGCGACTGGCCCACGTAGGCGGCGCGCTCCGCGTCGATGTGGAAGGGCTGGCCGGCGAAGGTGCCGTCGTCCGCGACGGACTTCGCCACGAGCGCGCGGATCGCGTGGTGATCGGCGGCGGTCTGGCGGATGTTGTCGCGGGCCACGCCCACGAGCCACGCGTCGAAGTCGATGCCGAAGAACGCGAGCGTGGTGTCGTCTTCGTGGGGGCGGTCGCCGTGGGCCACGGCGTCGATCGCGATCACCGCGTGGCCCGCGGGCACGAGCTGCTGGCCGAAGCCCACGAGATCCGTGCTGCGGCCGCCCAGCCCGTGCTGCAACACGACGAGCGGGGCCGGAGCGGCGCGAGCGCTCTCGGGCACGAGGAGCCAGAAGGCGACGCCCTCCTCGCCCTGCGGCGTGGGGACACCGTCGGCGTCCGTGCTGAACATGCGGTCGGCGCCCTGCCAGGAAGGAAGTGTCGCCACGCCGCGCGCGACGAACGCGACGCCGTCGGCGCAGTAGGCGTCGCCTTCGCCGTCGGCGCAGTCGATCACGTCTTCGAGCGCG
>CAXNIN010000054.1:0-16077 GCA_964202365.1 Myxococcota bacterium | reverse complement strand
GCCGGGGACCCACGCTGTCTCGGCTCGCCGTCGGCCCCCCCGGCACCGGGAGGTCCGCGCACCTTTCGCTCGGGCTCGGCCATCGGCACCGGTTAAGGAGCGCGCCCCAACAGGAGCCCCATGCTCTCCGTCCAGAACCGCGAAGTCGTCTTCCTCTCCGCCGTCCGCACCGCGTTTGGCGCCCAGGGCGGCGCACTCAAGGACATCAACGCCCAGGATCTCGCGGTGCCCACCGCGAAGGCCGCGCTCGAGCGCGCCGGCGTCCGTCCCGACCAGGTGGATCACGTCATCTACGGCAACGTGCTCCAGACCAGCAACGACGGCATCTACCTCCCCCGCCACGTGGGCCTCCGCGTCGGCATCCCGATGGAAGTGCCCGCGCTCGGCGTGGCGCGCCTCTGCGGGTCGGGCTTCCAGGCCGTGATCACCGCGGCGGAGCAGATCCTCACCGGCCAGGCGAACGTGGTGCTCGCCGGCGGGTCGGAGGCGATGAGCATGGCCCCCCACGTCATCCACGGGATGCGCGACGGCGCGGCGCGCTTCGGCAAGCCCCCCGCCATCAAGGATCTCCTCTGGGAGTGCCTCACCGACACGCAGACCGGCATGCCGATGGCGATGACGGCGGAGAAGCTCGGCGAGCAGTACGGCCTCACCCGCGAGCAGGTGGACGAGGTGGCGCTCGCCAGCCAAGAGCGCTGGGCGGCCGCGCAGGAAGCCGGGAAGTTCAACGACGAGATCGTGCCCTTCATCCTCAAGTCGAAGAAGGGCGACATCAGCTTCTCGGTGGACGAGCACCCGCGCAAGAGCACGATGGAGTCCCTTGGGAAGCTCCCGACCGTGTTCAAGAAGGACGGCCTCATCACGCCGGGCAACGCGTCGGGCATCTGTGACGGCGCCGCGAGCCTCGTGGTGGCGGACGGCGCCTGGGCCGCCGCGAACGGCCTCACGCCGATCGCGCGCCTCGTGTCGTGGGGCATCTCCGGCTGCGACCCGACCATCATGGGCATCGGCCCGGTGCCCGCGTCGAAGCGGGCGCTCGAGCGCGCGGGCCTCGGCGTCGGCGACATGGACCTCGTCGAGATCAACGAGGCCTTCGCCCCGCAGTACCTCGCCGTGGAGAAGGCCCTCGGCCTCGACCGAAGCAAGACGAACGTGAACGGCGGCGCGATCGCCCTCGGGCACCCCCTCGGGGCCTCCGGCGCGCGCATCACCGGCACGCTCATCCACGAGCTCCGCCGCCGCGGCGCGAAGTACGGCCTCGGCAGCGCCTGCATCGGCGGCGGCCAGGGCATCGCCGTGATCGTCGAAGCGCTCTGATCTTCTCGCACGGAGCGCGGCGCGGCCGCCTCCGCGCCCACACGGACGGGCCCTTCCTCGGAGGGGCCCGTTTCGCTCAGTGACATTCGCTTGACACGCCCCCCCGGTGGCGTGTAAAGGCGCTCCCGAACCAATCCGGGAGTCTGCCATGACGCGTCTTCTCCTCCTCTCCGCGTTCACGTCGCTCGCGCTCGTGGGCTGCTCCTCGAACTACGAGGCCGGCGCCGACAAGGACCCGGGCCTCGAAGACACCGCGGACACCGGCGACATCGACGGCGACGCGGACACCGACACCGACGCGGACACCGACACGGACACGGACTCCGACACGGACTCCGATACGGACACGGACTCCGATACGGACGCCGACACCGACACGGACTCCGATACGGACGCCGACACGGATGCCGACACCGACACCGATACGGACACCGACACCGACACCGATACGGACACCGACACCGGCTCCACGAGCACGTGCGACCCCGCCGGGCCCGCCGAGGCCCTCTGGGTTGTCGAGACGATTGTGGTGGGCACGTCGTCCGAAGGCGTGGACCTCGACGGAGACGGCACCGTGGACAACGTGCTCTCCTTCGCGAAGAGCGCGCTCGACACGAGCCTCGCGGAGACCCTCGCCGCCTCGGCCGACGTGATCGTGCTTCAGTTCTGGAACGTCGACGACTGGTGCGACGACGCCTTCGAGGCCGGCCTCCTCACCCCCACCGACGTCGACGGGAACCTGTCCGACAACTACTCCGGCAGCGAGTCGTTCGACGCGGGCACCGAGGTCGACGGCTCCGGGCGCGCGGTGATGAACGCGGCCGCCACGTTCACGAGCGGCACCTACCGCACCACCATCAGCTCGGCTTCGATGGAGGTGGGCGGCTACACGCTCGAGAGCGTGAGCGGTGTCATCGTGGAAGGTACGGCCACCGAGGCGCTGAACGAGGGCGTGATGGCGTTCGCGATCTCGGTCGAGACGATGGTGCCCATCGCCGAGGACAACGGCTACACGCGCGAGATCGTCGAGCGCCTCGCGGACATCGACAGCGACGGCGACGGCGTGAACGACGCGCTCTCCGTGGCCTTCGTGTTCTCCGCGGTCCCCTGCGGCCTGCTCTGAACCGCCGCCGCGCGCCGCTCCCCCGGGCGGCGCGCGCCACGGGCACCCCGCGCACCGTGAGACTACGTTAGAGACGCGCGCGCGGGAGTCCTCCTATGTCCGACGGCACGATCGAAGAATCCACGGTCATCCACGACTGGAACATCCTGGGAGACGCTGTTTCCCCGCCTTTCCGGTCGGTGCGGTACGTCGACGAGACCTTCCGCGACGGCATCCAGTGCCCCTCCGTCACCGACCCCCCGGTAGACGCGAAGGCCCAGATGATTCGGCTGATGTCGAAGGTGGGCGTGCACGTCACCGACATCGGTCTCCCGGGCGCCGGGCCCCGCGCCGTGGCGGACTCGACCGTGCTCGCGGAGATGATCCGCGACGAGAAGCTCCCGATCGAGGCCTGCTGCGCCGCGCGCACCCACGAGAACGACATCGCGCCCATCATCGCGATCTCGCAGAAGGTGGGCATCCCCATCGAGGTCATGGCGTTCCTCGGCGCATCCCCCATCCGGCTCTACGCCGAAGGCTGGGACGAAGACCTGCTCGAGAAGCGCACGCGCACCGCGGTGCGCATGGCGAAGCAGGCCGGTCTTCCCTGCACGTTCGTCACCGAGGACACCACGCGGTCCCGCCCGAGCACGCTCCGGCGGCTGTTCACCGCGGCGATCGAGGAGGGCGCGGACGGCCTCGCGGTGTGCGACACCGTCGGCCACGCCACCCCCAACGGCGTGTTCAACCTCATCCACTTCACGAAGAACCTGATTCGTGGCCTCGGCACGAACACGCGCATCGACTGGCACGGCCACAACGATCGCGGGTTCGGCCTCGGCAACGCGCTCACCGCCGTGGAAGCCGGCGCGGATCGTGTGCACGGCTGTGTCCTCGGCATCGGCGAGCGCGTCGGCAACACCCAGCTCGACCTGCTCCTCGTGAACATGAAGCTGCTCGGCCACCACGACGGCGACCTGTCGTCTCTCGCCGAGCTGGTCGACCTCTGCTCGTCTTCCTGCAACGTACCGATCCCCGTGAGCTACCCCGTGTTCGGGAAGGACGCCTTCCGCACCGGCACCGGCGTGCACGCCGCGGCCGTGATCAAGGCGCTCGACAAGGGCGCGGACTGGCTCGCGGACCGCGTGTACTCGGGCGTGCCGGCGAGCTGGTTCGGGCGCCACCAGGAGATCGAGGTGGGGCACATGGCGGGCGACAGCAACATCGCCTACTGGCTCCGCAGCCGCGGGCTCGCCGTCACGCCGGACGTCGTCTCCGCCGTGCGCGCGCGCGCCAAGGCCGGCAACCGCGTGCTCGAAGAGCGGGAGATCCTCGAGGTCGTCCACGCGGTGTCCGCGAAGTAGCGCCCGTCACGCCTCTTCGGGCGGCGTGGTGCGCGCGGAGGGCGCCGCGGGGCGGGCGTCGGGCTCGCCGAGGGCGCGGAGCTTGGCCACACGGTCACGCTCCGCGGCCTCGCGATCGCGCTTGTGGAGCGCCGCGCTCCGGACCGTGAGGTTCTGGAACGTGTGGAACGTGAGGAGCGCCGCCACAATCCACCCCACCGAGGGGAACCCGGCCACCCCCGGGAGCCCAACGAGCGCGACGTAGGCCGCGAGCCCGATGTTCATAGCCTGGATCGCCCAGAACAGGCCCGGCTTGAACAGCGACCCCGGCACGGCGAGGCGGTTCACCGCGAGCACCGCGGCGAGGACCAGGATGTCCCACGGGAAGGTCTTCATCCGATGGCGACGTTGTCGAGGAGGCGCACGGAGCCGTACCGGGCGACGAGGAGGACGCGCACGGGGCGGTCGATCACGTCGACGGGCTCGAGCGTGTCGGGGTCGACCACGGCGAGGTAGTCGACGCTGTCGGCCTCGATGCGCGCGAGGCCCGCGGCGATGCGCGTGGCGGCGTCCGGCTCGGTGGTCATCCCGCGCATGTGGAAGAGCGCGCGGTGGAGCGAGAGCGCGCGGCCGCGCTGCTCGGGGGAGAGGTACACGTTGCGCGAGGAGAGCGCGAGGCCGTCGTCGTCCCGCACGAGCGGCCCGGGGACGATCTCGATGCCCATCGCGAGGTCGCGCGCCATCGAACGGAGCACGGCGTACTGCTGGTAGTCCTTCTCGCCGAACATCGCGGCCGTGGGCTGCACGAGCCCGAAGAGCCGGCACACGACAGTGGCCACGCCCTCGAAGTGGCTGGGCCGGAGCGCGCCCTCCCAGCGGGCGGTGAGGCCCTTGACGGTGACGCTCGTGCGGAAGTCGGCCGGGTAGAGGTTCTCGGGCATGAAGAGCACGTCGCATCCGGCGGCGGCGCACTTCGCGGCGTCCCCTTCCGGATCGCGGGGGTACCGGGCGAGATCTTCGTTGGGGCCGAACTGGAGCGGGTTGACGTAGATGCTGACCACGAGCTGCTCGCAGCGGGGGCGCATCAGCTCGATGAGCGTGGTGTGGCCGCGGTGGAGGTAGCCCATCGTCGGGACGAAGCCGACCTGCTTCCCCTGGCGGCGCCAGGAGAGGGCCTGGTCGTGCATCGCGTCGACGGAGCGGATGATTCGCATGCGCGCCGCCTAACCCGCGGCCAGGGCCGAGGCCGGAAGCGCGCGGCGGCGCGCGTCAGTAGAGCCGGGTGGGGTCCTGCGCAAAGCTGTGCTCCGGCGCCGGGAAGGCGCCCGACCGCACGTCGGCGACGTAGGCGGCGACGGCCTCGCGCACCATCGTGTCGAGGTCGGCGAAGCGCTTGACGAAGCGCGGCTTGAAGCGGGCGTCCATCCCCAGCAGATCGTTGTACACGAGCACCTGGCCGTCGCACCCGGCGCCGGCGCCGATGCCGATCGTGGGGATGCCGACGAGCCCGGTGATGCGCGCGGCGAGCTCCGCGGGCACCATCTCGAGCACGACGCAGAAGGCGCCCGCTTCGGCGACGGCGAGGGCGTCGGCCACCACGCGCTCCGCGGCGTCCGCCTCGCGCCCCTGCACCTTGAACCCGCCGAACGCGTGGTAGGACTGCGGGGTGAGGCCCACGTGCCCGACCACGGGGATGCCGGCCTCGACGATGGCGCGAATCGCGGGCGCGGACCGCACCCCACCCTCCAACTTCACGCTTTGCGCCTTGCCTTCGCGCACGAGCCGCCCGGCGCTGCGCATGGCCTGGGCCACGCTCACCTGGTAGGTCATGAACGGGAGATCGACCGTGAGGTGCGCCCGGGTGAGCCCCGCCGCCACGCACCGCCCGTGGTACGCCATGTCCCGCAGGGTGACCCCGAGGGTGTCCGGCTGGCCCTGCACGACCATGCCGAGGCTGTCGCCCACGAGCACCATGTCGGCGCCGCCGGCGTCGACGAGGCGGGCCTGCGCGGCGTCGTAGGCGGTGACCATCGCGATCTTCTCGCCGGCGAGCTTCTTGCGGGCGAGCTCGGGCGCGGTGATGCGTGCCATCAGACTCCGAACAGGGTGGGCTGGGTCACGCCGCGGTAGCGCGCGGGCGCCCCCAGGACCGGCCGACCCACCAACCAGCCCCAGATCATGTGGAGGACGCGCTCGCGTGCGTCGGGGTCCGACACATAGTCGATGGCGTCCGTGCGGATGACGTAGACCGGCGCTTCGTCGTAGCTGTCCCAGAGCTGGTAGTAGCGCTGGCGCAGATCGTCGAGGTAGCGCGCGGGGATGATCTGTTCCGCCGGGATGCCGCGGCGCGCGATGCGGCTGCGGATGACCTCGGTGTCGGCGTCGAGGAACACGACGAGGTCGGGCCGGGGGGGCGGCTCGGGCAACAGACCGGCGAAGGTGTTGTAGAGCGCGAGCTCGTGCCCGCCGAGGGTCATCTCGGCGAAGAGCCTGTCTTTCGCGTAGAGGTAGTCGGCGATGGTGAACGGCGCGAAGAGGTCGGGCTGACGGATGCCCTGCTGCTGCTGGTAGCGGCTGGCCAGGTAGAAGAGCTGCGCCGGCAGCGCGAACCGCGTGGGGTCGCCGTAGAACTCGGCGAGGAACGGGTTGCCGTCTGCCGGCTCGAGCACGAGGCGGGCGCCCCACTCCCGCTCGAGGATGCGGCAGAGCGTGGTCTTTCCGACGCCGATGAGGCCTTCGATGACGACCAGTCGCGACACGCTCGCTCCGAGGGCGGGAAGGTAGCACGCGCGGCCCGCCCGCGTACGGTCGGCGGCGGACGGACACGGGCCAGAATCTGTCCGGGGAGGGGGGGTTGACGGGGGGCTCGCGACGGACGTCCGTCGTCACCTGACCGACGTCCGTCAGCGTTGACACCCGTAACTACCTGAAAACACGATGGCACACCGGCTGCACAAGGGCTCGGCGCGCACCGGACGACAACCACCGGGCGCTGGAGTACAACGTGAAGGGTCTCAACAAAGCCTATCTCATCGGCCACATCGGTCAGGATCCCGAGCTTCGCACCACGGCGAGCGGGAAGCAGCTCCTGAAGCTGTCCATCGCCACGCCCAACGGCAAGCGCGTCAACGACGAGTGGGTGGACATGCCGGACTGGCACCGCCTCACCCTCTTCGACAAGCAGGCCGAGTACGTGGCCACCTACGCCAAGAAGGGCGACGTGCTCGCGGTGGAGTGCGCGATCCGCCCCAACAAGTGGACCGACAAGGAAAACGTGGTTCGGTACGAGGTGAGCCTGCTGGTCGACCGCGTGCTCTGGCTCAACGGCCGCGGCCGCGGCGCGTCCGACGCCCCGCCGGCCTCCCGCCGCGCGCCGACGCCCCCGCCGGCCCCGATGGCGGAGGAGGCCGAGGCCGAGGAGATCCCGTTCTAGCAGACGGCGGCACCCCCTCCGAGCGGTAGGTTCGGGGGGGCGTTGCGGGGGGGCTCTGCCCCCCTGCCCCATGAAGCAAGCGCTCTACGCAGCCGCGGAGCGCGCCCGCACGCGCCTCCGCCAAAGGGCGACCCCGGCCGTGAGCGGAACGAGGAACGGCACGATGCGCACGGTGTCTTCGCTGCCAATCCAGCCGAGCTCGAAGTCCCACCACGAGAACGGGAAGAAGAGCAGGTAGCCGACGCCGAAGTGCCGCTGGAGGAGGTCGACCGCGATGTGCAGCAGGCCGCCGCCGAGGAGGTTGAGGAACACCGCGCGGCGCCCGGCCTCCGGGAAGAGAAACGAGAGGAGGAACGAGGACAACAGGATGCCGGCGGGCATGTGGAGCGGCGCCCAGACGTACACCGCCCACTCGGGGATGGCGGGGATGGACCACCGGAGCCAGGTGAGGCCCATTCCAGGTACGCGGCCGAGAAGATCGGGCAGGCACGTGCCGAGCACGAAGGTGGCGACGTTGGGGCGGCCGGGGATGGCCTTCACGAGGTACGCCACACAGGTGTGCGTGATGAGATCAGCCACGTTCCACCAGCCTTCCGCGCACGACCCGAAACGCGAACGGCACCCAGCAGACCACCAGCGCGAGGCCCAGCACGCCGAGGATTTCCTTGTAGCGGCGGAGCGGGTGGAGCTCGCGGACCTCGACGCGGACGATGGGCACGGAGGCGTCGAAGCGGCCGAGAACGGAGACGGTGTCGCCCACGCGGAGATCGCGCGCGTCGCCGGCGAGCGGGATGTCCTTGATTACCTTGGAGATTTCGTAGTGGTCCGGGCCGACCACCTTTGTGACTTCCCAGAGCGGGAACACCATCGGGGCGCCGTCCCGCGCGACCGGGTCGCGCATCGCCCAGCGCCAGCCCTGTTCGGCGCCGAGCGCCCAGTAGGCGTACCAGCCGCCCAACGCGGCGAGGAGGAGCGCGGCGACGCCCACCCGAACTACCGCGCCGCGATCGTCGAAGAGGCTCACTGCCCGCTTTTTTCCTGGGAAGCGGCCCCGGCGCCGTAGGTGCGGAGGAGCTCGTTCACGTCGGTCTTGCGGAGGTCGGTGCCGCTGGCGGGCATGAAGACGACCGGCTTGCCCTTCAGCGCCTCGGCGACCTCGAGCTTCACCATGTTGCGGCCGCCCGTGCCGGAGAGCGCGCGCGCCTGGGCCTTGAGGCCTTCCGCCCTTGCCCGCGCTTCGGCGAGGAGCGCCTCGGCCTCGCGCTGCCGCGAGAAGTAGGCGGCGTCCGCCGCGAGTTGACGCTTCGTACCCTCCCCTCGCGCCTGCTCGATGCCGGTCGAGACTTCGCCCTTGGCCACCTCGAGCTCGCGGCGCCGCTGCTCGCGGGCTGCCTCGGTTTCCGACCGGACGCGCGCGGCTTCCTGCTCGGCGAGGGTCTTGTCCTTGATGACCTCTTCGTAGGCGGGGTTGAACTGGTGCTCGCCGAGGAGCACCTGGTCGATCACGACGCCTTCCGGGTTGAGGTAGTGGTTGCAGGCCTCGCGCGCTTCTTCGGCCTTCTGGAAGCGCATGGCGGCGTCGTAATACTGCTCGGAGCGGAGATCGTTGAGGAGATCGCGCAGCAGGGTGCGCGTGACCGGGCGTACGAGCTGCTCTTCGACGGACTTGGTGTTCGCGCCGACGAACTGGAGCACGTACACGACCTTCGCGGGATCGATGTGCCAGGCCACGGTGACGTCGACGGAGATGTCGTTGCCGTCGTGCGTCTTGAAGTGGAGCGAGTCGTCGCCCGCGCGCTGCCCGGTTTCGGCCGCGCGCGTCATCTGGAGGTTCTGGAGCCCGATGTCGTAGGTGTGCCAGTCGTTGATGAACGGCGCGAAGAAGAACGTGCCGCCGGACGGGTACACTTCCTTCACGACGCCGGGTTCGCCGACGAGCGCGAACTTCGCGGTTCGGATGCCGACTTCGGTGGAGCCCGTGTCGTACGGAAGGCACGCCGCGAGGGAGAGGAGGAGGAGGGCCATGTTCACCACCCCTGGATGAGGCGATCGAGGTCGAGCGGGTTCACGCCGGCGGGGCCGTCCGTGGGCACGATGATGACCTGCGTGTTTTTGAGCGTTTCCGCCATCTTCAGGCCAACGACGTTGGACGCGCCGGCCGCCGAGAGGGCGTCGTTTTCGAGGCGCTTGGCCTCGGCTTGGGCGAGCGCGACGAGGAGGTCGCCCTCGGCGATGCGCTTGCGGGCGTAGAGATCGCTGTCGGCCGCGATGTTGGAGACCTCGGCGGCGCCGCGCTCCTTCTCGACGTCGACGATGGCGTTGCCTTCGGCGAGCACCCGGTTCTTCTCGGCTTCCTCGACCGCGGCCGCGGCCTCGGCGCGGTTCTTGAACACGGTTTGATCCTGGATCTTGCGCTGCTCGATCGCGTTCTGGTAGCGATCGTCGTACTTGTAGTGGCGCACCATCACGCTCCACACCTGGATGCCGGAGTCGGCGAGGTCGGCTTCGAGCTGGTCGCGCGCTTCGAGCGCCTTCTGGCGGCGGAGGACGCCCTCGTAGAACTGCTCGGCGTCGAGCGACCCGAGCTTCTGGCGGAGCACGGGATCGGCGCGAGGGCGCACGAGCGAGGTCTCGTAGAGGCGGCCGGGGCCGACCTTGGTGAGGACCTTGTAGGGGTCGACGATGCGGTAGGCGACGGTGACGTCGACGACGACGCGGTAGCCTTCGGACGTTTGGATGTTGATGCTCGGCGCGGAGGCGGCCTCGGCGCTGCCCTGCATCGTGTCGTCGTTGAACTCGAGGACCTGGAGGTTGCGCGGGAAGACGTGGAAGCGCTCGTAGCCGGGCACCACGAGGTGGAGGCCGGGGCCGATGATGGACTCCTCGATGCCCTGCCCGGGCCCGACGAGCACCTGCCGGACAGCGAACTCCCAGGGTTTGACATAGATCGTGAAGGCGTTGAACAGGATCGTGAGCGTGACGAGCACGCCGAGCCCGCCGAGCGCCCAACGGATCGGCGTGCCGCCGATCGGGAGCCGCACGCGCGGGACGACCTTGAGGGGGGGCTTGTCGGACATCAGCGGGCCTCCTCGCGCGGGCGCGCGGGCGGTGCGGGTTCGGCGGGTTCGGCGGGCGCGACGGGCGCCGCGGCCGGGCGGGGCGTGTAGGGTTCGCCGTCGGAGGCGACGGTGGGCAGGGCGTCGTGCGCGGACTGGACGCGGCCGAGGTCGTCCGCGAGCTCCTGGAGCTCGTTGGCCCAGCGGCGGCGGGCCCACCAGAGGCGGATCTCCGGGACCACCGGCGTGAGCGCCGCGAGGAGAAAAACGAGCTCCTTCGTGATGCCCGGCAGGAACCGCGCGAGCACGCCGGCCGCGGCGAGCGCGAGCACGGTCGCGATTACGCGCGTGAAGAGGCCGTCGCCCGCGACGAACCCGTAGCCGCGCGACTCCGTGACGTTCTGCGCGACGGCGAGCCGCGTGTACCGCGGGAGGAACGTCTCGACCGCTTCACGCTCGAGGAGGTGCGCCTGCACGTCGTCCCCGAGCACGTCGCGGCATTCCCGGGCGAGGGCGCCCGCGCCTTCGTGGACGACACGCGCGAAGGCCGCGCGGGCTTCTTCGGGGTTGTCGAGGTGCGCGCGACGCGTGGCTTCGAGCCGCGACACGAGGTGCACGGCGAGCGTGTCGAGCCGAAAAGTCGGAGGGGCCGCCACCACGTTCCTCTACACGAAGCGTGTAACGCGAAAGGGAGCCGGGACGCCGTCGGATGCCCGGCCGAGCAGGCCGTCGACCACGGCGCGGGCGCACGGCAGGGCGTACGCGAGGCCGGCCACCCCGAACCCGGTGCACGCCACGGCGCGGGGCCGGCCGGGGATGGGCCCGACGAGGGGGAGGCCGTCGCAGCTCTCGGCGACGATGCCGGCGCGCGCGCCGGTGAGCGCGCCGGTGGCCGGGAACGCCGCGCGCGTGAGCCGTTCGAGCATGGCGGACACGCGGGGGTCGGGCACCGGGACGGTCTCGCCGACCTCGAGGTGGGGCGTGGCCCACCGCGCGCCGGCGGCCTCGAGCCCGCCGCACCAGAACACGCTCGCGTGTTGCGTGACGACGGGCACGGGCAGGTTTGTACCGTCGAACGTGAGGGCCTGCCAGCGCACCGGCGTGATCTTGTCGCCGAGCCAGGGGTCGAGCACGGTGGCGCCGGTGGCGTACACGTCGACCTCCGCGCGCTCGGGCGTGGCGTACACCGGAACGTCGGGATGCACGAGCGCGTCTCGGAGCGCGGCGAGCGAGACGAAACCACCGTCGTGGAGGTGGTAGCCTTCCGCGGTGCGGGTGGCGCCGAGGCCGATGCGCGCGGCCGCGGCGAGCGCGGGCCCGCCGTCGGCGGCCTCGTTGGGCGCGAGGCGCCAGTCCACGCCGACGCGGGCGAGGCCGGGCAGCGCGTCGAACCCGGCGCGAACGAAGCGCACGAGGTCGGCGGCGCCGCGCGTGCCGAGGCCGGCTTCGAGGCGGTGCGCGTGTTCGGGGTGCGTGGGGAGCGCCACGCCGACCGCCGCACCGGAGGCGCCGCCGAGCGCGCCGGCGGGATCGACGAGGCGTACGGCGACGCCGGCCTCCGCGAGGCCGCGCGCGACGGCGAGGCCGGCCCAGCCGGCGCCGTGAACCTGAACGTCCCACATTGCAGGGGCGTATCCGTCGGGGTCCGTGTCGGCATCGGCATCGGCATCGGCACCAACGGCTCGGCTGCTACCAGCTCGCGGTCGGCGTCGCCCGCTGGGTGCGCGCACAGCGGTTCCCGCCGCGGAGCACCGACCTGGCGGACCAGGCGAACCGGGCCGCGCAGTCCGTGGTGCTGAACATTGCCGAGGGAGCGGGGCGCGGCGGTCCGGCCGGCCGCAACCACTTCCGCATCGCGCTCGGGTCGGCCGCGGAGCTCAGCGCGGTCCTGGACCTCGTGGACCTCCCCGAGCTGGCCGCGCGGCAGGCCGAGCTCCAGCGCATCGGGGCGATGCTCCGGCGGATGGCCGGGTAGGCGCGCCGCCGTGGCTCGCCGCCCGCCCACCCTCCACCGGGAGGTCGGCGCCCGGGCCGAGCGCGGATAAGCCGCTCCGATGCCCCCCGGACCCGCGCTAATCGCCAACCTCGCCGTAACGTCCGCCCTGATCGGCCTCATCTGGGTAGTGGAGGTGGCGGTGTACCCGCTCTACGCGAAGATCGGGCCCGAGAGCTTCGCGAGCTACCACGCGGGATGGTCGGCGGCGATCACCCTCGTGGTGGGGCCGCTCATGCTCGCCGAGGTGCTCGCGGCGGCCGCGCTCTTCGCCGAGCGTCCGCGCCTCGCGATGGTGGCGGCGATCCCAATCGTGGTGGCCTGGGCCGTAACGGCGTTGTGGAGCGTGCCGATGCACGGCAAGCTCTCCGCCGGGTTCACCGAGGCCGCCTGGGCTTCCCTCCTGATGTCCAACCACGTGCGCACCGCCGCGTGGACAGCCCGCGGCGCCCTGCTCGGCTGGGCCGTGTTCCGCGGATGAAGCAGGGGAAACGCGGGAAGTCCGGAGGCACCCCGCCGTCGGAGCGGCCGTCGAAGCTGTGTTTGGCGTGCGGCCGCCCCTTCGCGTGGCGGCGAAAGTGGGAACGTGACTGGGAGAACGTGAAGTTCTGCTCGGATCGGTGCCGCCGGGACGGCGCCCGGTAGCCTTCGGGACTTGCGTACGAGCCCGCGCCGGGGCAACGGGAGCGGATGACGTTCCAGCCCGACGATTCGCCGCGATTCGGCGTCTTCACCCTCCGCACGGAGTGCCCGCGCTGCGGCGCCCACCTGCCCGCGAACGGGCCGGGGACCGCCATCGCCTGCGCGAGCTGCGAGGCCGAGGTGGACGTGCCGCGGGCCCTCGTGGGCGAGCTGTTCGAGCGCTTCGAGGACACCTGGCCCAACCCGGCAGCCAGCGACGCCGAAACCCTGGGCGACCTCACCTGGCGGTGGACAGCCGCCCCGTGCGCCGGCCCCACGTGCGACGCGTGCGGCGAGGTGGTGCGCGTGTGGGCCGCGCTGGAGCCGGGCGACAAGCTCGACCGCCGGAAAGATCCGCGCGACGTTTGCGCCTGCGGCGTCCCGCTCCACTCGCTGCCCATGCCGCCCGCAATCTGGGAGATCGCGCCGAGCGCCGCGCGCGTGTATGGGTCCGATGGCGACGGTCCCATCGTGAGCGAAGCCGCGCCCGTCGCGATGGCCTGCCCCCAGTGTGGGGCCGGACTCACCATCACGCACACCCACCAACGCATCTCCCCGTGCGGGCACTGCGGTGTCACCATTCACCTCCCCGACGCCATCTGGCGCGCGCTCCACCCGCCGCGCACCGTTCGCCCGTGGATCGTGTGCTTCGACGGGGAGAGTCGGCCGGCCCGCGCCGACCGCCGCGCGCGGGAGCTCGGCGAGGCGGTGCGCAAGAAAGAGGAGCGGGAGGCTCAACAGAAGGCGGAGCGCGCCGAAGCGAAGGCCCGCGGCATGCGGGAACAGGAGGCCCGGAAGCGGGAGGAGGAAGAGGCCGCGCGGGCGGAGAAGGAAGCGAAACGGGCGGCGGAGGAGGCCGCGGAGAAGCGGCGACGGCTCCTGTTGACGCCGGTGCTCCTGGGGAATTGGGTGTTCTGCGGCGGCGCGGCCGTCACCCTCGCGCTCTCCGCGGCGTGGTACAGCCTCGGCCCGCTCAACGTGCTCGTTCCGTACGCGAGCCCCGCGTTCTGGATCAACGCGCCGCGCCCGGTGATGCTCCTGGCCTCCGGGGCGGCCGGCGTCGCGTGGATGTTTGCCCACGGCGCCGTCGCGTTGCGCGCGCGCCAGCGGCTCGTCACCGTGCTCGGCCTCGGCGTGTTCTACGGTGTCATCCTCAATATTCCGATGGTGAGCCCGGTCGCCGCGGCGGTGTTCGGGTGGCTCTACCTCAACGGGCGGGAGCCGACGGAGGCGCAGGCCAAAGGCCACATACCGTTTTTGTGGCGGCTGCCCGCCGTCGCGATGATCGGCGCGTTCGCCGTGAGTCACCCCGCGATGTACGCGGCGATCGGCGGGATTCCCGTGTTCGGCCTCAACGGCATGCTGGAGCAGTTCTTCAACTGAGAACGGCGGGCGGCGGCCTCCCGGTGGTGCAGGGGCCCCGCGAGCCGCGGGGGGCGTGGTAGATGCTCCGCATGCGATTCCTCCACACCATGCTCCGTGTCCGCGATCTCGATGCCGCCCTCGCTTTCTGGTGCGACGCCCTCGGTTTTGTCGAGATGCGCCGCAACGTCGTCGAGGCCGGGCGGTTCACCCTCGTGTTCCTGCGCGCCCCCGGGGACGCGCCCGGCAGCGCGGAGATCGAGCTCACGTTCAACTGGGACCAGGCGGAACCGTACGATGGCGGCCGCAACTTCGGGCACGTCGCGGTGGCGGTGGACGACATCCACGCGGCGTGCGCGCGGCTCCAGGCGCACGGGGTGACCATTCTCCGGCCGCCGCGGGACGGCCACATGGCCTTCGTGCGGAGCCCGGACGCCCAGTCCGTCGAGCTGCTCCAGCGCGGAGGCGCGCTCTCGCCAGTGGAGCCCTGGCTGAGCATGCCGAACACGGGCGTCTGGTAGGCGGCACGCGCGGGGCCGAATGCGGTGGCTCCGGTCACCGGAGGCCCAGGCTCGTGCGTTGACGCGGGCGCCATTCGTGAGTAGTGGCTCACGATGCCGCCACGCACCCGCATCGCCGACGCCGAGATCCTGGACGCCGCCCGCTCGGTGTTCCTGGAGTCCGGGTCAGACGCCACCACGGCCGCAGTCGCCGCCCGCGCCGGCGTCTCGGAGGCGCTGGTGTTCAAGCGTTTCCATACGAAGGAAGCCCTCTTCGAGCGCGCGCTGGCCGGCGTGAAGCCCGCGTGGGTGAGCGAGCTCGAGCCGACGGACAGGCCGCTGCCCGAGCAGCTCGAGCGAATCGCCCTCGGCATGATCGAGTCGATGCGCGCGGAAATGCCGCGCACGATGCTCCTGTGGAGCCGGAAACCCGGCAAAGTACCCTTCGAAGGCAGCAGCTCGGCGCCCGTGCAGGGCATGAAGATCCTGTCGGCGTGGTTCGAGGCGCAGATGATGGCGGGCAGGATGCGCCGATCGGACCCCGAAGTGTTCGCCCGGGTGTTCTCCGGCGCGATCGTGGCGCATTCGATGAGCCACATGACCGGCCTCGCCGAGCAGATGCCGATTGCCACCACAACGTTCGTGCGCGGCCTCGTCGACGTGCTTTGGATGGGCGCCCGGCCCGACGGGCGCGCCGCGTGAGCCCTGCTACACCCCACGGCCCCGGCCGAATCCCCTCCCCTCGCGGAGTCCGCATGGTTCGACCTCGCGTCCTTTCTGCTTCCCTCTTCGTGAGTGTGTGCTCACTTACTTTTTCCGCCACTGCGCACGCGGGTGGCCTCGACACGCTTCTCGCGCGTGCGGCGGAGGTAGACCCCCGGCTCGCGGCGGCGACCGCCGAAGCCGAAGTGTCGGCCGCGCAGGTTGGACAGGCCCGCGCCGCGCTCCTGCCGCGGCTGACGGCGTCGGCGGGGTACACGCGCAACGAGGTGGCGAGCGAGGTGGAGCTCCCGGGGGAAGACCCCGTGGTCATCACCCCCCTCGACCAGCTCGACGCCACCGTGCGCCTCGACGTGCCGCTCGTCGATCTCGGCGCGTGGTCGGCCCTCGCCGCCGCGGCCGACTGCCGCGACGCCGCCGCCGCCCAGGCCTCCGCCACCGCGCAGGCCACGCTGCTCGCGGTCGCCCAGGCCGCGTGGGACCTGCGCACCGCCGCGCTCGCCCGCGACGCGGCCGCCGCCGCGGTCACCGCCAACGAGCGCGTCCTCGCGCGGGTCACGGCGCGGCGCG
>CAXNIN010000053.1:0-16105 GCA_964202365.1 Myxococcota bacterium | reverse complement strand
GCTCGAGGCCGACCTCGGCATCGACACCGTGAAGCAGGCCGAGATCTTCGGCGAGGTGCGCGAGGCGTATCACCTCGAGCGCGACGACTCGTTCCGCCTCGCGTCGTACCCCACCATCGAGAAGCTGGCGGGCTACCTCGCGGAGCAGGCCGCGAAGAACGCCGGCGCCGCGCCCGCCGCGCCGGTGTCCGCGCATGTGTCGGCCGATGTGTCGCCGCCTGCGCCCGCCGCGCCGGTGTCCCCGAACGTGTCGGCCGATGTTTCGCCGCCTGCGGCCGGCCCGGCGCCGGTCGCTGCCGCGCCCGCTCCCGCCCCCGCCGCTCCCCATCCCGTCGCCGGCGCCGCGCCCGCCGGCGCCGCCCCTACCGGCGAAGAGGTGCTCTCCGCCCTCCTCGCGGTGGTCGCCGCGAAGACCGGGTACGACGTGTCCGAGCTCGACCCCGGCTACGAGCTCGAGGCCGATCTCGGCATTGACACCGTGAAGCAGGCCGAGATCTTCGGCGAGGTGCGCACCAAGTACGGCCTCGCGCGCGACGACTCCTTCCGGCTCGCCGACTACCCGACCATCGAGAAGCTCGCCGGCTACCTCACGGAGCAGGCCGGCCTCGGCGCGTCGGCCCCCGCCCTCGCGGTGGATGTGTCGCCCGCCCCCGCGGTGGATGTGTCGCCCGCACCCGCGGTGGATGTGTCTCCGCCCGCCGCGCCCGCGGCGGATGTATCGCCCGCCCCCGCGGCGGATGTGTCGCCGGCCGTATCGGTGCCCGCGGGCTTGGAGTACGACGCCGACGAGCCGAGCTCGTACTTCGGCCCGAGCGGCGCGAGCCCGCGCCCGAACCTCGCCGCGCTCGCGCCGAACCTCGCGCTTCCCGCGGCTGACCCCGCGCCCGCCGAGCCCACGGAAGACCCCGCCGCGCTCCCCGCCGCGTTCCGCGTGCGCCGCCCGATCTACGTCACGCGCCCCGCCGCCGGCTACCCGTCGATTCGCGGCAAGATCGTGCACGTGCTCGGAGAAGGCCCCCTCGCCGAAGCGCTCCAGCGCGCCATCGTGGCGGCGGGCGGCGCCACCGACGGCCGCGCGGATGCCGTGGTCGACGTGGGTGTGCCCGTGCTCGCCGCGTTCGCGGAGGCCAAGGAGCGCGCCGCCCACCCCCCGGCCCAGTGGGTGTGCGCGGTGTCGGCGACAGACTCGTTCGCGGGCGCCCGTGACGCCGGCGCGCGCGCCGGTCTCGCGAAGGCGCTCGGCCGCGAGTGGGCCGGCTGCCGCGCCCGCGTGGTCGATCTCGGCGCCGACCTCGGCCCCGACGACGCCGCCACCGCCTTGATCTCCGAGCTGTGCGAGGCCGATCAGGCGGTGGAAGTCTCGCTCGCCGACGGTGTGCGCTGTGTCGCCACCCTGGAAACCGAGCCGCTCCCCCCGCGCGGGCAGCTCGCGGGTGACACACCGATTGTGTTGCTCACCGGCGGCACCCGCGGCGTCACCGCGAAGGTCGCCTCCGTCATCGCGCGGCAGGGCCCGTGCGTGCTGGTGCTCGTGGGCCGAACCGGCCCCGGCGCCGAGCCGCTCGACGAAGACGCCGCCCGCGTCGCCGCCAAGGCCCGCCTCGAGGCCGAGGGTGGCCGCGCCACGCCGAAGCGCGTGGACGACGCCCTCCGCCCGCTCCGGGTCGCCGAAGAGGTGCGCCAGAACATCGCGCTCCTCGAGGCGTACGGCGCCGAGGTCGAGGTACACGTCCTCGACCTCGCCGACGAAGTGGAGGTGCAGCACCTCGTGGAGCTCACGCTCGCCCGCTACGGCCGCATCGACGTGTGCGTGCACGGCGCCGGCGTCGAGGAGTCGCGCATGCTCGCCGACAAGGACCTCGTCGCGTTCCGCCGCGTGTATGCCGGCAAGGCCGAGGGTGGCCTCGTGCTCGCGGCCGCGCTCCCCGCGAGCACGTTCTTCGTGTCGATGGGCTCCATCGCCGGGCGCTTCGGCAACCCCGGCCAGGTGGACTACGCCGCGGCGAACGAGGCCATGGCGCGCGTGTGTCGCCTCCGCCCCAACGCGCTTCACGTGTGTTGGACCGCGTGGGGCGAGGTGGGCATGGCCGTGCGCGGCGGCATGGAGGCCCTCCTCACCAGCCGCGGCGTCGAGCTCCTTCCCGCGGAGGCGGGCGCGCGGCTCCTCTACGACCTCGTCGCCGCCGGTGTCACCGGCGAAGTCGTGGTCGCCGGGCGCCTCGGCGACTTCTCGATCCCGTCGCTCCACCCGCTCCTCGACCGCGTCGAGCTCGACGGCGACACCGCCGTCGGCCACCGCACGCTCACGCTCGACGGCGACCCTTGGATTGCGGACCACGCCATCGACGGCGTGCCCGTGCTCCCGGGCGTCATCGGCATCGAGCTGATGGTGGCCGCGGCGCTCGCGGCCCGGCCGCGCGGCGTGTACGCGGGCCTCTCCGACGTGCGCTTCGCGGCGCCGCTCAAGCTGCATCGCGACGAGCCGGTGGAGATCGAGGTGCGCGCCCAGCCGGTCGGCGACGGCACCGTGCGGTGCGCCCTCGTGTCGAGCCGGAGCACGCGCGCCGGCCGCACGATCCGCACCGCGCACTTCGAAGGCGTGGTGCACCTCGCGCCGCTCCCGGCCGTGCCGCCGCTCCGGTCGGCCGCCTACCCCGACGACACGCTCACGCGCCGCGACATCTACCGCCGCTTCTTCCACGGCCCGCGGTTCCAGGTGCTCACCGGGGCCGAGGGCATGGCCATCCAGGGCCTCCTCGCGGTGGGCCAGGTGGAGCACGCGCCCATCGCCGAGGGGCTCCTCACCGACCCCCTCGTGCTCGAAGCGGCGTTCCAGGCGGCGGGCCTCCACCGCATGGCCATCGCCGGCATGATGGCGCTCCCGGCCGGCATCGAGGCGGTCTACCACCTGCGCCCGGTGCTCGAAGGCGACCCGCTCAACATCGTGGTCTCCGCGCGCGACGACCTCTACGACATCGACGTGGACGGCTCGGAAGGCCGGGTGCTCGTGGTGCGCGGCTTCCAGATGGTCGACCGCGGCCCGCTGCCGCCCGGGGATCGCATCCCCGAGCCGGACGGCGGCTGGCCTTCCATCAGCATGGCCACGTCCAAGGAGGCGCGCGCGTCGCTCTCGTCCGGCGAGGTGGCGTGGGCCACCCAGCGCGGCACCCCCAAGCGCCAGGCCGACCGCCTCGCGGGGCAGCTCGCCGCGCGCCGGGCGGTGGAAGCCATCGTCGGGCACACCGCGTTCGACGTGGTGCGCGCCGCGTCGGGCGAGCCCCGCGTCGAGGGCGCGGATGTCCACGTCACCCTCTCGCACCACGACGGCGAGGCCGTCGCGGTGGCCGTGCGTGGCGCGCGCGTCGGGGTGGACCTCGAGATGGTGGAAGCGCGGCACCCCGGGTTCGCCGAAGAGTGGTTCACGGCCGTCGAACGCGCCACGCTCCTCGGTGACGACGCCCTCACCCGCGCCTGGGCCATCAAGGAAGCCGTGCTCAAGGCGCTCGGCACCGGCATGGCGCTCACCCCGCGCGAAGTGGAGGTGGTCGCGCTCCGCGCCACCGACGCCGATGTGCGTCTGTACGGCGAAGCCGCCGCGCGCCACGCCGCGCTCGGGGGTGCGCCGCTCCGTGTGCGCCTCCGCGCGCTTCCCGGCGGCATCGTCGCGACGGCCGTATTTGCCGCCTGATCCGCTCCGCTTTCGCTACCCTCGACACGCGCGCCCTTCCCCCCGGTAGAATCGTCCCATGCACGTAGTCGCCGAACGAGACGACGAAGTCCGGATCATCCGCCTCGAGACCCCCGCCGACGCCGAGGCGTGGATGGCCGCGTTCGTGGGCGCCTACCAGGCCATCTGGAGCGAGCCGCCCTACAACGAGCGGTTCTTCCCCGACGAGGCGGCCGCCGTGCTCCAGCACGCGCTGGAGGTGGCCGACCACATCATCCTGCTCGCCGTGCGGCCGAGCGGTGTCGTGGTCGGCTTCGGCATCGCCTACCCGGTGCGCGCCAAGAGCGACGTCGCCCGCGACATCCGCGGCCTCCTCCCCGTGGAGGACACCTTCTACTTCGCCGAGCTCGGCGTGCTCGAACACTGGCGCGTGCGCGGGCTCGGCAAGCAGCTCATCGACCTGCGCCTCTCGCTCATCGACCGCGTTCGGTGGCGCCACGTGCTCCTCCGCACGAGCGCCGTCCGCAACACATCCTACGAGCTGTATCGACGCATGGGGTTCGAGGACACCGGCGTCTACATGGAAGTCGCGGCGCGCCGCGTAGACGGCTCCACCCGCACGGATCGCCGGCTTTTCCTCTCCATGGTGCTCTGACACACACCCTGTGCCGGGGCGTGTGTCGGGGCTCGGGTGGGCAGCCGCTCCGCGCTGCGGCGGCGGGGTGCGCCGGGCGGGGGCGGCGGCGGCTCAAGCCGCCCGCGCGTGGGCGACACATGCGTCGATACACGGCGCGATGACGGCGGCGAGCGTGGCGCGGTGCGCCGCGGCGCGGGCGGCGCCGCCGAACACGCCCCAGGCGGGGAAGTGCGGCGCGGTGACGGCGTCGTTCGACGCGGCGGCGGCACGGTCGGCGGCGTCGCGGAGCGCGGCGACGGCCTCGTCGCGCAGCTCGGGCGCCACGTCGGCGAGAATCCACCGCACCGTGCGCCACGCGAGCGCGGCGTGCTTCGCCTCGTCGTCCGCCACGGCCCGGAGGCGCGCCGCGAGGGATGTGTCGACACATGCGTCGGCCGCGGCGTAGAGCTCGGCGGCGCCGAGCGTCTCGCCGATACACGCCTCGTTGATGAGCGCGAGCAACACACCGCGCGCGTCGAGCGCGGGCGCGGCGTCGGCGAGCGGCAGGGGGCCGGGCCCGGTGGGGGCGCCGCCGAAGCGGCTCGCGAGCCCGTAGGCGAGCTGCGCGTGGCGGAGCTCGTCGGTTGCGGCGGCCTGTGTGGCGAAGAGGAGCTCCGGCGGGGCGCCCAGCGCGAGGAGCTGGAGCGTCACCCGCGCGAAGCTCCCCACGCTCGCGTGTTCGAACGCGGCCACGCGGGCCCAGTACGCGGCCGCGGCCGCGCGCGTGTCGGCGTCGAGCGGCACCGACACATCCGAGGGCTCGGTCCAGTCGGCGCGGGGCGCGGCCGGCGCCACGCGCGCCACCCCCGCCACGAGCAGCGGGCGGCCGATGTCGCAGTCGCCGTAGCCGTAGCCGCACGACCACGCGACGCCGTCGTCTCCGGGCCAGCAGCTCCTCCCGTCACCTTCGGTGCATTCGTTGTCGCTGTGGCAGGCGTCTTCCTCCGTGCGGCAGTCGAGCGCGAGGATCGCGCCGCAGCCGTTGAAGTACGCGGAGTAGCCGCACTCCGCGGTGGCGGCGCAGTCGCCGGCGTCCGCGCAGGTCGCGGCCACGCAGGTCGCGTAGGCGGCGCCGCTCACCTCGGGCGGCACGCACGCCTCGCCGGTGGCGCAGTCGGCGTCGCTCGCGCAGCTGTAGAGGCACGCGCAGTAGCTGTAGACCTCCTCGCCGTAGGAGCCGCCCGCCTCCCCGGTGACGCAGGCGCCGTGGGCCCCGTCGGCACATTCGCCGTCGGCGGCGCAGGTGCGGGAGTCCTCGTCGCCGGCGCACCGCGCGAGATCGATGGTCGGATCGAACGTCCCTGCTTCGACGCGGTTGATCGCGCCGTCGGCGCACCGCTCGAAGCCCGACGGGCTCCCGTCTTCCAGCAGGATGCTCGTGCCGTCGACACACGTGGGTTCGACGTCGGGCTTCTCGGCGGGCGGGCACCCCCCGGTGATGGCGGCGAGGAGCGTGAGACGAAGGATGTTCAACGGGGCGAGGCGCATGATTGCAGTGTAGCACCGACAACGGGGCCCGCGTGCGTGGGCGGCGACACGCGCGAACGGGGCCGCGGCGCCGAGGTTAGTCGGAACCCGTGCTCGCCCTCCTCTTCGCCTGCGCCGACCCGACGCCGCCCGACATCGTGCTCGTGAGCCTCGACACCACGCGCACCGACGTGGTGGACCCCGAGACCACCCCGATCCTCTGGGCCCTCGCGGCGCGCGGCGCGCGGTTCACCGCGGCGTTCGCGCACGCGCCGACCACGCTCTCGTCCCACGCCTCGGTGTTCACCGGGGAAGACCCCCACGGCCACGCCGTAGCGCGCAACGGCTACGCGCTCGGCGCGGCGCACCCGGTCATCGCGGAGCGGCTCACGGCGGGCGGGTACACGACGCTCGGCGTCATCGGCGCGAGCGCGCTCGCGCGGCCGATGGGTGTGGACCGCGGCTTCGGGGTGTGGGACGAGAAGCTCGACCACCGCCACGAAAAACGCCACGAGGCGCGCGCCGCCGAGGTCACGGACCGCGCGCGGGCCGCGCTCCGGAAGCGGCCGCGCGGCGCGCCCGCGTTCCTGTTCGTGCACTACTACGACGCCCATGCGCCCTACCAGGCGCCCGCGCCCTACACCACGAAGTGGTCCGACCCCGCCTACACCGGCCCCTTCGACGGCTCCCGGCGCGCGATGGTCGCGCTCGCCGACGCGACGCGGGCCGGCACGCTCGACCCGGCCGACGTCGCCGAGGTGCGCGCCCGCTACCGCGGCGAGGTGAGCTACATCGACGCCGAGCTCGGGCGGCTCCTCGCCACGCTGGATGACCCCTACGTGGTGGTCTTCGGCGACCACGGCGAGGCCCTCGGCGATGTCCCGGACCGCCCCTGGGGGCACGGGCCGGATGTCGACCCGCCCGCCACGCGCGTCCCGCTCCTCTTCGCGGGGCCGGGCGTGCCGGCGGTGGTGATCGACACGCCCGTTGCGCTCTCGGACGTAGGGCCCACCGTGCTCGCGCTCGCGGGTCTCCGAGGCGGAATCGGCGCCGGCCGGGATCTGGCCCCGCTCTGGAGCGGCGGCGCCTTCGAGGCGCGCCCCATCTTCCTGGAGGCCACTCAGCCGCACCAGGTGGAGCGCACCGACGGGTGGAACAACCTCGCGATGGAGCGGGGCGTGGTGAGCGGCACGTGGCTCCTCCTCGCGGCCCCGTGGCTCGGCGAGGCCCCGCGCCTCGGGCGGTGGGCCAGCGATACATCCGGCGTTACGCCAAATGAAGCTGCCACGCGCACCACGCTCGGCGCGCTGCTCACCGACTGGGACGCCGCCGCGCCGCCGTTCCGCCCCGATACATCCGACGACACGACAAAAGCGGGCCTTCGCGCCCTCGGCTACATGGAGTGACACACGCAGCGCGCGCGCTGATGTGTCACTGGAACCGGAGCATCTCGAGCGTGCCGGTGACGCTCGGGGGCCCGCGCAGGTCCAGCAGCGCGGCGGCCACGCAGGTATCCAGCTCGAACGCCGGCTGATCGGCCGACACCTTGATGCGGCTAGGGGCCCCGCGGGCGTCGAGCTGCACCGTGAACGTGGCGCCCACCGGCTTCGGGCTCGTGTCGAAGCAGCTCCCGAGCGAGCCGGCGAGCGGCTTCACTTCCTTCTTGAAGTCGCCCGTGAACTTGGGGCGGCTCCCGGTGTCGCCGGGCGGCGAGAGCGGGGTGGGCCGGCCGATACCGTATTGTGGTGTCGGGGCGGCGCGGCTCACGAGGATCTCACGCTTCCCGAGGCGGTCGCGCCAGTGAAGCAGGGTGCGGTCGCCCACGGTCCAGCTCGTGGCCACGCCGTACGCGAGGAAGCCATCCTCGCTCGGGCCGAGGATGATCCCCGACCAATCCGGCTTCGCGCCGTACACGAGGGGGGCGGGGTCGATCTTGGCGTCGCGCACGAGCCAGGCGTCCACCAGCGTGCCGCGCGCGTAGCGCACGAACCGCCGCTCGCCCGGGGGGCCCTTGAGCTCGAGGTCCTCGGGGCGATCCTGCTTGTTCGCGCCGATGAAAGCGGCGTCGGGGAGCACGAAGTCCCGCGGGCGGGGCACGCCGTCGAGCGGGACGCTGTCGCTCCCCCAGGCGTAGCCCTCCACGCCGTCGCTGCGAATCCACGCGGGGGCTTCTTCCTGCGCGGCGGCGGGCGCCGCGAGGGCGAAGGCGAGAACGATCGGGGCGAGTCGGTTCATGGGCGCACGGTAGCGGAAGCGGGGGAGGGGGGGCGTTGCGGGGGGCCCGCCCCCCGCCCCATTTGCTAAACTCCCCAGAGTTACGCGTGCATCCGTATGAGGTCCTCGCCCTCGTCGACCAGGGCCTGCTCCACCGCGGCGAGGTGCGCGAGGCGCGGGGGCACGTCTCCGAAGCGCGCCGCGGCGTCGAGGAGGAGCTGGTGGTGCCGCTCTTCCGCGGGGTGGAGCGCCTCGTAGAAGCTGCGGAGGTGGGGATCGTCCACGTGTTCGGCGAGGAGCGCGAGCCGCTCGCAGGAGCGCGCTTCGATGAGCGCGGCGGCCACGAAGGCGTCGACCATCGCGTCGCTCTCGGGGCGCTTGCGGCACGCGGCGACGAGGCGGCCGGCGTAGGCCGACGGCGTGAGGCGGTCGTACACGCGGCCGCGGCGCTTGATCTCGCGGAGCGCCATCTCGAAGTGGGTGAGCTCCTCGCGGGCCATGCGCGAGAGCGCGCCGGCGAGCTCGTGTTCGGGCGCGCGGAAGACGAACGCGAGCACGGTGCTCGCGGCCTTCTTCTCGCAGTGGGCGTGGTCGAGCAGGAGCGTGTCGAGGTCCGACAGGGCGCGGGGGAGCCACGTCTCCGGCGTGGGACCGAGCAGAATCGGAGGGAGCACCTGCTATTCCTCGCCGCCGCCCGCGTCGCCGTTGGCTTCGACGTGCCGACGCCGGCTCGACCAGCGCCCGCCGGCGTCTTCCGCCGGGGGAACGGGGAATTCGCCGTCGCTCTCGGGGTCCCAGTCCATGCGGAGCTCGTAGAGCGCGCGGTCCCACCGGGCGAGCATGGGCGGGATGGCGAAGGGCACCGGGAACGCGCCCGCGGCCCGCGCGGCGAGGTCGAGCACGCCGTCGGACTCGAGGGGCTCGTTGAGGTAGAGCGCGAGCGCCGGGGCGTGCTTGTCGAGGTGCAAGAGCACGAGGGCGCGGACGTGCGGGAGCACCTGCACGAGCGCGCCGGGGTTGTAGCGGCGGGCGGGGCGGTCGTCGGGATCGGAGTAGCCGACGAGGTAGAAGAGGGCTTCCACCAGCTCGGGCTTCACGATGTCCTTGTCGAGGATGACGAAGCCGTCCACGCGGGGGGCGGCGAGGCCGTCGCGCTCGCCTTCCATCCACACGTCGACGTCTTCCGGGCGGGCCTTCGCGACCCACCGCACCGCGGGCGCGGAGCGGCTCCCGCCGGCGATGGCGTGCACGTAGTCTTCCTCGACGGCGCGCACCGGCGGCAGCGCGCGCGGATCCCCCGCTTCGCAGAAGCCGTAGATCTTGCCCTTCGGGAAGAGCGACGCGAGCAGCGGGCCCGCGGCCACGCCGGCGAACTTGAAGCCGCGCTTGGCGTCGCGCGCGCTGTCGTCGCTGAACATGGCGCCGCTGCACACCGTGCGGTTGATGTGCGTGGGGAGCGTGTCCGGGAGCGGCTCGATCCAGCGCTCCCGACCACGGCAGAGGCGACCCGCGCGGGACGGATCGAAGGTGTCGTTGCAGAAGCCGAAGGCCCGAATCATCCGCGCCGCTATCTCCGCGGGAGGGGCAGGGCAAGCGGGAAGGCGGCGCCCGGGCGGGGCCGAAAATCGAGGAGAAAGGAGCTTCCCGGACGCTTGGCGGGCGGTGGTCGAGGTGACCCGGGGTGCGCCGCGAGATAGAAAGGCGCGCCCCGGAGCCGCACGGTGTCCCGCTTCTACGTCTCGACCCCGATCTACTACGTCAACGACGTGCCCCACCTCGGCCACGCCTACACCACCGTGGCGGCCGACGCCGTGGCGCGGTGGCGGCGCCTGCGCGGGGACGACGTGTTCTTCCTCACCGGCACCGACGAGCACGGGCAGAAAGTGCAGCGCGCCGCCGAGAAGCTCGGGCGCACCTCGAAGGAGCACGCCGACGCGACGCACGTGCGCTTCAAGGAGCTCTGGGAGCGCCTCACCGTGCGGTACGACCACTTCCTCCGCACCACCGACGAATCCCACGAGCGCTTCGTGCAGGCGCAGCTCCAGAAGCTGCACGACGCCGGCGAGCTCTACACCGCCGAGTACTCCGGCTGGTACTCCACGAGCGAAGAGCGCTTCTGGGCGGAGGAGGAGCTCGTGGACGGCAAGTGCCCCACGAGCGGCCAGCCGGTGGAGTGGATCACCGAGAAGAACTGGTTCTTCAAGATGAGCGCCTACCAGGAGAAGCTCCTGGCGCACATCGCCGCCCACCCGGACTGCATCCAGCCCGAATTGCGGCGCAACGAGGTGCTCGGGTACCTCAAGAAACCCCTGGGCGACCTCTGCATCTCGCGGCCGAAGGCGCGCCTGGCGTGGGGCATCCCGCTCCCGTTCGACCCCGAGTACGTCACCTACGTGTGGTTCGACGCCCTCACCAACTACGTCTCGGCGCTCGAGGGCGGCCGGGAGGCGTTCTGGCCGGCCGACTACCACGTGATCGGGAAGGACATCCTCACCTTCCACACGGTGTACTGGTTCACGATGCTCTTCGCGATGGGCTACCCCCCGCCCCGCCACGTGTACGCGCACGGCTGGTGGATGGTGGAGGGGCGCAAGATGAGCAAGTCGCTCGGAAACGTCGTGAACCCGCACATGCTCGTGGACGCCTACGGCGCAGACGCCCTGCGGTATTTCCTCTTGCGCGAGATTCCCTTCGGCGGCGACGGCGACTTCGCGCACCAGGCTTTCCTCGTGCGCTACAACGCCGACCTCGCCAACGACCTCGGCAACCTCGCGCACCGCGCCCTGTCGATGACCGAGAAGTGGCTCGGCGGCGTGGTCCCCGCCGTCGGTCCGGCTACGGATAACGATACTGCGCTCGCGATGCTGGCCGCGAAGGCCGCCGCGGGCTTCGACGCGCAGATCTCGGCGTTGCAGTTCCGTCAGGCGCTCGAGGCGCTCTGGGAGCTCGTGCGCGCCGGCAACAAGTACATCGACACCGAGGAACCCTGGGCGCTCAACAAGCGCGGCGACATGGCGCGCCTCGGCGCCGTGCTCCGCAACGTGCTCGAGGTGTGCCGCATCGCCGGGAGTCACCTCGTGTGCGTGATGCCCGAGAAGAGCGCCGAGCTCCTCGCGAAGATGGGTGTGGGCGAGGCCGACCCGAGCCCCGCGCTCGACCGCCTCGTCGAACGCGAGCCCGTGCGCGCGGGCGATCCGCTCTTCCCGCGGCTCCTCGAGTTGCCGCCCGCCATCGCCGAAGCGCTCGCCGTCGCGAACGCCGCCGCCGCCGCGGAGGCCGCCGCGGCCCCGCCGAAGTCCGACAAGAAAGACAAGAAGAAGCCCTCCTCCCCGAAGCCCGCCCCGGAGCCCGCCGTGTCCACCGAATCGACCGCCGCCGAGACCCCCGCCATCCCGCTCATCGAGTACGACGACTTCGCGAAGGTGGCGCTCCGCGTCGGCGCGATCGTGTCCGCCGAGCGGCACCCGAACGCCGAGCGCCTGCTCGTGCTCAAGGTGGATGTCGGCGAGCCCGAGCCGCGCCAGATCGTCGCGGGGATCGCGGCCTTCTACGACCCCGCCACCCTCCTGGGCAAGAAGATCGTGGTCGTGATCAACCTCAAGCCGGCGAAGCTCCGGGGTGTCGTGAGCCAGGGCATGCTGCTCGCGGCGGGGGAAGCGGCGGCCCTGCTCTCCCCGATCGCGGACTGCGCGCCCGGCACGCTCATCAAGTAGCGCGGGTCATCGGCTTCGGGGGACTCTCGATCACGCGGCCGCAAACGTGCGGATCGCGCGAAGCGATGGTTCCCCGATCTTTCTTTGTCACACCTTCCTGGCGACCGGCGTTATTCTACGTGTCGCTTCAGGAGACAGCCATGCGCCCGTTCCTCCCCTCCCTTCTCCTCCTCGCCGCTTGCCAGGACTACGAGATCAAGGGTGGTGACGATCTCATCAACGATGTGGGCGACGACGGCGAGCCCGACATCACGGTGACGCCGGGCGCCATCACCTTCGGCCCGATGGCCGTCGGCGGCGACACCACCGCCATCCAGACCGTGACCGTCCGCAACGACGGCGAGGCCTCCCTCGAAATCCACGACCTGATGCTCGCGAACGCCGAGCTCGGCTCCGTGTACACCATTTCCCGCATCGGCTCCGTGCTCGTGCCGCCGGCCAGCGAGACCACCTTCACGGTCACGTTCCAGCCGCTCACCGCGGTCGAGTACAACACCGAGGTCCTCATCGACAGCAACGACCCGGACGAGCCCCAGGTGGCGGTGCCCATCACCGCTTCCGGCGAGGCGCCGATCATCCTGCTGAGCCCCGAGACGTACGACTTCGGCACGCTCTACATCGGCTGCGAGAACGCCCAGCCGATCACCATCTCCAACGTCGGCAACGCCCAGCTGGAGATCACCGACTTCAGCTACTTCTCCGCGAGCGACGACCTCTACTTCTCCGCGAACGAAGAGATCAACGGCCCGCTCCCCTGGTACATCCCGGTGGGCGGCTCGGCGTCGGTGTACGTCTCGTACGCCCCGCTCGACGACTACGCCGACGAAGGTTTCGTGCGCGTCACCAGCAACGACCCCCTCCGGTCGGAGGCCTCGGCCTTCCAGGTGGGCGGCGGCGAGCTGTACGGCGAGAACCTCGATCTCTTCGAGCAGCCCATCCGCGGCGCGTCGGACATCCTCTTCGTCATCGACAACTCCTGCTCGATGGCCGAGGAACAGGCGAACCTCGCCGCGAACTTCCAGTATTTCGCGGCCGGCCTGCTCGAGCTCGACCTCGACTACCACATCGGCGTCATCACCACGGACAACCCTGCGTTCCGCGGCGAGATGATCACGAACGCGATGGACGACATCGAGTCCGAGTTCATCACCCAGACGCTCGTCGGCACCGGCGGCTCCGGCGACGAGAAGCCCACCGAGATGGCGTACCAGTCCACTCAGTCCGGCGGCGACGCCGGTCCGGGCAGCGACTTCCTCCGCGACGACGCCATGCTCGCCATGATCTACGTCTCCGACGAACCGGACTCGAGCCCGAGCACCTGGTCGGCGTACCTGTCGCACTTCCAGTCGCTCAAGAACGACTCCGACGACTTCGTCTCGCACGCCATCTCCGGCGACTGGCCGAGCGGCTGCGGCAGCGCCTCCGCCACGAACAACGTGTACGAGCTCAGCGTCGCCACCGCCGGCCTGTACCTCTCCGTGTGCGCGACCGACTGGGCGAGCCACCTCGAGGCCCTCGTCGACGCCTCCGCGGCCGACCTCTCCTCGTTCGAGCTCACCGAGTGGCCGGTCGAAGAGTCGATCGTCGTGCGCGTGGACGGCGTGGTGGTCACCACCGGGTGGTCGTACGATGAGGCCGATCGCTCCATCAACTTCGAAGAGTCCGCCATCCCCGAAGGCGGCTCCACCATCGAGGTCGAGTACGCGCTCTTCGGCGACTGCGAAGGCTGATCGTGCGCGTGTCCGCCGTCGCGCTGCTGCTCGCGCTCGTCGCGTGCGGCTCTGACAAGGAGCCGTCCGCGGACGACACCGCGTCTACCGAGAACGGGGACGACACCGGGGGCGGAGGCGACACCGACGCGGCGGACAGCCCGTCGGTGGTGGCTGTGCTCAGCGCCGACTGCACCACCAACGGCGACGGCGTCGACATCTGGACCGTGAGCGTCACCGTGGCCGACCCCCAGGGCGACGTCGCCCGGGTGGGCTCGTCCGTGAGCGTGATCGACGGCGAAGATGTGCTCGCCACCTACGGGCTCGCGTGCTCGGAAGACACCTGCTCCGGCAGCTGGCGCAACACCGACGACGACATCACGTGCGACGTCGGCCGCGCCTCCGTGCTCCGCTTCGTCATTGTCGACGAATTCGGGCACGAGAGCGCCCCCTACGACCACACCCCGGCGTAGCGTCGGGGGCGGCCGCCCGGGCTCCTACGCGCGGCCCTTCGCCACCACGTTGAAGTTGAACGCGATGGAAACGCGCGGGTCCGCTCCCGCGTGGGGGTGCACGAAGTGGTGCACCGCCGACGGAAAGAGCAGGAGCAGGCCGTCCTTCGGGCCGTACACGAAGTTGCCCGCGCGGCCGATCTGGCTCATCCACGGCATCGGGTTCATGAACTCGATCATGCCGTGGGGGTCGGCGCGGGAGGTCGACACCTCGCCGACGGACACGTAGAACACGCCCGACCAGCTGCACGGCGCGTGGTGGTGCGGCGCGTTCCAGCCGCCCTGGTCGAGCACGTTGGCCCACACGCCGGCGAGCGCGAGGTCGTGGGCGGACCAGTTGTCGTGGAACCGCCCGAGCACGTGCCGCGCGAAGCGCACGGCCTTCTGAAGCACCCACGCCACGTTCTCGCTCTTGTGCGCGGCGAGCTCGTCGCCGGAGTGCCACGCGCCGCGGTTGCTGCGCACCACCCCGGGGTAGCGCGCGCGAAGATCGAGGATGTCCGCCAGCAGCGCGGGCTTGCGCTCGTCGAAGCCGGCCACCACGGTGGGGAAGAGGGGAACCGAGAAGAGCGCGATGGGCTCGAAGGGATCGGGGGCGGACACGGGTACCCTCGCCGGTAGCGTAGCGCGGTTGCTACAGGATGGACGCCACGAACGTGACGGTGGTGGTGTGGTCGAGCGGCTGGAAACCCTCGACCGGCGCGTTGTCGAACGTGAGGTCGTGGGAGAGCTTGAGGCTGAACGCGGTCGAGAGCTTCGCGAGGATCGACGCCTGGTTCAGCACGCGCACGTCGAGCAGCTCGGGGATGCTCTCGTACACCTCGAGCTTGTTGGTGAAGCGCACGTTGTCGTTGAACGTGTGGGTGAGCCCGAGCATCACGCGGGCCGACAGGACATACACCTCGGCGGGCTCCACCCCTTCGACGCGGTCTTCTCGCGCGCCGTCCGCGCCGAGCTCCACCACCACCTGCGTGCGCGGCTGGGTGTACACCACGCGCGAGTAGCCGAGCTGCGCGTGGGAGCGGTTGTCGTACCCGGCGAAGGGGTCAATCAGCGTGCCCGCGAGCACGTAGAGGCTGTCCCGCGCGCCCACGTAGCGGTCGTACCGGGGCTCGATCCAGGCCTTCTTCGCGGTCTCGGCCCAGCCGGAGGCGCGCTCGGCGTCGTCGAGTTTTCCGTCGGCGTTGGTGTCGAGCACGGAGCGCCCGAGGTTCGCGCCCGCGTCGATGCCGAGCTTGTTGCGCGCCCAGCGGTGGTCGGCGTCGACGCCGGCGTTGAGCGTGTAGGTGCTCGTGTTGCCGGACGTGAAGGCGCCGCCGAGCTCCGCCGCGAGCCGCGTCTTCGGCGGGGCCGGCGCGGCTCCGGCGAGGGCCGCCCCGGCGACATCGGCGCCCGCGAACGCGGGAGGGTCGGCCGCGCGCGCGAGCGCGACGAGCAAAACCATCATTCGTCCTCCGTCTCCCACGGCTCGGTGGGCACCACCACGTCGGGGAGCGGCTCGGGGTCGGGCAGGGGCCAGTGTTCGCCCCACATCGAGCGCCCGCCGCACACCGAGAGCGTTTGGCCGGTGATGTATCCGCCGCCCGGCGACGCGAGAAACGCCACGAGCCACGCCACCTCTTCGCAGGTGCCGAGCCGCTTGAGCGGGATGTGCGACTGGAGCTGCTTCGCCCACACGAGGCCCGCCGGGTACCGCTTGAGCCCGCTCGACGCGATGTACCCGGGGGCCACGGCGTTGATGAGGATGTTCTTCGGCGCCCACTCCACGGCGAGGGTGCGCGTCATCGCTTCCACCCCGGCGCGGGCCGCCACGGAGTGGGCCATGCCGCCGAACCCGCGCGCCGTGAGCATCGTGATGTTCACGATGCGGCCGCCGTTTTGGAGCATCCACGCGTCGGCGACGGCGCGGGTGAGGTTCCACGTGCCCGTGAGGTTGGTCTGCACCACGGCGTCAAAACCCTTCGGCGAAATACTCTCGGCGGGCGCGAGGAATTGCCCGCCGCCGTTGTTCACGAGCACGTCGACGCGGCCGTGCCGCGCGAGGGTTTCGGCCACCAGGGCGTCGACGCTGGCGCGGTCGCGGATGTCGGCCGTGAGCCCGGTCACCGGCCGGCCGAGCTCGCGGGCGAGCCCCGCCGCGGCGGGCT
>CAXNIN010000052.1:0-16123 GCA_964202365.1 Myxococcota bacterium | reverse complement strand
CGGTGGGGCAGCGAACCTACACCACGCCCGCGGCAGGTGCCCGCAGGGCGGCCGGCGAAGCCGGCCGGCCCCGGCTCGGCCGGGGCCGAGCGCGAACGCGCGAGCCCGGAGGGGACCGACGGCGGCCGTCTTCGGCCGCCGGGCCGCCGCTACCCCCGAATAATCGCCTGCGCTTCGTTCACGCGATCCTCGGCGACGTACACTCGCGCAATGTGACGTTCATCCTGGTAGCGCTCGAACACGCGGGTGGCGTCCTGGAGCTGCTTGGCGCGCGCGGTGACGCCGGGCGCGCGGTCGATGACGTAGATGCTCGGCGCGCCCTCGCGCTTCTGACCCATGACGTTGTAGCGCGACAGTTTGCCGGTGGAGCCCGCGACGATGCGGTCGATGCCGGCGGCGTCGAGACGGGCGAGCACGTCGTCTACCACGCGCACTTCGTCGGCGGAGCCGTGGAGTTCGAGCGCGCGACGGTAGGGTCGGCGTTCAACGACGCGTCTTGCCCAGGGATCGTCGGAAGCCCGGAGCCAGCCGTGGAGGTGGACGTCGTCCATGTGGAGGTAGCGCGCGACGTCGTTCGGGAAGCGATAGGTGCAGGCCGGGCCCGTGAAGTGGCGCTTGAGCATCTCTTCGTAGACGACGCTCTTGTGGTGGAAGTACACCATCACGAACATGTGGTACCGGGCGATCATGAAGTCGTCGAAGGCGTAGATCGCGCGGTGGTCGAGCGCGAGGGAAACGTCGCCTTGCGCGTCCACGTGCCACTCGAGGTTCGAGAGAATCCAGTTGACGTCGATCTCGCCGTAGCGGGCGCCCGAGAAGTACGAGTCGCGGACGAGGTAGTCGAGGCGGTCGACGTCGAGCTCGCTCGAGATGAGCTGCGAGAGGATGCGGCGGTAGTCCTGCCCTCCGTCGACGAAGAGGTCGTCCGGAGGCGCCACTTCGCGGCTCACGAGCGCGGCGACGTGGCGGCCGTCGAAGCCGAACTGCGCGGCGAGCGTGGCGCTGATGTCGGATCGCGTGAGGATGCCGATGGTGTAGTCCTCGTGGCTCGCGGTGCGATCGAGGCGGTGCGCGACCTTCGCGGGATCGTATGCGTCGATTCCGAGGTCGCGCAGCGGGGGCATCGCGAACTCGGTGCAGTGCGAGAACGGGGCGTGGCCGAGGTCGTGGCAGAGCGCCGCCATGCGCACGAGCTGCCGGTACAACGTGCGCTTCTCGGCGCCGAACGGGGCGGTGCGGAAGCACGAGTCGAACGCGCGCCCGGCGAGCTCCATGCAGCCGAGGGAGTGCGAGTAGCGGGTGTGCACCGCGCTCGGAAACGGCAGCTCCGAGAAGCCCATCTGCCGGATGCCGCGGAGGCGCTGAACAAAGGGGTGGTCCACGATGGCCACCTCGGACGGCGCGACGGCGATGGCGCCGTGCAAAGGATCACGAACTTCCACGGCGTGCGCCCTCGACCGCCGCTCGTAACCGGGGCGGGGGCGCCGCACCGCGCGAGGAAGCGCGTCGGGGCACGGCGCCGTGGTTATACCTCCGGCCTTCATGACGACGGCCCCCCCTTCCGCTCGACCGCAGGTCGGCGACGTACTGCACCACCCGGCGTTCGGTTTTGCGACGGTGGAGGAATCCGACACCTCGGGCGTGATTGTCCGCTGGCAGCGCCAGGGGCCCAGCCACCCGCTGCACGTGGGCCACACCGGCCTCGCGACCGTGTACCGCCGCTGCCTGCCGGACGGCCTCCTCGCCCGCAGCGTGCGCGACGCCGACGCCGCGCGGGCCTTCCTCGAAGCCGAGCCCCTGTCCGCCGTGGCGATGCTCCTCGCCGAGCTGGACGGCCCGCTCGACGGCGCCGATCTCCGCGACTGGCTGCTCGCGCTCCGGCTGTCCTCCGCCGCCCGGTTCGACCGGTGGTGGGACGCCCTGCGCCCGCTCCTCGAGGCCGACGCCCGCTTCACCGTGAACGTCGGCCGCGTGGCGTTGCGCGACGGCCTCGACCGCACCGCGCTCCTCACCGTGCAGCCGCGCCCGTTGTCCGCGCCCGGCACGCTCCCGGCCGCGAGCGCCTTCATCGCCGGCGTACGCCTCGCGCGCGCCCTCGCCGACGTGCACCTCGCGGGGCTGGGCGTCGTCCCCGACCGCGACGCCGTCTTGATCGTGGGCGATCGGGTGCGCTTCCGCACCCGCGGCGCCCCCACCGCCGCGGGCCGACGCGACGACGTTCGGTTCGTCATGCGCGTGCTGCTTGAGCAGGTGTTGGGCCCCCTCCCCGCCCCGAGCGACCTCGCCGACTCCGATCTCGCCCCGCTCCTCGCCGCGCACCCGACCGTACTCCCGCTCGAGCTCGTGGCCGTTGCCCTCGACGCCCTCGCCGCCGACCCCGAGCTCCGCCCCGCGGACGGCCTCTCCTTGTGGGAGCGCCTGCACATCGCGGAGGCCGTTCACGCGCTGCGGCAGGCCACGCCCTGGGCACACCACGCGGCCGCGTGCGCCGGCTTCGACACCCACGTGGGCGTGCTCAAGAGCCTCCAGACCCAGACCAACCAGGACGCCTTCCTCCTCGTGGGGGACCCCTCCTGGTCGCTTCTGACCGTGGCCGACGGCATCAGCCAGTGCAACGCCGGCTCGGGCGATCTCGCGTCGAACCTCACCATCCGCACCTTGCGGCTCTGGTGGGCGGACCAGGCCGAGTCCCTGCGCGACGCCGACCCCTCCCGCGTCGCCGCCGCGCTCACCGGCACGCTCGAGCGCGCCAACAACGCCGTGTGCGACGCCGCGCTCCGCCTCGCGCGCCCCGACACCGACGACTTCATCCCCATGGGCACCACGCTCGTGACCGCGATTACCCGCGGCAATCGCGTGCAGATCTCGGCCCTCGGCGATTCGCGCGCCTACCTCGTCGGCCGGCACGGCGTGGCGCTGCTCACGTACGACCAGAACCTCCAGTCCGACCGCTTCCGCGAGTCGCTCGGCGGGCGGAACCCCGGCTGGGGCGACGCCGGCGCGCCGCTCGTCGGGTACGTCGGGCACTTCACGCCCGACGGCGTGCCCACGCCCGCGCCGCCGTTCACGCGCGCGCTCACGTTGCTCCCGGGCGAGTGGCTCATCCTCTGCTCGGACGGCCTCACCGACTACGGCGGCCCCGAAGAGGCCGCGATCGGCACGCTCCTCGCCGCCACCGTGCGCGACGCCAAGGGCGCCACGCCCGCGGCGCGCGCCATGGACATCTGCCGCGCCCTGGTGGACGCCGCGAATCGCGGCGGCGGCGGCGACAACGTCACCGTACTCGCGCTCACGCTTTCGTCGGAGTACGGTGCCGCGCCCGACGAGGGCTCGGTACCCTCGTGACTTCGGCGGAGCTCGACCTGTCCACTTTCCGCGATGCGCTCAAGGAGCGCGTGATCCTCTTCGACGGCGCGATGGGCACGGAGATCTACGCGCGCGGCGTGTTCATCAACCGCTGCTACGACGAGCTCAACATCTCCCAGCCCGACACCGTGCGGGAGATCCACGGCGCCTACCGCAAGGCCGGTGCCGACGTTCTCACGACGAACACGTTCGGTGCGAACCGCACGCGGCTCTCCGCGCACGGCCTCGAGGATCGCCTCGTCGACATCAACGCCACCGGCGTGAAGCTCGCCCGCGAGCAGGCGCAGGGCCGCGCATGGGTGGCCGCGTCGATCGGCCCCACCGGCGGCCTCCTCGCGCCCGTCGGCAAGCTCACGCCCGGCGAGGCCTACGCGGTGTTCCGCGAGCAGGCCGAGGTGCTCGCGAACGCCGGCGCGGACCTCTTCGTGCTCGAGACCTTCACGCGCATGCCCGAGTTGTGGCAGGCGGTCCGCGCGGTTCGCGCCGTGTGCGACCTGCCGATTGTCGCGTGTATGTCGTTCAACCTCGTGGGGCCGGGCCAGGCGCAGATCGAGGGAGAGGCGCCCGAGATCGCGGCGCGCACCGTTTCGAAGTGGCCCATCGACGTGTTCGGCACCAACTGCAGCAACGGCCCGCGCGGCGTGCAGCACGTGCTCGAGAAGATGGTCGGCGTCACCGAGATGAAGCTCGCGGCGATGCCGAACGCCGGGCTGCCCCAGGTGATCGAGGGCCGCACGCTCTACCTCGCCGCGCCCGAGTACATGGCGGAGCACGCGCGCCGCTTCGTGCAGCTCGGCGCCACCGTCATCGGCGGCTGCTGCGGCACGACCCCCGACATGATTCGCCAGATGCGGAGCTTCATCCGGTCGGTCGCGGCCGAGCGACGCCCGGTGGTCGCCGAGAAGGCCGACCGCGTGGAGAAGGCCGGCGTCCCGCAGATCCAGCCCACGCACCCGTCGGAGAAATCCGAGCTGGGACGCCGGCTGTACAGCGGGAAGTTCTGCGTGAGCGTCGAGCTCGACCCGCCGCGCGGTGTGGACGCGCAGAAGGCCGTCGAGGGCGCCGGGATGCTCCAGGCGGCCGGGGTGGACGTGGTGAACATCGCCGACGGCCCCCGCGCCGTCGCGCGGATGGGGCCGTCCTCCCTCGCTCAGCTCGTACGCCAACATTGCGGCATGGAGTCGGTGGTTCACTACTGCTGTCGCGACCGCAACCTGCTCGGCATGCAGATGGACCTCCTCGGCGCCAACGCGGTCGGGCTGAAGAACATCCTGGCGATCACGGGCGACCCGCCCAAGATGGGCACCTACCCGAACGCCACCGCCGTGTTCGACATCGACGCCATCGGGCTCATCTCGTTCATCCAAATGATGAACCGCGGGCTCGACTTCTCGGGGCAGCCCATCGGCGGCAAGACCGACCTGCTCGTGGGCGCGGGCTGCAACCCCGGCCACATGGACCTCGACCTCGAGACGGGTCGCTTCGGCAAGAAGATCGAGGCGGGCGCGGAGTACTTCTTCAGCCAGCCGGTGTTCGACTCCGAGGTGCTCTGGCGGTTCTTCGAGCGCACCGCGGCGCTCCCCACCGTGCCCTTCCTCGTCGGCATCATGCCGCTCGTGTCGCTCAAGAACGCGGAATTCCTCCACAACGAGGTGCCGGGCATGCAGGTGCCGGCCTCCATCCGCAAGCGGCTCGCCGAAGCCGGCGATCGCGACGCCCAGCGGCAAGTGGGCATCGACGTTGCCCGCGAGGCGCTCGCCGAGGTGATGAACCACCCGCGCGTGTCGGGCGTGTACGTGTACCCGCCGTTCGGGAGCTACAAGGCGGTGCTCAACGTGATCGACGTCGTGAAGGATCGTCGTTCGGCGTAGGCGGGCCCCGGGGGCGCACGGGGACCACGGCGGCGGTGGGGACGGCGGCAGGTGGGCAGCCGGCCGAGCCGCTGCGGCGGCGCCGCACCTTCGGGGCGGGCGGCGGCGGCTCTGTGCGTGCGGCCGGCGAAAACCCAGCCTTGACGCTGGATAGCGGGTGCTTATCCACGCCGCCGATGCTGCCGAACGTCCGCAATCGCTTCACCCGCTGGTTGCGCGGCCCCCTGCCCGTCTGGAACCACCCGGACTACCGCCTCCCGCTCGCGTCGCTCGAAGCGCGCACGGGGATGGAGCCGCGTCGCGCGGACTACGTCGCGTGGCACCTCATCACGTCCGGCGTGCTCACGGCGCGCGATCTGCGCAGTCCGCCGCTCGTGAGCTTCGAGGATCTCGCGCGCGTGCACGACGACGCCCTGTTGAGCGTGCTCGACCAGCCCGCTTTCCTCGCGCGGGTGTACGGCGCGGACCCCGCGGAGATCAACGTCGACGAGCTGCTCCGCACCGTGCGCCTCGCGGTGGGCGGCACAATCGAGGCCGCGCGCGCCGCCGTCGCGGAAGGCCGCGCCACCCTGAACCTCCTCGGCGGCTTCCACCACGCGGGCCCCGCGCGGGCGGGCGGCTCGTGCCCCGTGAACGATGTGGCGGTGGCCATCGCGGTGCTCCGGGCCGAGGGCTTCACGGGGCGCGTGGCCGTGCTCGACCTCGACGCGCACCCGCCCGACGGCACCGCCGCGTGCCTCGCGGGCGACCCGAACGCCTGGATCGGCTCGCTCTCGGGTGCCGACTGGGTAGCGCTCCCCAACGTGGACGAAACCGTGCTCCCGGTGGGCGCCTCCGACGCCGTGTACCTGGAGGCCCTCGACGGCCTCCTCGCGCGTTGCCCGGCGTGCGACCTCGTGTTCGTGCTCGCGGGCGGCGACGTCCTCGCGGGGGACCGCCTCGGCCGCCTCGGGCTGACCATGGCGGGCGCCCTCGAACGCGACGCCCGGGTGCTCGCAAAGCTGGGCCGTACCCCGAGCGTGTGGCTGCCCGCCGGCGGGTACAACCTTGACAGTTGGCGGGTGCTCGCGGGTACGGCCACGCTCCTCGCGACCGGCAGCGCCGAGGTGGTCCCGAGCGCGCCGGACCCGCTGCGCGGCCAGTTCGCGGGCATCGCCGCCCAGCTCGACACCCAGAAGCTCGCCGGGAGCGACACCTGTCTCACCGCGGCCGACCTCGACGGCCTCTTCGGCGGCCGCGAGAAGGACCCGCGCCTCCTCGGGCACTACACCGCGAGCGGCGTGGAGTACGGCCTCTTCAAGTACGGGCTCCTCACCCAGATTGGCCGGCTCGGCTACTCGAACTTCCGGGTGGCGCTCGACCCCGGCGAGGTCGGCGACCGGCTCCGCGTGTACGGCACCGCCGGGGGGTTCGAGCACCTCCTCGTCGAGACCGTGCTCTCCCGCGACCGCGTGGAGGGCGCGCCGGTGCTCTTCACGCACTGGCTCACGTTGCGGAACCCACGCGCGCTCTTCGCGCCCGACCGGCCGCGGCTCCGCGGCCAGGAAGTGCCCGGCCTCGGCCTCGCCCGGGAGGCCGGCGAGACCCTCGCGCGGATCGCCGCCCGGCTCGGCCTCGAGGGCGTCGCGTTCCGGCCGATGCACCTCCACGCGGCGTGGGCCGCGCGGCACGACTTCCACTTCGTGGACCCCGCGCGTCAGGCCCGCTTCGAGGCGTTGATGCGCGACGCCGCCGGCCGCACCCTCCCCGACATCGACGCCGCCCTCGAAGAGGGCCGCGTGCGGCTCGACGGCGCGCCCTACACCTGGGAGCCCGACGTGCTCGTGTGCTGGCTCGAGCCGCGCGCCGGCAATCGCGCCGAGATCGACGCGCTCGCGGGCGCGCTCAGCTTCACGTTTCTCGCCGCGTAGCGGGTTCGTCGTCGTCGCCTCCGGCCGGTGGCGCCGCCGGCGGCGCGGGCGCGTCCAGCGTCTCGAAGCCCCGGCGCGCCTTCGGCGGGATCGGCTTCTCGGTCTCAATCAAGGGCGGCACGACCCCGTCCACCGCCCTTCGCCGCTTCCGCGGCGGCTGTTCCCCCATGTCCCCTCCCCTCCGACCCGAACACGCAGTCTTGCGCGCCGCGTCCGGTGTCGGCGGCACGGGTGTGCGTAGGTTCCGGGGGCATTCAACGAGGGGGTGCGCAATGCGGTGCGAGGAGATCATGAAGGCCAACCCGGAGTGCCTGACCAGGCAGCACACGGTGCAGCAGGCGGCCGAGCGGATGCGGGACTTGAACATCGGCTTCTTGCCGGTGTGCGACGGCGGGGCCGTGCTCGGCGTGATCACCGACCGGGACATCGCGGTGCGGTGTGTGGCCGACGGCAAGGGCACGAACGTGAAGGTCGACACGGTGATGAGCACGCAGATCGTGGCGTGCCGACCGGAAGACGACGTTCGGCGCGCGCAACAGCTCATGGGTCAGGCGCAGAAGTCGCGGCTGCTCGTGACGGACGCCCAGGGCAAGCTGCTCGGGGTGATCAGCCTCTCCGACATCGCGCAGCAGGTCGCCGACAGCGACGACGTGGCCCGCACGATGCGCGAAGTGACCGACCGCGAGACGCGAACCCAATAGCCGCGTGCCTCCGGGGGCGTTGCGGGGGGCGGAGCCCCCTGCCCCAAGAGAAACCGGCTATGAACCACGCGGATGAAACGCCGCGTGCACGCGTTTGAGGCGCTCTTTCGCGACGTGCGTGTAGATTTGCGTGGTGCTGATGTCGGCGTGTCCGAGCATGGCTTGGACCAGCCGGAGGTCGGCGCCGTGGTCGAGCAGGTGGGTGGCGAACGCGTGCCGGAGCCCGTGCGGGGAGACCTTGCCGGTGACTCCGGCGCGCTTCGCGTAGCCGTCGAGGCGCTCCCAGAAGTTCTGGCGCGTCATCGGGCCGCCGCGCCGCGAGAGGAACAAGGCGGCGACGCGTAGATCGGGGTCCTGCCCGGCGCGGACGAGGCGGACGTAGCGGGCGATGCGCGCGAGGGCTTCTTCGCCGACGGGCACCACGCGCTCCTTGCCGCCCTTGCCGCGCACGCGCAGAAAGCCGCCTTCGGGGTGGAGCGCGGCGTGCGGAAACGTGACGAGCTCGGTCACGCGCAGGCCGGAGCTGTACATGAGCTCGATCATGGCGGCGTCGCGGATGCCGAGGGGGTCGTCGCGGTCGGGCGCGGCGAGGATGGCGTCCACCTGTGCTTCGGACAACACGGACGGGAGTTTTCGCGGCGGCACCCGGCCCTCGACGCGGCCCGAGGGATCGATGCGCAACATCGCTTCCCGCAACAGGAATCGGAAGAACTGGCGGAACGCGCTCCGGTGCCGGGCGACGCTGCGGAGATCAAGCCCATCGTCGAGGAGCGCATCGACGTAGGCGGCGAGGTGGGTGTGCGTGACGGCGTCGGGGGTGTGTACGCCGCGGGCGTCGAGCCACCGCGCGAGGCGCGCGAGGTCGGTGGCGTAGGCGACGATGGTGTTCTGGGCGAGGCCCCGCTCGATGCGCGCCCACGCGGTGTACGCGTCGACCGCGGCGTCGAAGGTCGTCAAAGGAGATCCCGGAGCGCGTAGAGGGCCTGGAGGGCGTCGCGGGGGCTCATGGTGTCGGGGTCGAAGCGGGCCATGGCCTCGCGCATGGGGTCGACGAGCGGCGCGGGCGTGGGCTCGGCCGGGACCTCGACGAGGATGGGCGAGTAGCTCTCCGTCGGGGTGTCCCGCGCGCCGAACAGGGAGAGCTGGGTGGCTTCGGGGCGCGGGCGCCGCATCTCGAGCTGCTTGAGGAGCGCCTTCGCGCGCGCGACGACCGGCGTGGGCATGCCGGCGAGGCGCGCGCACTGAATCCCGTAGGAGCCGCTCGCGGCGCCGTCGCGGAGCTTGCGGAGGAAGACGATCTTCTCGCCGTGCTCGGTGACCGCGACGTGGAGGTTCCGCACGTGGGGGCTCGTCTCCGAGAGGGCGGCGAGCTCGTGGTAGTGGGTGGCGAACACGCCGCGGCACTTGATGCGGTCGTGCAAATCCTCGGCGACCGCCCAGGCGATCGCGAGGCCGTCGTAGGTGGAGGTGCCCCGGCCGATCTCGTCGAGGAGCACGAGCGAGCGCGCCGTGGCGCCCGTGAGGATGTTCGCGGTCTCCGCCATCTCCACCATGAAGGTGGACTGGCCGTGGGCGACGTCGTCGCTGGCGCCCACCCGCACGAAGATGCGGTCGCACACACCGATGCGTGCCGACGACGCGGGCACGAACGCGCCCACCTGCGCGAGCAGCACGATCTGCGCCACCTGCCGCATCACCGTGCTCTTGCCCGCCATGTTCGGCCCGGTGAGGAGCACGAGACGGCCGCGATCGTCGAGGCGGAGGTCGTTCGGGACGAAGCGCTCGCCCTGAAGGTTCGCCTCGACCACGGGGTGGCGGCCGCCCTGGATGTCGAGGACCGCGCTGCTGTCCACCTCGGGGCGCGCCCAGCGGCGGAGGATGGCCTGCTCCGCGAAGGCGGCGAGCACGTCGAGCTCGGCCACCCCGCGGGCGAGCGCCAGGAGCCGCGGCACAGAGAGGCTGATCCGCGCGCGCAGCGCCAGGAAGAGCTCGACTTCGAGCTCCACGCGGCGGCCGTCGGCGCCGGAAACCTGCTCTTCGTACTCCTTGAGGGCGGGCGTGATGTAGCGCTCGCCGGTTGCGACGGTCTGCTTGCGGTGCCACGACGACGGGACCTTGTGCAGGTTCGCCTTGGTGACCTCGATGTAGTAGCCGAACACGGCGTTGTGCCGGATCTTGAGGCTCGCCACGCCGGTCTCGTCGCGGAGGTCGCCTTCCATCTGGGCGATGGCGCCCTTCGCGTCGAGCGCGAGCCCCCGGATGCGGTCGAGCTCTTCGTGGGCGCCCACGCGGATGAGGTTGCCCTCGGCCTGCGTTTGCGGGGGCTCGTCGACGAGCCACGTCGCGAGGTCGTGGGCGATGTCGTCGGCGAGGTCGAGGGAGAGGCGCCACGCGAGCGCACCGCCGTCGTCGGTGCGCCGGCCGTCGATCTCGGCGAGCGCGGCCGCGATCTCGGGGAGGCGCTGGAGCGAGACGCGGAGGGCGCCGAGATCGCGGGGCGTGGCGGTGCCGAGGGACACCCGCGACGCGATGCGCTCGAGGTCCGCCACCTCGGAGAGCGCCACGAGCACGGCGCGCCGGCCGCCGGGATCGGCCACGAACGCCGCGACGGCGTCCTGACGGGCCTGGATCGCGGCCACGTCGAGGAGCGGCGCGCCGAGCCACTCGCGCACGAGCCGGCCGCCCATCGCGGTGCGCGCGGTGTCGAGGAGCCCGAGGAGCGTGCCCTTCCGGCCCGCGCCCCGGAGCGGGCGGAACAACTCGAGGTTGCGACGCGTCGCCTCGTCGAGCCCGAGCGCGCCGCCGAGCGCGTACGGTTTGAGCGTCACGACGTTCGCGAGCGACGACTTCAGGTGGTTGCTGGCGTACGCGAGGATGGTACCGACCGCCATCAGCCCGCTCGCGCCCACCCCGTGCTCGTCGCCGAAGCGGGCGTTCAGGGCCTCGACATCGGCGTGGAACGCGGGGAGCACGGTCACCGGGCCGGTGCCGACGGCGGCGCGGACGTCCGGGGCGTCGACCTCGGCGGAGACCAGCGCCTCGCGCGGCTCCAGGCGCCCGAGCTCTCCCACCAGCTCGTCGCGCGTGCGGGGCTCGCACACGCGGAGGTGGCCTGTGGAGACGTCCAGCGCGGCGAGGCCGTAGGCGCCCTCACTCCCGCCGACGGCCACGAGGAACGAAGGTTCGTGCGAGGCGACGGTATCGCCCGCGAGGCCGGGCGTGAGCACGCGCGTCACTTCGCGCCGAACGATTCCCTTGGCCTGCCGTGGATCTTCTACCTGGTCGGCGATGGCCACCTTGCGCCCGATCTCGAGCAGCCGCCGCACGTACCCCTCGGCCGCGTGGTGGGGAACGCCGCACATGGGGATGGCGTCGGGGCTCTCCTTGTTGCGGCTCGTGAGCGTGAGCTCGAGCGCGCCGGCCACGTAGACGGCGTCGGGCCCGAAGAGCTCGTAGAAGTCGCCCATCCGGAAGAAGAGCAGGGCGTCCGGATACTGGCCCTTGAGCTCCCGATACTGCCGGAACATGGGCGTGTCGGAGGCGTCGACGCTCATGGCGCGCGCATCCGGCAGCCCCAGAACACGTCCTCCCCCGAGAGCGCGGGGGCGTTGTCGAACGTGGCCTCGACGGGCCACCCGAGGCGCGCGGCGATCGCGGCGCCCTCTTCGGGTTCGGGCGAGCACACGGCGTACACGAGCACGCCGCCCGGCGCGACGCACGCCGCGGCGTTCTGGAGGATCTTCCACTGCCGTTCGGCGGCGGACGTGATGTCCTCCGGGCGCCGCCGCCACCGGATGTCGGGGTGCCGGCGGAGCGTGCCGAGGCCGGTGCACGGCGCGTCGACGACGACCGCCGGGAACGTGCGCGGGAGCGGGCCGGCCGCCCAGTCGTGGGCCTGGGCCCACACAGGAAGATCGAGCCGCTCCGCACCTTCCTGCACGCGGGCGAGGCGCGTTTCGTCGAGGTCGGTGGCGAACACGCGCGCGCCGCGGCTCGCGATGCGGAAGCTCTTGCCGCCGGGCGCGGCGCAGGTGTCGAGCACATCCGTGCCGGGCGCGAGCTCGCCGAGGAGGTCGGCAACGGCGAGCGCGGCGGGGTCCATCACCCACCAACGTCCCTCTGCGAAACCCGGCAGTTCCTCGATGGCGCCGGCGCCTTCGGGCAGGCGGAAGAGGTCGCCCACGGGCACGAGCAGAATGCCGCGGTGCTGGAACTCCCGCGCGACGCCGGCGGGGTCTTCCTTGGGCACGATGTACACGGGCGGCGGCGCGTTGTTGGCTTCCATCCAGGTGTCGGCGGCGGCGCCGTAGCGGGCCCGCCAGCGGTACACGAGCCAGAGCGGGTGGCCGGTGCGGGAGTCCGTGTCGGGGTCGTACTGGCCCTGGTTGCGGAGCACCGCGTTCACGAAGCCGGCGGCGTGCCCGGCGCCCGCCGAGCGGCACGCCTCCACCGCCTGGTCGACCGCGGCGTGCGGCGGAACGCGCGTGCGCCGGAGCTCGAACACCCCCACGCGGAGCGCCGCGAGCACCTCGGGATCGAGGTTCTTCGTGGTGCGCTTCGACGCCTGTTGAATCAACGCGTCGAGCGACGAACGGTTGCGCAACACGCCGAGCACGAGGTGCCAGGCGAGGCCGCGGTCCGCGGGATCGGCGGGGGCGAGGCGCGCGAGCGCATCCTCGGCGTGCTCGCCGCGATCGACCGCGAGCAAGGCCTGGAGCGCGGCGGCGCGACCGGGGTTCACCTTCGAGCGAGTGGGGTGGGCCATGGGTCGGGAACCTAACCGGGACGGCCGCTGGTTCGGGGCGCGCGGGGCCGTTCGGAGCGCGGTTCGCGCGTAGGACCCGGGCGGGCGCCGGACCTCGCGGAGGCCCCGGCGCCGCGGGACGCTCGGGGACGTGACGGGCATCCGGGTGCCGCCATCGGCCGGCGCGGGCTCGATCTTGTCGACGAGGGGCGACGCCTCGACGTCGCCGGGCACCGCGTCGCGCATCGCCTGGAAAATCGGTCTTCAGTGGACGACAATCGGAACGAATGTCCGCCTTCGCCCATCCGTCGCCCCTCGCCTCCGCCCCGCCGAGCCGCCCGCTCGGCGCGCTCGAACGGGTGTGGCTGGTGGCCGACCGCGCGTGGCCGTCGTTCGTGAATCAGCTCGTCGTCGAGGGAAAAGGCGCGCTCGACGCCGATGCCTGGCGCGCGGCCGTGCAGGCCGCGAGCCCGCTCTGGCCCGGTGCGCGCGCGCGGCTTCACGGTGCGCTCGGGTGGACACGGTGGGTGGCGGACGGCCCGCTCCCCCGCGTCGTGACGCTCCCCGACGCGTGGGACGGCCTCGGCCCAGCCCCGTTCACGGAATCGCCGCTCGACCCGTGGCGCGGCCCCATCTCCGAAATCGTACTCCTGCCTACCGTCGGCCGCGTCGTGATCCGCACGCACCACGGCGCGTTCGACGGCCGCGCGGCGTGGGCCTTCTCCGAGGATCTCGGCGCCGCTCTCCGGGGTGAACCTGTCCGCGGCGCCGCGTTCGCGGGCCTCTCCGACGTTCGACTCGCGGGGCCCGGCCCGTCCGAATCCGCCCCCGCGGCCGACGCCTCGATTCCGAGCTTCCGGCCCGGCGCGCCGCGTGTCGCCGGCACCACGTGGGGGCGACGCTCCCTGGGCGCCGTGCCGGGACCGGTGCTCCCGCGGGTGCTCGCCGCGTTCGCGCGCGCGGCGTTCGATCCGAGCGGCCCCGCGCCCGTCCCCGCGTCGGCCACCCTCCGCGTGTCCCTCCCCGTCGATCTCCGGCGCCACCTCCCCGACGGGCGCGCGTGCGCCAACCTCACCGGCTTCGTGCGCCTCTCGCTGACGACGGCGTCCACCGCGCCGAACGTCGCCACCGCGCTGACACACGCCTTGTCCGGCGGACACGAGCTCGAGCCCGTACGTGCGGCCGCGCCCCTGCAACACCTCCCGATCGGCCCGCTCGCGGTGCTCGGCCGCGCCGCCGCCGCCCGCGCCCTCCGCACCGGCCTCGCCTCCACCTCCGCGAGCGTGTCGAACCTCGGCCGTCAGGACCCCGCCGCGCTCGCCGCGCCGGGCTTCACGCCCCACCGACTCTTCTGGATTCCGCCCGGTGGGCTCGGCACGCCAATCTTCGTCACCCTCACCGGAAACCCCGACGGCGTCGAGCTCGTCGTGGGAATGGCGCGCTGCCTCGCTGGCGACGGTCGGCTCGACGCGCTCCTCGACGGGATGGTCGCCGGCGTGCGGAGCGACGGGTAGAGCGGGCGCGGGCCTCCCGGTGGGGCAGGCACGTCGAAAGCCAGGGGAAACGCCGGTGGAACGGCTTGCCGTCGGCCCACCACCACCGAGAGGCGCGCCCCTGCCAGGCGACCGTGGAGTCGTCGCGGCACGGCTGCAGCGTGTCGCAGGGTGTCGCGGCGCGCGGGCCTACCGACGCCGATCCTCGAAGGCCGCCTGGGCGCCCGCGCTCGGGAAGGCAAAGAGGTGCGCCACGAGGCCGACCGCGGCGCAGCCCAGCTGCACCGCGCGATCGCCGGCCGCGAGCCACGCGACCACCCCGATGACCCCGGCGGCCTCGCCGAGCGCGAACCGGATGAGGAACCACGTCTGCGCGTTCGACGCCACCCGCGCGATCAGGCCGCCCTGCACGGAGAGGCCCGCCGGCACGAGCGCGACGAGCCCGAGCAGGGGCGCCCAGCTCGTGTCGCCGGTGGGCTCGGGGGGCCCTACGGAGGTGACGCCCGCGATCGACAGGTGCGCCACGATGAAGGCGCCCCACATGAGCGGGAGCGGCTGGACGTTCGGGGGCGGCGACTGGCTCATTCCGCGAGTGTACACGGGGTGGGGCGACGGGACTGTCAGCCGCGGGCCGCCGCCGGTCCCCGCTGGCTCGCGACGCGCCTGTCGCGACGGGAGGCCGCCGCGAACGCCCGCCCCCTACGGAAACCAGCCCGCGTAGTACCCGGCGCGGTCCGTGACCCACTGGCGCAGATAGGCCACCTCGCCCGCGTGGTCGGTCCAGTCGGTGCGCCAGTACCAGCCGCCGTAACTCCGGTATTCGTCCGCCCATTTCTCCCAGTCGCGCTCCGCCGAGGGCCCGATGCGCGCCGTGTGCGCGTCGATGCGCGCGAGCACGGCGTCGGAAGCGTAGGTGGTGGCGAGCTGTTCGCGCATGCGGGCCTGCAGGCGCGGGCCGTGGACAGGGTCGACCAACAGGCGCCGGAACAAGTTGTTGGACCAATAGAAGTCGTAGTCCGTGGCGGCGGACTGGCGCTCGGTCTGCCAGGTTTGGCCGAAGCTGTGATTGAAGTCCCACGGCGCGTGGTGGGTGAGGCCGGTGGCGGCATCCACGTGGAGGTAGGCGTTCTTTCCGCCGGAGTCGTCGGCTTCGGTGAAGCGCACGAGAATCCACCAGTCGGCGATCTCGTCGAGGTCGACGTACGCGGTGATCCCGGCGGTGAACGTGGCGTCGTCGGCGGTGGCGACGAACTCCACGAGGGCGTCCAGGTCGGACCAGTCGCCTTCGACGCCCTCCTGCTTCTCGTACCCGTCGTGCCACGTGTACTTGGGGGCGTCGCCGTACGTGGCGTAGAAGTTGGCCTCGTGGGTGACGGCCTTGTAGAGGCTGCCGTCTTCGTCGTACCCGTGGTCCTCCCAATACTCGCCGCTTAGGTGGTCGGTGACCAGGAACAGCCCTTCGTACGCGCCGTTTACGTAGACGACGGCGAGCATGGACTGGACGTCGTGCCGGAATGTGTCCATGGCGGACCAGAGCTCGTAGCAGAGCTTCTGGCGGAGGTAGGAGTTGTCGTCGAAGAGCGTGGTGAGGACAATCTTGCGGCGGTTGTCGAAGCCCTCGTCGGCGTCGTCGAACTCGTCGTCGCGCGGAAACGAGAGGGTGTAGCTGCGCTTCGGGTAGTAGGCCGACGCGGCGCCGCGGTACTTGATCGCGAGCGCCCAGGGGCGGCCGCGGTACACCATGGTGGTTGGGACGTCGTCGGCGTCGTTCGTGGCGCGCGGCACTTCGAGGTGGAACACCGGCAGGCCGTGCTCTTCTTCGTAGGCGATCGGGTTGACGGGGGAGTTGTCGGGCTCCGCCCAGGCGTCCGCGACCCACACGGTGACGATGCCGGCGTCGGGCGCGCCGCCGCGCGCGAACACGGGCAGCACGTATTTCCCGGCCTGATCGAGCCGCGGGGTCCACGTGAAGGTGGCGCTCCCGGCGTCGAACGCGGCGCCGTGCGGGAGGCCCTCGACGGCGAAGGTGGTGGCTGTC
>CAXNIN010000051.1:0-16166 GCA_964202365.1 Myxococcota bacterium | reverse complement strand
GGACCTACGCGCACCGACGCCCCGAGCGCGTCGTCGTCCCAGGTGAGCGCCACCATCTTGACGAGGTCGACCACTCCGCGGAACCGCTCCGCCTCCCCGATGGGGAGTTGAAACGGGATGGCGTTGGCTCCGAGTCGGTTACGGATGGACTGCACGGCGGCCGCAAAATCCGCCCCGATACGGTCCATTTTGTTGATGAACGCGATGCGCGGGACGTGGTAACGCTCCGCTTGCTTCCACACCGTCTCGCTCTGCGGCTCGACGCCCTCGACGGCCGTGAACACCGCGATCGCACCGTCGAGTACGCGCAGGGAACGTTCAACCTCGATGGTGAAGTCGACGTGGCCAGGCGTGTCGATGATGTTGACGCGGCGATCGCGCCAGTAGCAAGTCGTCGCTGCGGAAGTGATGGTGATCCCCCGCTCGCGCTCCTGAATCATCCAGTCCATCGTCGCCGAGCCGTCGTGCACTTCGCCCATCGCGTGGGACACACCCGTGTAGAACAGGATGCGCTCCGTGAGCGTAGTTTTCCCCGCATCAATGTGGGCCATGATGCCGATGTTGCGGAGGCTCGCGAGGTCGCTCTGCATGGTGTTCGCGCGTCGGTCCTCGGCTTCGAAGAAGCCGAGGACCTGCCGTCAAACGTGCCGGTCAGGGAATTTCGCGTTTCTACTCGGACCGCCGCCACCCGGGAAGCTGGGCATGGCTCCTGTTTGCGGGGGGCGGTCTACGACTTTCAACGCGAAGGCTGTCGGTAACGGTTGTGCGGTCGGGCGCCCTCCAAGGGACGAGAGGATGGAAAGGGCGACTACCAGCGGTAGTGGCTGAAGGCCTTGTTCGCTTCCGCCATGCGGTGCACGTCGTCGCGCTTCTTCACCGCGTTGCCGCGGGAGTGAGACGCCTCGATGAGCTCATTCGCGAGCTTGTCGCGCATGTTCTTACCGGAGCGATCCCGGGCGTAGTCGACGATCCAACGCATCGCGAGAGACATGCGCCGCTCGGGGCGCACTTCGACCGGCACCTGGTAGTTCGCACCGCCGACGCGCCGAGACTTGACCTCGACGACGGGCTGGCAAGCCTCGATTGCACGACGGAAGACCTTTACGGGCTCCTCGCGCGTACGCTCGGCGACGATCTCGAGCGCGCCGTAGACAATGTCTTCGGCCACGGCCTTCTTGCCGTGCTCCATCACAACGGACATGAAGCGCGTGATCATCTGATCGGCGTAAACCGGATCGGGGAGCACAGGACGCTTTGCAACTACGCGACGACGCGGCATCGATACCTCTACTTCTTCGGGCGCTTGGCGCCGTACTTGGAACGGCCCTGGCGACGGCTGTTGACGCCCTGGGTATCCAGGGTGCCGCGGATGATGTGGTAGCGAACGCCGGGAAGGTCCTTCACGCGGCCACCACGAATGAGCACGGAAGAGTGCTCCTGGAGGTTGTGCCCCTCGCCGGGGATGTAGGAGGTGACCTCCATTCCGTTGGTGAGGCGTACGCGGGCGACCTTGCGAAGCGCGGAGTTCGGCTTCTTGGGAGTCGTCGTGTACACGCGAGTGCAGACCCCGCGCTTCTGCGGGCAAGCCTTGAGCGCCGGAGACGCGGTCTTCGCGGCGACTTTTTCGCGGCCCTTGCGGATGAGTTGATTGATCGTCGGCATCCTGTTCCCTGAAAGTGGGGGCGGGGACCCCAAAGCCCCCGCCCCTTATACGTCCGGCTCGCGGCTGTCAACCGCCAGCGATTAGATGGCTTCCTCGCCCTCGGAGGTCGTGACCATTGCCCTGTCGCGGATCATCATCCCGAGCTTCTGGTACGCGGCGAAGCCGGTACCCGCCGGGATGAGGCGACCCATGAGAATGTTCTCCTTGAGCCCGCGGAGGCGGTCGATGCGGCCGTGAATGGCCGCCTCGGTGAGCACGCGCGTCGTCTCCTGGAACGAGGCCGCCGACAAGAAGCTGTCGGTCGAGAGCGACGCCTTGGTGATGCCGAGGAGGAGCGGCTCCACCAGCGCCGGCTTCCCGTCGTTCGCGAGAACGCGCTCGTTCGCCTCGTCAAAGCGGTGCTTCTCGACTGCTTCGTCAACGAGGAAGTCCGTGTCGCCAGGCGTACGCACCCGCACGCGGCGGAGCATCTGACGCACGATCACTTCGATGTGCTTGTCGTTGATCTTGACGCCCTGCAGGCGGTAGACCTCCTGGATCTCGTCGACCAGGTACTTCGCGAGCTCTCCCTCGCCTCGAATCTTGAGGATGTCGTGCGGGTTCGCAGCACCGTCCATGAGCGGGTCACCCGCACGAACGAAGTCGCCTTCGTTGACGATGATGTTCTTGCCCTTCGGGATGAGGTACTCCTGCACTTCGCCGGTCTCGGGCGTGACGACGACGCGGCGCTTGCCCTTCGTCTCCTTCCCGAAGCTCACGACACCGTCGATCTCCGTGATGATCGCAACTTCCTTGGGCTTACGGGCCTCAAAGAGCTCTGCGACGCGGGGGAGGCCGCCGGTGATGTCCTTGGTCTTCGTGGTTTCACGGGGGATGCGCGCGAGCACATCGCCGGTCGTCACGTCGTCGCCTTCCTCCACCTCGATCTTGGTCTGGGCGGAGAGGAAAGAGCGCACCTTCGGCTTGCCCTTACCGCCCGACTCCTTGATCACGATGCGCGGCCGCTTGTCCGTATCGCGGAAATCTTCCACCTCCCGAATCTTGCGGCCGGTCAGCGGGTCGCTCGTCTCCTTGACCGTACCCTCGAAGTCCTCGAAGACGATCACGCCGGAGTCGGTCGCGAGGATGGGCGTGTTGAACCCATCCCACTCGGCAACCCGCGTCTTCGCCACGACCTTCTCACCGTTCCGAACGAGGAGGGAGGCACCGTAGGGAATCGCGTACTTCTCACGCTCACGGCCCTTGTCGTCCACGACGAACAGCTCGCCGTTGCGGCTGGTCGCCACGGTCTTGCCGTGACGGTTCGCAACCGTCGTGAGGGCGTCCGAGAACTTGATGATGCCGGAGGTCTTCAGCTCGAGGTAAGACTCGGTCGCCTTGCTGGACGCCGCGCCGCCGATGTGGAACGTGCGCATCGTGAGCTGAGTGCCCGGCTCGCCGATGGACTGGGCGGCGATCACGCCGATGGCTTCGCCGACGTTCACGAGGCGCCCGCGCGCGAGGTCGCGGCCGTAGCACATCGCGCAGACACCCCACCGCATGTCGCAGGACATGACGGAGCGAATCTTGACGCGGTCGACGCCGGACTGGACGAGGTTGTCGACCGCCGCTTCGTCGATCATGCCGTTCCGCGGAACGAGAACCTCATCGCTGTACGGGTCGAGGATGTCCTCGGCAGCAACGCGCCCCAGGACGCGCTCACCGACGTGCTCGATGACCTCACCGCCCTCGATGAGGGAGGCGATGTCCATCGCAACACGGGTTCCGCAGTCCTTCGCGGTGATGATCGTGTCCTGCACGACATCGACGAGACGACGGGTGAGGTACCCGGAGTTGGCGGTCTTGAGCGCGGTGTCGGCGAGGCCCTTACGGGCGCCGTGCGTCGAGATGAAGTACTGGAGCACCGTGAGACCTTCACGGAAGTTCGCGGTGATGGGCGTCTCGATGATCTCGCCACTCGGCTTCGCCATCAGACCGCGCATGCCGGCCAGCTGACGAATCTGGGTCGTCGAACCACGGGCGCCGGAGTCCACCATCATCCAGATCGCGTTGAAGGAGTCGTGGTCCTCAATCGCGCCGGTGGCGGGGTTCGCCACCTTGTCGAACTTGATCTCCTTGATGAGGGAGAGCGAGATGTCGTCGGTGACCTTCGACCAGATGTCGACCACCTTGTTGTAGCGCTCCTTCACCGTGATCAGGCCGTCGTTGTACTGGGCCTCGGTGTCACGCGCCTCGACGTTCGCCTTCTCCAACATCTCGCCCTTCTTGGACGGGATCTTCATGTCGTCGATGCAGATCGAGATGCCGGCCGACGTGGACATCTTGAAGCCCATCTGCATCAGCGCGTCGGCCATGAGGACGGTCTTCTTCGCACCCGCGACGCGGTAGCAACGGTCGATGAGCTCGCCCAGGGCCTTCTTGCCGAGCGGGCGATTCACGAGCGAGAACGGCAGTTCGTTGGGAACGATGCTCGAGAAGAGCACGCGGCCGACGGTGGTGTTCACGAGCTCGCCCTTGGCTTCCAGGCCCGCCTTCGCATCAGCGACCTTGAGGGGAACGATGCCCTTGAAGCCGAAGAAGCCTGCCGGAGCCGCGACCATGACCAAGTCGTCCAGGAACCGGTCCCGGAGCGCCTTGATTCCGGCGCGGAGGAGGTTGAGGCGACGCGTAGTGTTGAGGCGAGCGTCGACGAGCACGTTGCCGTCGGCGTCCGTCGCGAGGCGCGGGGACACCATGCCGAAGACGCGTCCGTTGCCGCGCAGCTTCGGGAGGACCCATGCCTTCACGTCGACGCCCGCGACCTCGAGCTCGATCATCTCGGCTTCGCCCCGATCCTTGGCGATCGTGCCGGCGGAAGCCAGGGTGCCGTTCGACACCGAGAAGCCATACGTGCCGCCCGAAGAGCTCGCGGCTCCGAGGTGGCCGAGCGCGAGGGACGCGAAACGCGCGCCTTCGACGGTTCCCCCGTCGATGGACACCGCGACGTCACCACCGAGCGAGGCGAGGTCCGCAAGGACCACGTTCGCCGGGTAACGCACGCAGATGCCACGGTGGAAATGCCACACTTCCTGAGTTGCGACGGAGGTGTCGACACCCAGAACGAGGTGGGCGTCCTTGAGTTCGGGAATGCGCTCCGGAATGCGGGCCTCGAGGCCCGGAGCCGGCATGCGCACCGTGATCGGCGCCTGAAGGTGGACCTCGCCGTTGTCATAAGCGACTTCAACCTCGCTCGGGCTGCCGTAGGTCCGACCGTGTCCCCGCGAGAACTTCCGCTCGCGCGTCATGTAGTAGCAGCCGAGGACGACGTCCTGACTGGGCTGAATGATCGGCTTCCCGTTCGCGGGGCTCAGGATGTTGTTGGTCGACATCATGAGAACACGGGCTTCGATCTGGGCTTCAATCGAGAGCGGGACGTGCACTGCCATCTGGTCGCCGTCGAAGTCGGCGTTGAAGGCAGTACAAACCAGAGGGTGCAGCTGAATCGCCTTCCCTTCGATGAGCACCGGCTCGAACGCCTGGATGCCGAGACGGTGAAGCGTCGGCGCCCGGTTGAGCATGACCGGATGTTCCTTGATGACGTGGTCGAGGACGTCCCAGACTTCCTCTTCCTCGCGCTCGACCATCTTCTTCGCGGCCTTGATCGTGGTCACGAGACCACGCTCTTCGAGCTTGGCGTAGATGAACGGCTTGAACAGCTCGAGCGCCATCTTCTTCGGGAGCCCGCACTGATGCAGGCGCAGCTCCGGTCCGACGACGATGACCGAGCGGCCGGAGTAGTCGACGCGCTTTCCGAGGAGGTTTTGGCGGAAGCGACCGTGCTTGCCCTTGAGCATGTCCGAGAGCGACCGGAGCGGACGCTTGTTCGGTCCCGTGAAGATCTTGCCGCGACGTCCGTTATCAAACAGCGCGTCGACCGCCTCCTGGAGCATCCGCTTCTCGTTGCGGATGATGATCTCGGGAGCGTTGAGATCCTGCAGCCGCTTGAGGCGGTTGTTGCGGTTGATCACGCGTCGGTAGAGATCGTTGAGGTCGGAGGTGGCAAAGCGGCCGCCGTCGAGCGGGACGAGCGGACGGAGATCCGGCGGAATGACCGGAACAACTTCCAACATCATCCACTCGGGCTTGTTCCCGCTCTCACGGAACGCCTCGACAATCTTGAGGCGCTTGGCGTGCTTGCGCCGCATGGCCTCAGAGGAGGTGTCGCGCATCTGCTGGCGGAGGGTCTCGGACATGCCGAGGATGTCCATCTTCGCGAGCATGTCCCTGACGACTTCGCCGCCCATACCGACGTCGAAGCTTCCGTAGCCATAGGTGCGGATCGCTTCCTGATAGTCTTCCTCGGAGAGGATCTCTCCCTCCTTGAGGGTCGACTCCCCGGGATTCGTCACCATATAGCTCTCGCAGTACAGCACCTTCTCGAGGTCCTTCAGGGACACGTCGAGCAGGTTGCCGATGCGGGACGGCAGGCTCTTGAGGAACCAGATGTGCGCGACGGGCGTGGCGAGCTCGATGTGCCCGAGGCGCTCACGACGAACCTTGGCTTGAATGACCTCGACCCCGCACTTTTCGCAGGTGATGCCGCGGTGCTTCATCCGCTTGTACTTGCCGCAGAGGCACTCGTAGTCCTTCACCGGGCCAAAGATCTTGGCGCAGAAGAGACCGTCCTTCTCAGGCTTGAACGTACGGTAGTTGATGGTTTCCGGCTTCTTGACTTCGCCGTGCGACCAGCTGCGGATCTTCTCGGGGCTCGCGAGCGAGATTCGCACCGCGACATACGAGAGGGGATTCTTGGGCTTCTCGAAGAGGTTGTAGACGTCCTTCACGGAGACTCCCGGGGAAACAAAAAGGAAGAGAGGGCAGAGGCGAGAACAGGAACGCGGGACTCGCAGCTCGCGAGCCCCGCAGGGACCGCAGCTACTGCCGCAGAACTTCCTTGTCCTCGATGAGCTCCACATCCAGCGCAAGCGACTGGAGCTCCTTCACGAGCACGTTGAACGACTCGGGCAGACCGGCCTCGAGGACGTTCTCCCCCTTCACGATCGACTCGTACATGCGGGTACGACCCAGCACGTCGTCGCTCTTGACGGTGAGGAACTCCTGGAGCGAGTACGCGGCGCCGTAGGCTTCGAGAGCCCAGACTTCCATCTCGCCGAGACGCTGACCGCCGAACTGGGCCTTCCCACCGAGCGGCTGCTGCGTGACCAGCGAGTAGGGGCCGATCGAACGGGCGTGGATCTTGTCGTCCACCAAGTGGTGGAGCTTGAGCATGTACATCACGCCCACGGTCACCCGGTTGGCAAACGCTTCGCCGGTGCGCCCGTCGAGGAGCAGCGACTGACCGCCGCGGCTGCGGCCGCCGAGCTCGAGGGCGACCTTGATCTCCGGCTCCGCCGCCCCGGCGAACACCGGCGTGGCAACCGTCACGCCGCGCTTGTACTTCGTCGCAAACCTGCGGAGGTCCTGCTCGTTTGCCGAGTCCAGGAAGGCATGAACGTCCGGCTGAGACGCGAAGCACTCACGGAGGTACGCGCGGAGCGAATCCGCACCGTACGTCTCGTCGAGCATGCGACCGATAGCCTCGCCCATGCCCTTCGACGCCCAACCGAGATGGGTTTCGAGGATCTGGCCGACGTTCATGCGGCTCGGAACGCCCAGGGGGTTGAGGACTAGGTCGACCGTAGTGCCGTCCTCGAGGTACGGCATGTCCTCAACCGGCAACACCTTCGAGATGACGCCCTTGTTGCCGTGGCGGCCGGCCATCTTGTCGCCGACCGACAGCTTGCGCTTGATGGCAACGTAGACCTTCACCATCTTGATCACGCCGGGGGGAAGCTCGTCGCCCTTCGTGAGGCGCTCGATCTTGGCCGCGTAGCGGCTCCGGATCTCGTCTTCCTTCTCCCGCACCTTGTCAACGAGCGCGAAGATCGCGTCCTGGACGGTGTGGTCGCCTTCAATCTGGATGCGCTCGTACTGCTCGAGCGTGAGTCGGCGGATGACGTCGCCGCTGAATTCTTCGCCGCGGGCGACGATTTCCGCGCCGGTGTTGTCGTCGAGGATGCGGCCCGCGGCGTTATACCCCTTGAGGACGCGCGCCAGCGAGCGCGCCGCCGAGTCACGGACGGTGCGGAGCTTCTCGTCGCGGTCGCGGTTGATGCGCGACACCTGGTGCTGCTCGATCTCGGCGGAGCGGGCGTCCTTCTCGACGCCCTCGCGGGCGAAGATCTGCGCGCCGATGACGGTACCTTCCACGCCGGGGGGCACCCGGAGCGAGGTGTCGCGAACGTCGCCAGCCTTCTCGCCGAAGATGGCGCGGAGCAGCTTCTCTTCGGGGGAGAGCTGCGTCTCGCCCTTGGGCGTGATCTTGCCCACCAGGATGTCGCCCGGCTTCACCTCGGCGCCGATGCGGATGATGCCGCTCTCGTCGAGGTTGTTGAGGGCTTCCTCGCCGACGTTCGGGATGTCGCGGGTGATCTCTTCCTTGCCCAGCTTCGTGTCGCGCGCGGACACCTCGAACTCTTCGATGTGGATGGACGTGAAGTAGTCCTCCATCACGAGGCGCTCGGAGATGAGGATGGAGTCTTCGAAGTTGTAGCCCTGCCAGGGCATGAACGCGACGACCGCGTTCTGACCGAGCGCGAGCTCGCCCGTGTCCGTAGCGGGACCGTCCGCGATGACCTCACCTGCGGTCACCACATCGCCCGGGCGGACCACAGGGCGCTGATTGATGCAGGTGTTTTGGTTGGAACGGGTGAACTTCGTCAGGTTGTAGATATCGACGTCGTCGCCGATGCCCTCACCCGAGGTGTCCTCGGTCTTGACGACGATACGGCCGGCATCCACATATTCGACGACGCCGGAGCGGCGCACGGTCGTGGTGACGCCCGAGTCACGCGCGACCGGCACTTCCATGCCGGTGCCGACGAGGGGTGCTTCCGTCCGGATGAGCGGGACGGCCTGGCGCTGCATGTTCGACCCCATGAGCGCGCGGTTCGCGTCGTCGTTCTCGAGGAACGGGACGAGCGAGGCTGCGACCGAGACGAGCTGGTTCGGGCTCACGTCCATGAGCGTGACCTGCTCACGAGGGACCATCGCGAACTCGCCGTCCTTGCGAGCGGACACGAGCGCTTCGGCCATCGCGCCGTCGGCGGCGATGTTGACCGTGGCCTGGGCGATGACCTTGTCCTCTTCCTCGAGGGCGGAGAAGTAGCGGATCTCCGCGGTCGGGCGGGCCTCGGAGACGAGGCGGTACGGCGTCTCGATGAAGCCGAAGTGGTTGACGCGCGCGTAGGTGGAGAGCGACGCGATCAGACCGATGTTCGGGCCTTCCGGCGTCTCGATCGGGCAGATGCGGCCGTAGTGGGTCGGGTGCACGTCGCGAACGTCGAAGCCGGCGCGCTCACGAGTGAGACCACCAGGCCCAAGGGCCGAGAGACGACGCTTGTGCGTGACTTCGGAGAGGGGGTTGGTCTGGTCCATGAACTGCGAGAGCTGCGAGGAACCGAAGAACTCCTTCACGACCGCGCTGACGGGCTTCGCGTTGATGAGGTCCGCGGGGGTGAGCGCCTCGATCTCCGAGAGGCTCATGCGTTCCTTGATGGCCTTCTCCATGCGGACGAGTCCGACACGGTACTGGTTCTCGAGGAGCTCGCCGACGGCGCGGACGCGACGGTTGCCGAGGTGGTCGATATCGTCGACCTCCCCCTTCTTGTTCTTCAAGTTGATCAGGTACTGAACGACCTTGAGGATGTCGTCACGCGTGAGGGTCACCTGATCGAGCGGGTACTCGAGACCGAGCTTGTGGTTCAACTTGAGACGGCCAACCTGCGAGAGGTCGTAGCGCTCGGCGTTGAAGAACAAGTTGTGGAAGTGAACGTCCGCGGCGTCATACGTGGGGGGGTCGCCCGGGCGGAGGCGGCGGTAGATCTCGATGACCGCCTCTTCCTTGGTGGCGATCTTGTCGACGGCGAGGGTGTCCCGAAGGAACGAACCCACGAACTTGCCGTCGATGTAGAGAACCTCGAACTCCTCGATGCCGCGCTCTTCAAAGGTGGCGAGGGTGTCCTTGCCGAGCTCTTCGTTGCACTCGACGAGGATCTCGCCGGACTCCATGTCGACGATGTCGTAGGCGCTGACCTTGCCCGCAACCTCTTCCTGGAGGACGGGGACGACGCCCACCTCGACCTGCTGCTCCTTGCCGTCTACGATCTGGGTGACGGTGCGCATGAGGCCCGCCGCCTTCATCTTTTTCTGCGCGGGCTTCGCGAACTTCGCGCCCTTGCGGACAACCGCTTCGCCGGTTTCAGGGTGGAGCACGTCCACGGCGGCAGACTGAATGTTCAGGAGGTCGACCGAGGACTCCTTGAACCAGGCGCCGTTCTGCTTGAAGTAGCGCTCGCGCTGGTAAAAGTGATTGAGCAGATCCTCGGTAGAGTAGCCGAGGGCCCGCAGGAGCACGGTCGCGGGGAGCTTGCGGCGACGGTCGATGCGGACGTAGAGAATGTCCTTGGTGTCGAACTCGAAGTCGATCCAGGACCCGCGGTTCGGGATGATGCGCGCGGAGAAGATGGTTTTGCCGGCGCCACCGGTCTTCGAGGGGTTCTCGTCGAAGAAGATGCCGGGGGAACGGTGGAGCTGACTGACAACCACGCGCTCGGTACCGTTGACGATGAACGTGCCGTTCTCCGTCATGAGCGGGATCTCGCCGAAGTAGACGTCCGACTCCTTCATGTCGTAGACCTTGCGCCGGTTCGTCTCGGGATCGACTTCCCAGACGACGAGGCGCACGGTGACCTTGAGCGGGGCGCTGAACGTCATGCCGCGTTCGCGGCACTCATCCACGTCGTACTTGGGCGTCTCGAGCTCGTAGCTGACGAACTGGAGTTCGGCCTTTCCGCTGAAATCCTTGATGGGGAAGACGCTGCGGAACACGGCCTGGAGGCCGACGCTCTTGCGCTCTTCGAGCGCGACGCTCGTCTGCAGGAACAGGTCGTACGACTCCTTCTGCACCGAGATCAGGTTCGAAACGGGCACGTGCGGCGTCTTGCTGTAGGAGCGACGGAACCGGAAGTTGTTCGCCAGCAAATTGGCCATGGGTGAGCTCCTTTCGGGCGGCCGCGCTTTCGTTGCGGGCGGCCATGGATTCGACGATGCAGCGTCGTTCGAACAGATACAAAGGAATCGGCCCTACGGCGCACGAGGGTTCGGCGCTCGGCAGGGGGGTGGGCAAAGCCCACACGGTCCGTGACGCCCGGCGCATGTCGGGGCGTCACGGACCGGGGTGCCCGCGGATAACCGCGGGCCGGGTCGAACTACTTGACCTCGACCTTGGCGCCGACGTCTTCGAGGGCCTTCTTCGCGGCCGCGGCGTCATCCTTGGAGACGGCGGACTTGACCGGCTTCGGCGCGGACTCGACGAGCTCCTTGGCTTCCTTGAGGCCGAGGTTCGTGAGCTGGCGGACGACCTTGATGACGTCGATCTTCTTCTCACCGGCGGCGGCGAGGATGACGTCGAACTCGGTCTTCTCTTCGACCGGCGCCGCGGGGGCGGCGGCGGCGGCGGGGCCGGCCATCGCCATCATGGGCGCGCTGGCCTTGACGCCGAGCTCGTTCTCAAGGGTCTCGATGAGGGCCTTGACCTCGGCGAGCTTGAGGTTCTTGATGTAGTCGACAACTTCGTTCTGGGAGAGAGACATTTGGATAATCCTCCGTAGTCAGTTGAGATCGGAAGCGGCCTGATCCGCCTCGGCGAGCTTGTTCTCGTAGTTCTTGAGGACCTGAACCAGGTCGCGCGCCGGCGCCGCGATGACGCTGACGAGCTGACGAGGCCCTTCCTGAATGGTCGCAAGCAGCATGCCGAGCAGCTCTTCGCGCCCGGGGAGCTCCGAGACGACCTTGACCGCGTCGCCCGCGAGGACGCCGCCGTCGAAGTAGCCCGCACGGACCTGCACGGTCTGCAGGGGCTTCAGCAGATCCCGAAGGATCTTGGCCGATGCGATGCCGTCCGGCCCGCTCATCACCACGCCGGTCATCCCCTTGAGGTGACCGTCAAGGCCGACGAACCCGATCGACGAGAATGCCCGCCGGGCCAGGGTGTTCTTGATCACCCGGAAGCCCATGCCGTTCTTTTCGAGTTCACGCCGGAAATTGTTGATATCCGACACCTTCGTACCGCGGAACTCCGCGAGCACGACGAACGCCGCCTTCGAGGCCCGCTCACCGAACTGGTTGACCAGTTCCGCCTTTTCCGTCCTGTTCATGGTGCCTCCTAGCCCTCGGCCAGACGGACGAGGTCATTGGGCTCGAGACGAATGCCCGGACCCATGGTGGACGAAAGGGCGGCCCCCTTGACGTAGGTGCCCTTGGCCGTAGACGGCTTGAGACGGATCAACGTCGCGACGAGCGCGAGCGCGTTCTCACGGAGCTGCTCGGGAGTCATCGAGCAACGCCCGATGGAGGCGTGCACGACGCCGGCCTTCTCGACACGGAAGTCGATCTTGCCGCCCTTGAGTTCCTTGACCGTCTCCGCGATCTGCTCCGGCCCGACGACCGTGCCGATCTTCGGGTTCGGCATCAGGCCGCGAGGCCCGAGGACACGACCGAGCTTTCCGACCTTGCCCATGAGGTCGCGGGTAGCGACCGCCTTGTCGAAGCCGGTCCAGCTCTCGTTGTTGATCTTCTCGATCAGGTCGTCCGCGCCGACGAAGTCCGCACCGGCGGCGAGAGCGGCCTTCGCCGCCTCACCCTGCGCGAACACGAGGACGCGCACGGTCTTGCCCGTGCCGTGCGGGAGCGCAACCGCGCCACGCACCATCTGATCGGCGTGCTTGGGATCAACACCCAGCCGCACTGCGAAGTCCACGCTCTCATCGAACTTCGCGGTCGCGGTCTGCTTGAGCAGCTCCACTCCCTGGTCGAGCGTGTAGCGCGTGTTGGGGTCGATCGCCTTACGCGCGACCGCCCAACGCTTTCCACGTTGTGCCACTGACTCTCCTATGGACTCGACTTCGTCCGGCTCCTCCTGCGAGGGTGCCTACCGGGGAAGCTTTGCCCTGCGCCGTCGGGTCTGTGGAGCGGCGAGCTCCTCCCCGGTACGACGCGAACGGGTTTACGACTCTACTGCTGAACTTCGATGCCCATGGAACGCGCCGTACCTTCGACGGTCCGCATGGCGGCCTCGACGTTCGCGGTGTTCATGTCGGCGATCTTGGTCAGGGCGATCTCCTTCACCTGAGTACGGGTGACGGAACCGACCTTCTTCTTGTTCGGCTCGCCCGACCCCTTCTCCGCCTTGGCGGCCTTCACGAGGAGCACCGAGGTGGGGGGGGGCTTGACGACGAACGTGAACGACTTGTCGGAGAAGACGGTGATCACCACGGGGACGATCACGTTCTCGGACGCCATCGCGGCGGTGCGGGCGTTGAACTCCTTCACGAACATCGGGATGTTCACGCCGGCCTGGCCAAGCGCGGGGCCGACCGGGGGGGACGGCGTGGCTTTGCCGGCGGTGATCTGGAGCTTGATGTTGTTGATTACTTTCTTGGCCATTTCAGACTCCGCGTTCCGGGACGGGGGACGGCGTTAGCCGACCTTCTCGACCTGGGAGAAATCGAGCTCGACCGACGTGGGCCGCCCGAAGATGGTGACCGTCACGCGGACACGCCCGCGTGCAGAATTGACTTCCTCCACCTTGCCGACGACCGGCGACAAAGGCCCGTCGACGACGCGCACATCCTCCCCGCGTTCGAAGGAGAGAGCCAGCTTGGGGCGCTGTTCCTCGCCGCCGATCTGGTTTGTGATGCGAAGGACCTCCGCCTCGGGCATCGGGGGCGGGTTGCGACCCGCTCCAACGAACCCGGTGACCTTGGGCGTCTCCTTGACGACGTGCCAGGTCTGGTTGTCCATCTCCATCTCCACCAGGATGTACCCGGGGAAGAACTTGCGCGTGGTCGTGCGCTTCTGGCCGTTCTTGACCTCAACGACCTCTTCGGTGGGGACGAGCACGCGGCTGAAGCGTGCCTGGAGCCCGAAGAGCTTGATTCGCTCTTCAAGCGCCAGCTTCGCCTTGTTCTCGAAGCCGGAGTAGGTGTGTACGACGTACCAGGCCATGGCCATGGGGAAGGAAACCTCCTGGGAGAGGCCGGCGCGGGAGCCGACTATCCAGTGGTGTAGAGGAAGAGACCCGTGAGCTTCGCCCACATGAAGTCATAGGTAGACAGCAGGGCTGCGAAGAAGAGAGTCGCACCGACGACGATGCCGGTGTTGGAGAACGTTTCCTCGCGGGTCGGCCACGTGACGAGCTTGAGCTCCTCAAGGACGGAGTCCGTGAAGGCCGTCGCCACTGCATGGCGCAGGAGAACCCCGATGGTCACGGCGGCGACGACCAGTCCGATCAGCGTCGACACCGCGACGCCGACCACCAGGACATCCTCGAGCGCGGCGTACGCCATCACGGCAATGGTCAGCGAGCGGGAGAAGACTCCCGCAAGGACTCCGCCGATGATGAAGAGTACCGCGACTGCGCGCTGATTTTCCAAAGTCTCGTACCTGCCTGCTGATGCCGACCCAAAGCCGCCGGGATCTAAACCCTCGGCATAAAATATGCAAGAGGAAAAGCGCGATCGGGCCGCGGCAGCGGCCCGATCGAGCCCGCAAGCGGGCCGTTCCTACTTGATGATCTCGGCGACGACGCCTGCACCGACGGTGCGACCACCCTCGCGGATGGCGAAGCGGAGGGCGCGCTCAATGGCGATCGGCGTGATGAGCTCAATCTCCATCTCGACGCGGTCACCCGGCATCACCATCTCGACGCCTTCCTTCAGCTTGATCAGCCCCGTCACGTCCGTCGTGCGGAAGTAGAACTGGGGGCGGTACCCGTTGAAGAACGGCTTGTGGCGCCCACCCTCATCCTTCTTGAGGATGTAGGCTTCGGCCTTGAACGTCGTGTGGGGCATGACGGACTTCGGCTTCGAGAGCACCTGACCGCGCTCAATGTCTTCGCGCTTCACGCCGCGGAGGAGGAGACCGACGTTGTCGCCAGCCTGGCCTTCGTCGAGGAGCTTGCGGAACATCTCGACGCCGGTGACCGTGGTGGTGACCGTGTCCTTGTACCCGACGATCTCGACGCTCTCGCCGACCTTGATGATGCCGCGCTCGATGCGTCCCGTCGCGACGGTGCCGCGGCCGGAGATCGTGAACACGTCTTCAACCGGCATGAGGAACGGCTTGTCGGTCTCGCGGATGGGCTGGGGGATGGAGTCGTCCACCGCCTGCATCAGCTTGAGGATCGCCGGCTTGCCGATGTCGCTCGTGTCGCCCTCGAGCGCCTTGAGCGCCGAGCCGCGGATGACCGGCACGCTGTCGCCGGGGAAGTCGTACGCGGACAGGAGCTCACGAACTTCCATCTCGACGAGGTCGAGGAGCTCGGGGTCGTCCAGCATGTCGCACTTGTTGAGGAACACGACGATGTACGGGACGTTGACCTGCTTCGCGAGGAGCACGTGCTCCTTGGTCTGCGGCATGGGGCCGTCGGCGGAGGACACGACCAGGATCGCGCCGTCCATCTGAGCGGCGCCCGTGATCATGTTCTTGATGTAGTCGGCGTGGCCCGGACAATCGACGTGCGCGTAGTGACGGTTCGCCGTCTCGTATTCCACGTGCGCCGTGTTGATCGTGATACCGCGCGCCTTCTCTTCCGGCGCCTTGTCGATCTGGTCGTAGGCCATGAACGTCGCGCCGCCGGACTCCGCCAGGACCTTGGTGATCGCCGCGGTGAGCGACGTCTTGCCGTGGTCGACGTGACCGATGGTGCCGATGTTCACATGGGGCTTGTTGCGTTCGAACTTCGCCTTGGCCATGATGTTCCTCTTCCTTTCTCGAGAAAATGGAGCCCTTGACGGGACTTGAACCCGTGACCTCCTCCTTACCAAGGAGGTGCTCTACCACTGAGCTACAAGGGCATACACTGGAGCGGGAGACGGGACTCGAACCCGCGACCCTCAGCTTGGAAGGCTGATGCTCTACCAACTGAGCTACTCCCGCGACGGACGCGGACCAAACGGACGCCCCGAAGGGACGGCTGAGTTCGGGTAAATGGTGGGGAGAAGAGGATTCGAACCTCTGTAGGCGTAAGCCGGCGGGTTTACAGCCCGCTCCCTTTGGCCGCTCGGGCATCTCCCCCGATTCGAAAGGAATTGCGATGTGTGGAGCTGGCGGCGGGACTTGAACCCGCAACCTGCTGCTTACAAGGCAGCTGCTCTGCCAATTGAGCCACGCCAGCAGCGTGACCGGACAGAGCCCGAGGCGGTCTTGCCCGGCGGCGAGGCCGTCAGGCGGGGCACAACCCCGGCACCGGCGCATTTATCGCAGGGTCTGGATCCGTCAAGGTTCTGATCCCGATCTCGCTCTTTTCAATCTCGGCGGTTGGCCGATCCATACTCGCCGCGCGGGGCACGCGCCGCGTGCCCCCCGGGTTCCTACGCCGGCTTGTCGAAGGTGGAGGCGGGGG
>CAXNIN010000050.1:0-16804 GCA_964202365.1 Myxococcota bacterium | reverse complement strand
CGCTCCCGCCGCGACGGGAGGCCCGCGCCGCTCGGTTCGCGCCACCCTCCCCGCAACGCGCGTCCGCCCCCCCTCGGCGCGCGATCCCGCGGAACGGCGTCGCTCGTCCTCAGCCGGCGCCGGGCGCGCGCCTACGAAGGCCCGGGAGCAACGCCGTAAGGGCGACGAGCGCGAGCGTGGCGGGCGCTGGGGACGTGTCGCAGCCGCAGCGGTCGGGATCTTCCGGGGGCAGGCGCGGCGCACCGCCGGTGTCCACGGGGCTGTCCAGGGTGTCGTGGGTGTCGGCGGGGAGGTCGGTGTCCGCCGTGTCGCCGGTGTCCACGGGCGGAGCGGTGTCGCCGGTGTCGCCGGTGTCGGTTGGCTCCGAACCGGGCAGAGGGACGCCGGGACCGGCGAGGCCGGCGCTCGAGCCGCGCCACGTGCGGCCGTCGTCGTCCGTGAACCCGACGCCCCCGCCGTAGGTGCCGAGGAAGAGCCGGGGTGACGCCGGGAAGTCGGACGGAAAGGCCAGCCCGCGCACGCGGTCCACCGGGACGATGGGAGGGCGCCCCCACGTGGCGCCGGCGTCGGCGGAGAACGCCACGCCGTCGAAGCCGGCGACAATCTGGTGGGTGTCACCCACCACGAGCGCCGTGTAGGTCTGGTCGGGATCGACCACGCCGCCGATGCCGCCGTACGTGGCGTCGAGGTCGGTCGCGACGAACGACCAGGTGGCGCACGCGTCGGCCAAGTAGAAGTAGGCGTCCGTGGCCGTGGTCAGGTACACGCGGCCGTCTGGCCGGGTGGCGATCTCCGTCACGTGGCCCGGAAAGAGCCCGTCGCGATCCGGGAGCGCGCCGCACGCGGTCCACACGCCGGCCTACCATCGCCACGCAGATTCGGTCGTCCCGACGAACACCGCGCCGTTCACCTCTCCGATCGCGGTCGCGGTGCCATCCAGGCCGTCGAGCGTGGTGAACGACGCACCGCCGTCTTCCGACCGCGCCACGCCGCCGTCGGCGGTGCGCGCCAGGAGGGTCTCGGCGTCCGCCGCCCACGCCACCTCCGTTACCGCCACCCCGGCGAGCGCCTGTGTCATCCCGCCGGTCGGCTCGCCCACCCAAACGCCACTGTCCGTCGCGATGGCGATCCCGGCTGTCCCGGCGGAGAGTGAACTCCCGGCGTAGCCCGCGGGTTCGTACGGCACCCAGGTGGCGGCTTCGTCGGGGCTCACCCAAACCGTGCCGTCGGCCCCGAGCGCGTACAACACGCCGCGAAGCTCCGCGAGGTCGACGATGCGGTCGGCCTGGAGCGCGCCCCCCTGAACGGACCAGTGGGCCCCGAAGTCGTCGGTGCGCAGAAGCACGGTGGCGTCGTCAGGCGCGAACACGAGCCACGCGCGGCCGTTCACCTGAAACCCAGGCGCGACGACGAGCGCGGAGACCACCGCGTGAGGGCGGTGGGCCCAGGCCAACGATGCAAGGAGGAGCGACACCATCGCCCCTCCAGAATGGATCAGCCGCGCGCGCGACGCAACCGGATAGACGGCCGCGATGCCGTCCGAACCGCGCCGCCCCGCCCTCGCCCTCCCCGCGCCGCCCCCGCTCGCCGTCCCGGACGATCTCGCCCCACGTTTGGCCGCGCTCGGGGTCACGCTCACGCCCGAGGCCACCGCCCGCGTCGCCGACTACCTCGCGCGCCTCCTCGCGATGAACGAGCAGGTCAACCTCACCGCCGTCACCGACCCCGGCGAAGTGTGGACGCGCCACGCCCTCGACTCCCTGAGCCTCGTGCCCTACCTCGCCGACCTCCCCGCCGGCGCCCGCGTCCTCGATCTCGGCTCCGGCGGCGGTGTGCCGGGCATCCTCCTCGCCATCGCCCGCCCCGACCTCGCGGTGACGCTCGTCGAGGCCACCGAGAAGAAAGCGACCTTCCTCGTCGCGGTTTCCGCGGCGATCGGGCTCGACAACGTAACGGTCGTCGCCGATCGCGCGGAGGCGCTCGTTCGGTCGGAGCTCGCCAATCGCTTCGATGTGGTCACGGCGCGCGCCGTCGCGCGGATCGGGTCGCTCGTCCCGTGGACCGCGCCGTTCGCCCGGCACGGCGGCCGGCTCCTCCTCATCAAGGGGGAGCGCGCGCCGGAGGAGCTCGCGGAGGCGCGCAAGGTGCTCGGCCGACACCACTGTGTCCACGTCGAGACGGTGCAGACCCCCACCGGCCGCATCGTGATCCTGAAGGTTCGAGGCAATTAGCGGGTAGTTCCCCCTCCCGGCGGGCGTGGGGCGTCGCGAGCCGAGACGGCGTCGGCGGCGCCACGCGGCGCATCCCCGACGTGATGGAGGAGCTCTGGAAGTTCACGATCCTCACGCGCGACCACCGCGACTTCCTCGTGGACCGCTACAGCGAACGGAGGGAAGCCGCCGCGAAGTCCGCGCCCGCCCCGGAGGGCCCGCAGGATCGCATCCCGACGGGGAAGCTCTAAGCGAGGCGGGACCGCGCCCCGCCGCGCCCCGCCGAGCTAAGCCGCCGCATGCCGCGCCCCTGGACCACAATCGACCGCGCCGACACCCCCGAAGGCCCCCTCGAGCTCCGCCAGCGCGGCGCGCGGGACTTCGTCCTCGCGGTGGGCGGCCGGGTGCTCATGAGCAGCGCCGCCGTGCACACCGAGCGCACCGTGGCCGAGGCCGCGTGTCGTCGTCTCGCGGGGATACAGGCGCCGCGCGTTCTCATTGGCGGGCTCGGCATGGGGTTCACCCTCCGCGCCGCGCTCGACGCGCTCGCGGCCGACGCGCACGTGACCGTCGTGGAGATGAACCCCGTGGTGGAGCGGTGGTGCCGCGGCCCGCTCGCCGTCCTCACCGACAACGCGCTCGGCGACCCCCGCGTGACGTTGATCCTCGGAGACGTCGCGCGCGCCATCGCCGATACACGAAGTGATACACGGTGGGACGCCATCGTGCTCGACCTCTACGAGGGGCCGCACGCCGCCACCCAAACCGCCGACGACCCCTTCTACGGCCCGCGCGCGCTCGCCTTCACCCGCCGGGCGCTCGCGCCCAACGGCTACCTCGCCGTGTGGTCGGAAGACCCCGATATCGCGTTCGAACGCCGACTCTCGACGGCCGGCTTCACGCCGGAGCGGGTGCCGCCGCCGCCGAACGGGCCGCGCCACGTAGTGTACCTCGCGCGGGCGCCGGGCGGGGGCGCGGGGACGGGCGCGGCGACGAGCCCGCGTGTGTCATCGCCGCCGCCGGGGCCGCGCGATGGCCCCCGTGTATCGCGTGTGTCATCGTCCCCCGCCGCCGCGCGCGATGTGTCACGTGTATCGCCCCCCGCTTCGAGCCCCGAGATCCCCGGGCGACCGCCGAAGCGCAGGAAGTAGGCGGGCGCGGGCCTCCCGGCCGCCGGGGAGCGTCGCGAGCCGCGGGCAGCGGGGTGGCGCTACGGTTTCAGGCCCGGCAGCGGCACGGCGGCCCCGGCGGCGCGCCCCTGCGCGAGCCCGCGCGCGTCCACGCGCATGCCGCGGCCCGCGCCGAGCCGGAGCGTGCGCTCCACGAAGGCGTCCACGGCGGCGGCGCGCGCGGCCCGGAGCGGCGCGACCCGCACGAGCGCCGCCGCCGGGAGCTCGGCCTCCGCCTCGGCCCCGCCCGACGCGAGCCGATCGACGATCACCTCGGCCGCGCCGATGCGAAAGGCCTCGTGCCACGCCCGCGGCCGCGTGGGGCCGTGCGTCGCGGAGAGCCATTCGAGCCGCGTCACGAGCCAGCCCCAGATGGCGGCGACCGCGGCGCGGTCGTCAGCGCGCCCCGCGCCAAGGAGGAGCGTCTCGTCGCCGCGCTCGGCCGTGTAGGCGACACATCCGTTGTTTCGCGCGAGCCCCGCCGCGAGCGCCATCTTCCACCGCCGCAGCCGACGCGACGCCTCGAGCGGGGCCTCGCGGCCGTCGGTGACGGGGTCGGCGGGGTCGGCGGCGGCGTCCTCGGCGGCGAGGAGGGCGTGGAGGCGGTGCCGCTCGACGAGCGCCTGGGCGGCGGCGGCGGCGGCGGCCGCCTCGTGCACGTTCGGCGAGCCCGCGAGCGCGAGCAGCTTCCGGACGCGGGCGACGACATCGGGCGAGGTGGACACGGGCCGTCAACGTAGCCGGCCCGCCGCGACGCGCCGGGGGGCGCTCATCGGTGCGCGCGAATCACCCAGTTCGAGGCGTTCAGCGACGTCGGGTTCGGGCACCGGCCGCCCGTGGTGAGCTTCACCGCCGCAATGAGGTGTTCGAGCGCCTCGGGCGGGAGCGGAAGGCCCTCCGCTTCGTCCACCACCCACCCCGCCTCCTCGACCGCGAGGCGGAGCCCTTGAAGGGTGAACCGTCGCAAATCGAGCGGACACGGGTGGAACGGGTAGAGCCACGGCACGGACACGAGCAGCGTGCCGCCGTCCCGGGTCACCCGCCGGAGCTCGGCGAGCGCGCGGTCGGGGTGGCGCACGTGCTCGAGCACCTCGGTGCACACCACCGACCCGAAGGAGCCGTCGCCCACGCCCACGATGTCCTCGATGTCGGCCACGAGATCGGGGTTGCCGAGGGTGCCGACGTCGAGCGTGATGCGCGGCACACGAATCCAGCGCCGCGCGTGCCGCGGCGTGCCTACGTCGAGCACGGTGCCGGCAAGGTGGTCGCCCCGCTCGATGAGCCAGGCCTCGAGGCGGTCGCGGGCGGTGTCCGAGCGGGAGACGGCCATCCCTTGCAGTCGGCGGCCGCCCGAGGGACTGGAGCGGAATTCGTCGGCCAGCACGCGACGCCGTCCCCCGTCCCGGCTCGCGACGCCCCCCCTACCACCGGGAGGTCGGCCCCCGAACCCGCCCCGCGCGCGCCCGGCACCGGCTATCAGGGCGCGATGGACATCGTCCTCGCCACCTTCAACGCAAGCTACGCCCACGCCGCGTTCGGCCTGCGCTACCTGCGCGCGAACCTCGGCGACCTGCGCGACCGCTCCACCATCGTGGAGCTCGACGCCACCATCGCCCCGCTCGACGCCGTCGAGGCGCTCCTCGCGTACGAACCCCGGGTGATCGGGCTCGGCGTGTACATCTGGAACGCGACGATTACGCGCGCGGTGGTTGAGCTCCTGCGCGTGCTCCGGCCGGGCGTGAAGGTGGTGCTCGGCGGGCCGGAGGTGAGCCACGAGACGGATCAGCAGGCGGTGTGTGCGCTCGCGGACGTCGTGGTGATCGGCGAGGGGGATGTCGCGTTTCGGGAGGTGTGCGCGGCGCTGTTGGCCGGCGAGGCGGTGGACCACGTCGTCCGCGGTGGCCTCCCCGCGCTTCCCGCCCTGGTCCTCCCCTATTCGCTCTACACCGACGAGGACCTCGCCCACCGCGTCATCTACGTGGAAGCCTCGCGCGGCTGCCCGTTCCTGTGCGCGTTCTGCCTCTCCGCGCTCGACAAGTCGGTGCGGCGCTTCGACGAGGACGCGTTCCTCTCCGCCCTGGCCGACCTCCACGATCGCGGCCTCCGAACCTACAAGTTCGTGGACCGCACGTTCAACCTCTCCGTCGCGAGCTGCACGCGCATCCTGCGGTTCTTCCGCGACCGGCTCACGCCCGACCTGTTCGTGCACTTCGAGCTCGTGCCGGATCGCCTCCCAAGCGAGCTCAAGGCGCTGATCGCGGCGTTTCCGGCGGGCACGCTCCAGTTCGAGATCGGCATCCAGACGTTCGACGCGGACGTGGCCGCGCGCATCGACCGCCGCCACGAGCCCGCGCACATCGACGCGAACCTCGCGTGGCTCCGCGCGAACACCGGCGTGCACCTCCACACGGACCTCATCGTGGGCCTCCCCGGCGAGTCCGTGGCGTGCTTCGGCGCGGGCTTCGACCGCCTCCACGCGCTCGGCCCGCAGGAGATCCAGGTGGGCATCCTCAAGCGGCTGCGCGGCGCGCCCATCGCGAAACACACGGACACGTGGGGCATGGTGTACAGCCCGCGGCCGCCCTATGAGGTTCTTCAAACCAGCGTTGTCACGTTCGCGGAGATGCAAGCCATGAAGCGCTTCGCGCGCTTCTGGGAGCTTGTGTCCAACGCGGGGCACTACCGACACACCCTCGCGCTCCTGCTCGACGGCGGCTCGCCCTTCGCGCGGTTCTCGGCGCTCGCGGCGTTCTTGTCGGCGCGGTTCGGCCGCGCGCACGCCATCGCGTCGGGCCGGCTCGTGGAGGCGCTGCACGCCCACGCCCTCGCCATCGGCCTGCCTGAGGCCGCCGTAGCCCGCGCGCTCATCGACGACCTCGTCCGCGCCGGCCGCACGCCCATCCCCGACCTCCTGCGGCCCTTCGCCACGGACGAAGAGCGTCGTCTGCGAAAATCGCGCGCCCCGGCCGCCGGGGATGGCCACACGCGTCAGGCGGCCCACGCGCGGGTGGATTGAACCATCCGCGCGACGAGCTGCCGCGTTGCGCGAGTGTCACACCGGCGGAGTCGACCGACGCTCACCCCGCCCCGCGATACCCCTCCAGCAACGCCCTGTCCGACAGGGTCTCCTCGCTGCGCCTTCCGAGGAACCACACGCCCGACGCGGCGTCGAGCGCGCCGGGGCGCTGGGCGAGCCAGCCGTCCACCCACGGCAACGCGAACGTGAGCGCGGTGCCCTGCGCGCGCAGGAGCCGCTTCGTGGTGGGGCCCGTCGCGAACGACGCGAGAAAATACTGGACGGACCACGCGAGCGCCATGCCGGGGCCGCAGCACGCGCCGCTCCCGAGCTCCTCGAAGCGGCGCAGGAGCCGGCGGTGCCCGAGCAGGGAGAACCGCGTGAAGTCGTGGCGCCCGCCGTGCACCTGCTGCATGAACGGCGTCTCCGCGTAGACGAGGCCGTCCGCGCGGAGCACCCGGTGCACCTCGGCGACACACGCCGCCGGGTCGAGCACGTGCTCGAGCACGGCCTGGATCACGACGCCGTCGAACGCGCCGTCGGCGAACGGCAGGCGGTGGGCGTCGCACACGAGCGCGGTCGCGGGCCCGAAGCACACGTCTGTCACCAACACGTCGAGGCCGGCGAGCGCCTCGATGCCGTCCCCACCCGAGCCGCCGCCAATGACCAGCACGCGGGGCGCGCGGCTTCCCTCGCAGAGCAGCGAGGCGAAACGCGCGTAGTTCGCGCGCGCGGCCACGTTGCGACTCGGGGGCGCGGTCACCCGCGAGAGCGCGGCGCGGAGCCGGCCGCGGTCCGGCACGAACGTGGCGCTCGCGCCGCCCAACACATCGGCGATCGTGAAGACGCTCGTGCCCTCGTCGATCAGCACGGGGACGTCGTCGCGGACGGGGTAGGCCGCGCAGCACGCGAGCGCGTCGGGCGCGTCGGCGAGGGCCCCGCCGCAGGCCGGGCAACGGAGCGCGGCGCGGAACGGGGCGAGGAGGCGAGCGGGGTCGGCCATGCCGCACCCTACCCGCGCGAACGCCCCCGGAGCAACGTCAGCTCGGCGCGCAGGTGGAGACGCCGGCGCCCACCACGTCGAACCCGATGTCGCCGCGGGCGAGGGTCATCACGCCGGCGCGCGTCACCTTGTACACGTCGGTGCTGCTCCCCATGCCGTACTCGCGCACAAACAGGTAGAAGTCGCCGTCCCACGTCGCGAACGCGAAGGTGTCGATGTTGCCCGGGTCGGGGAACCCGGGGAGGGTGAGGGTGGCGAGGCGCGCGCCGGTGGTGGTGTTGAGCTGGATGAGCTCGGCCGGGGTCTCGAGCGGGAGGAGCGCCCACAGCTCGCCCGCCGCGTTGCCCGTGAGCTCGGACTGGCTCGGCATGCGGCCGAGCGTCGTGATGCTCCAGGTGGCGGTGTCGAGGATGCCGAGCGTGGTGCCGTTCGCGACGTAGAGCTGGTCGCGCCAGGTGTCGGCGGCGTCCGTGGCGTAGCCCATCCCGAAGCTGTCGAAGCCGGTGCGGCGGTCGGAATAGCTCGTGGGCGTGCACGCGAGGGTGCCGAGATCGACGGCGTACACGGAGTCGTCGGCGTAGCGCACGTAGGCGGTGCCCGAGCGGCTCACGGACATCGAGCCAGGGGACTGGCTCGTGTCGCAGTCCACGCCGCCGAGCGCGGTGAACGAGAGGGCGGACGGGTCGAAGGTGTACAGTTGGCTGTCGTCGCGCGACAACACGTACACGAGGTCGTCCGTGGTGGTGCAGTCGTCTTCGGGCGCGGGGTCGGCCGGGGCGGTGTCGGCGGGCACGTCGGTGTCGAGGCCCGTGTCGGCCGGCACATTGGTGTCGGCGGCCTCGTCGGTGTCCGCGGGGGCGTCCGTCTCTCCGGTGTCGACCGCCGCGGTGTCGGCGGCGGTGTCCTCGGCGCCCGTCGCCGGGGGTTTCGTTCCTGCGAGGCTGAAGTCGTTCGAGCAGGCGACGAGGGCGAGGAGGGAGACCATGCGACGCTCCGGTGACGTTCTTTTCTACCGGACTGTGTCAATCAGGGAAAGCGGATCTTTTTGCGCGTCTCATTCAACTATTCTGATGTATTGCTCCCGGTGAGCAGGGCGATGAAGAGGGCGGCGGCGCGGCCGGGCGGCTCGTCGCGGCGGGTGATGAGCTGAGGCACGTAGGTCCAGCGGTTTCCGTCGGGGAGGTCGAGCACGGCGAGCTCCCCCCGCGCGATGTCCTCCGCCGCGAGGTGGAGCGGGAGCCACCCGAAGCCCACGCCGGAGCGCAAGGCCACGCGTTTACTGTGGAAATCGGAGAACCGCACCACGTGTCGCGTGCCGAGGAAAGACTTGCGCGGGGTGCGGGCGAACGCGGGGGACGAGTCCTTCACCACGAGGTCGACGTGGGCCGAGAGGGCGTCGCGCGTGAGCCCGCGGGCGCCGGCGAGGGGGTGGTGCGGCGCGGCCACGAGCACCATCTCGACAGGCGGGAGCGGCGAGCCCTTGAGCCGCCCGCCGTCCTCGAGCCCGAGCGCGATCATGAACTCGGCGTGATCCTGCTCGAAGCGGTCGAGAACGCCGTCCTGATACTCCACGTCGATGCGCACTTGTGTCGGGATGCCGCGCTCCCCGAACACGCGCAGGCCGCGCAGGAGCGGGTCCAGCGGGTACGCGCCGTCCACCACCACCTGGAGCTCGGGCTCCCACCCCTCCCCGAGCACGGTGGCGAGATCGTCCAACTGCCGCGCGCGAACCAGCAGTTCCCGCGCCTCTGCCAGCAGGCGCCGACCGGGCGCGGTGAGCGCGGCGCGGTGCCCCGAGCGGTCGAACAACGCGACGCCGAGGGCCTCCTCGAGGGTCTGCACCGTGTAGCTCACGGCCGACGGCACGCGGTGAAGCACGCGCGACGCCGCGGCGAAGGAGCCCGTGTCGGCGATGGCGTCGAGCACGAGGAGCTGGTCGAGGGTGAAGCGGGGCGCGAGCGGCATCCGGACGCACTGTACCGCACGGGAGGGCCCGGCGATTTTTGGGGCGGGGGGGTGCCCCCCGCAACGCCCCCCCGGAACGCGCCTGGCGGGTTACCCGCGCCGCGACCGGCGGATTCCGCCGCGCCCGGCCCTTTGCGGCCCGAACCCTCTCGCGCTCGACGGATCGCATGCCCCGCAAGAAGTACCCCGAGGACGCCGTGCCCCTCGCCGACGACGCGGCCGCCACGGACGGCGCCGCCGAAGGCGCGGTCGGGGCCGAACCCGAGGAAGAGGCCCGTGCCCCGCGCGGCAGCCGCCTCGACCGCAACATGCACCGCGAAGAGATGCTCGACCTGATGACGCTCGCGAACCGCATCGCGAAGCTCCCCCAGAAGGTGCGCCGCAACCTCCCGCTCGACGAAGACGCCCAGGCCCAGATGGACTTGCTCGTCAACGCCGGGCTGCGCCCCGAACGTCGCCGCATCCTGATGCGCGCGAAGCTCCTGCTCGGCTTGCAAGACCTCCCGAAGCTCCTCGCCGCCCTCGACGGCGACACCCACGCGGCCGCGCGCGACCGCGAGATGGTGCGGTGGCGCACCCGCATCGTCACCGGCGGTGACAGCGAACTACAGTCTTTCCTCGAAGCCTATCCCAACGCGGACCGCCAGGCGATCCGCGCCAGCGCCCGCGACGCCCGCGGCGCCGGCCCCGCGGCCAGCCGCGCGTCCACCCGCCTCCTGCAGCTCCTCCGCGACGGCGCCGCGGCGCGGTCGGACGGGTAGGCGCATGGCGTTCGACGCGCTCGGCCTCCTCCCCGCGCTCACGTCCGCGCTCGCCGCCGCCGGCTACACCGCGCCCACGCCGATTCAGGCGCAGAGCATCCCCGCGCTCCTGACGGGCGCCGACCTCTGCGGCACCGCGCAGACCGGCACCGGCAAGACCGCGGCGTTCGCGCTTCCGATCCTCCAGCGCCTCGCATCCACGCCCGCCCCCGCCGGCCGCCCCATCCGCGCGCTGATCCTCGCGCCCACGCGCGAGCTCGCCGTGCAGATCGACGCCGCGTTCGCCACCTACGGCCGCGATCTCCCCGCGATTCGGCACACCGTCGTGTTCGGCGGAATGAAGATGCGCGCCCAGCGGCGCGCGATCGGCGAAGGCACCGACATTCTCGTCGCGACGCCAGGCCGCTTGCTCGACCTCGTCGGGCAGGGCGTTGTGAACCTCGGCGCGGTCGAGGTGTTCGTGCTCGACGAGGCGGATCGCATGCTCGACATGGGCTTCCTCAACGACGTGCGCACCGTGGTGAAACGCCTCCCCACCACCCGTCAGACCGTGCTCTTCTCGGCGACACTCCCGGCCGACATCGAGAAGCTCGCCGCCCAGATCCTCCGGAAGCCCGTGCGGGTGTCCGTCGCGCGCGCCGCCGCCACCAACGACGGCATCGAGCAGTTCGTGCTCTTCGTCGAGCACCCGGGCAAACGTATCGCGCTCCTGACGCTCCTCGAGAACGCCGCGGCTTCCCGCGTGCTCGTGTTCGTGCGCACGCGCCAGGGCGCGGACCGCCTCACCGCGGCGCTCCGCACCGCCCGGATTCGCGCGGACGCCCTCCACGCCGACCGCCCGCAGCCCGACCGCCTCCGCGCGCTCGACGGCTTCTCCCGCGGCGACCTCCGCGTGCTCGTCGCCACCGAGATCGCCGCGCGCGGCATCGACGTCGACGGCATCACGCACGTGGTCAACTACGACATGCCGAACGTCCCCGAGAGCTACGTGCACCGCATCGGGCGCACCGCCCGCGGGGGCGCGGCGGGCGTGAGCCTCACGTTCTGCACCGCCGACGATCGGCCCGCGCTGGAGGCCATCGAGCGCCTCACGAAGAAGAAGCTCACGCCCTACCCGGGGGGGAGCAACGTGCGCGGATAGCCCGCAGAGCGCCGCCGGCGAACGTGGAGCGCACCGAACAGCGCCCTACTGAAACCGGAACCCGTCGATGATGCCCCTCGCCACCGGGTTCTCGCTGTGGGTGTGGCCGCGACCGACGCGGGCGCGGTCTGCGCGAAGGCAAGCGCGGCGAGAAGCGGCGAGAAGCGGCAGGAAGGCGAGCAACACGACGTTCTCCGAACTCCTCCATGGTGGCGCGCCGGCAACCCGTTAGACGCCCCGTTCTCCCGAGAACCCCATGTCCTCGCATCCCACCGATTTCAAGGGCTCCGTCGTGGACGCCGTCCGCGACGCCATCCTCGGCGTCATCCCCGACGCCGACGTCACCGTTCAGGGCGGCGGCGGCCACTTCACCATCGCGGTGGTCTCCCCCGTGTTCGCCGGCAAGGGCACGCTCGCGAGCCACAAGCTCGTGTACGGCGCCATCGCCCACCTCATGAAGGGCGACACGGCCCCCGTGCACGCCGTCGACAGCCTCGTCACCCGCGTTCCCTGACGGTCAGCCGCCGCGCTCCCGCGCCGCCGCGGCGTGCCAGCCGACAACGGCGAGGTTGCGCGGCGTGATCTCGCGCGCGCAGAACGTGCCCGCCGCCACCTCCCAGCCCCCGTCCGCGAGGCGGAGCGCGCGGTCGAGCACGAGCCAGAGCTCGAACGGGCGGCGAAACTGGCTCCGCACGAGCCCGAGCGCCGCGACGAGCGCCCCGCGGGCGTGCCCGGCCGCTTCGGCTCGCGCGGGGTCCCACGACGGCGGGAGCCGCAGTTCGTTGGCCCGCGCCATCGCGTCGATGAAGGCCGTGAAGTCCCCGCGGTGCCATCCATTCGGCGCCGCGGAGAGCGGCGTGTAGGCGTCTACGCCGGTGGCCTCGCGCACGAGCAGGTCGAGCCCGAGCCGCCACGCGCGCTCCTGGCGGCGGCGTCGGCGCACGGCCGGTGGTGCGATCACCTCCTCGAGCGTCGGGAGCCGCAACGTCGCGTCGTCCCACACGATTCCGGCGGCGCGCCCGGAAACGGAGCGCGGCGTGAACGTCGCCTCGCGCGCGAGGTTGTGGAAGCAGCACGGCGCGAAGATGCCGGCCCGCGCGTGGCCTTCGATCGCGAACGCCATCGCGGCGTCGGTGAGCGCCCCACACGCGTGCAACCCGACGACGGCGGTGCGGAGCGGCGGCACGGCCGGCCACCGATCGCGATCGAGCACGTCCACCGGCAGGAACGCGCACCGAGCGTCCGTGCTCGCGGCGATGTCGCGCCCTACCCGACACAATTCGGCGTCTCGCTCGAGCCCGAGCGACACCACCCCGCGGGCGGCCGAGAGCGCGCGCCCAAGGTGCCCCTTCCCGCAACACCAGTCCACGAGGAGCTCGACGCCATCGGGCAGAACGGACTCGGCCGTCGCGACGAGCGCCTGCACCTGGAGCACCTTGCGCCCGGTGACGCGCGGGATGGGATCGGGGAGCTCGGCGAGCGGCGCGGCGGGGAGCGGGCCCACGGCGGTGAGCCGCGCCACACGCGCCACGAGGTCGGGGAGCACACCCGGGGCATCGCGGAGCCCGGCGGGTTCGTCGTGGAGCGCCTCGGCGTCTTCCGGCGACAAACGCCGAAGCCACGTGGACAACCCGCGGTGGTCGGCCTCCCACGCGAGCGGCACGCCGTCGAAGGGGCGCGCGCGCCAGAATGGCTCATTCCGCAGCAGCAAGGCCGTCAGCTCGCCGAGGCGCCCGTCGATGGCGGCGCGGCCGTCCAGGGGCGGCGTCGGGACGCGGAGCACGGCAAGTTCGCCCATCGCTGCGGCGGCTAACCCGGGAGCGGGGGGCGCGGGCCTCCCGTCGCGGGGGGGCCGTCGCGAGCCGGGACGAGGCCGCTCGCCAGCGGCAGCTCGAGCGCCTCGGCGAGCCGGGCCAGGGCGTGAAACGCCTCCACCGTCGTCGGCTGCCGCGGCGCGACGACGAGCTCGTCCGCACCGGTTTCCAGCTGCAAGGCGAGTAGTTCGTCTACGCACTGCGCCGCGGTGCCGACAATCGTGCGCTCGTACCCGAACAGGCGCTGATACATCTCGTGATACATGCGCGCGTCGGCGTCGGTAGCCGCGCACAACACGCTCACGGCGAGCGCAGTTCGCGGCGCGGGAAACTCGGGCCGTGGGCAGAACGTGTCGCGGTACCGGGCGAACACGGCGGGCGAGAGCGGAGCCGCCGTATGGAAGCTCGACGCGGCGAGGCCCGCGCCGGACGCCGCCGCGAAGCCCGCGATCCCGATGCCGTTGCCCGACACCCACACCGGCGGCGGCGACCCGCCGGGGGCGTCGCCCTCGTCGACGTCCGGCGCGGGGAGCGGCACGAGCGGGGTCTCGCGGCGGGTGATGGCGAGGAGCTCCCCGAGGCGCGCGGCGAGCGCGGCGTCGTCCGTGGGGAGGCCGCCCGCGAGCGCGGTCGCCTGCGGCTCGGGCGCGCGGGAGGTGGCCACTCCGAAGTCGATGCGGCCCGGGAAGAGGGCTTCGAGGAGCGTCGCGTCGTGCGCCACGGCGAGAGGCGTGCAGTAGCGCAACAGGACGCCGCACGGCCCCACGCGCATCCGGCGCGTCCCGCTGGCCACGAGCGCCGCGAGGAGCACGGGGTTGGCGTGGGGCGAGCCCGCGTCGTGGTGTTCGGTGATCCAGAAGCGGTGGTAGCCGAGCGTGTCGACCTCCCCCGCGAGCGCGAGGGTGCCGTGCACGGTCAACGCGCCGAGGTCGAGCACACCGACCGGAAAGGGCGTCGCCATCGGCCGCCCCTAACGGCCGGCGACCCGCGGCGCCCCCCGGGCCCCGCCCGCGGCGAACGGACTACCGCGCGCCTACGCCCCAGTACGCGGCGAGGTTCGCGGAGCCGTTGGCGGCCCACGCACGCACCTCCGCCTGCGACCCGGCGATGGAGCGCCGCGGGCACTCGCGGCGGGGGTCCTCGCGGGCGGCGTCGTCGATGAGCGTGGTCCAGGTGTCCACCTGGGCGACCAGGGCGTCGGTGTCGAGCGTCGCGACCACGTCCGCCACGGCCGCGGCGTGCGCCGCCGCGCAGGCGGCGTCGGCGAAGCACTGGCCCGCGAGCACGCCGCGCGGCGCGCCCCAGCTCATGCCCCACAACGACGGGTCGTAGAAGCCGTAGTCGAGGTCGTACACGAGGAGGTCGGCGAGGCCGTCCGCGGGGTCGAAGTACACGCGGTAGTTGTTGGTGTTCAGCGCATAGCCGTCGAGGTGGCCCATCCACTGCTCGGCCGCGATGTGCCGGTGGAAAGACGCGAGGTCGAGGAGCCCGCCGAAGCGCGCGTCGAACGTGCCCTCGGCGTAGACGGCGTCGCGGATGGCGTAGATATCGGCGCTCGCGACGTCCTGCCCCTCTTCGAGCGTGAAGTTCCCCGCGAGCTCGGTGGTGAAGTCCACGAGCGCGTAGCTGCCGTTGTCGAAGTAGAGGTACTTGCCGTCGTAGAGGTTGCCGTCGGGCTCGGCGTAGCGGTCCTCGAGGAAGGCGTCGTCGGGAAACTCGACGCCGACGTAGAGCCCGTAGGGCTCGCCGTTAACCGACACGTTCGTGTAGACGGTGCGCGGCGCCGGCAGGCCGAGCGCGCGGAACACGGCGTACCCGAGGGGCTCGCGGAGGAAGGAGCAGTCCACCACCGCGTTGTTGAGCGCGAGCGTCTCGTGGGCGCCGAGCTGCTGGTCTTCCACGAAGCGGTTGAAGTCGATCTTGAACTTCGGCTTGCCGTCGAGGTCGCGGAACGAGCCGATCTTGCCGCGCAGCCGCACGCCCACGCGCGCGAACGATGCGCCGTCTACCGTGACCGCGCCCTCGACGTACTCGTCGGGCCGGCGGCCCAGGTCGCGCACGGCGTCGCTGGAGAGCGTGAAGGCGATGTCGTGGACGACGGCGTCGTCGAAGAACTCGGGCTCGAAGCGGTCGCCGGTGTCGTCCGTGGAGGGCGCTTCGGGGAGCACCTCCGGGGCCTCCGGCGGGGGGCCGGGGCCCACGGCGGTGCAGGCGAGCAGCGAGATCAGGAGCACGGCGCCCTCAGAAGGTCACATACCAGTAGTACCCGGAGGAGCCCGGGTAATAGGCCGAGGCGTCGAACCGCTCGACGACGCTGCCGTCGACTCCCGAGAAGATGTACTGCTCTCCCCAGTAGTTGACGACGAAGTCGCCGTTGCCGTCGACAGCGAGGGTCCAAGTGACCGACGGCGTGGGCGAGATGGTGACGTGCCCGAGCTCGGCACCCGTCGTCTTGTCGAACTCGACGATGTTGCCGTAGTAGTCGAGGCCGTAGAGGTTCTGCGTGGCGTCCATCGCCACCGCCGAGATGAGCCCGGAATAGCTGTTGAGCATCACGGCGTCGGTTCCGGGCTCGTACACGACGATTCCGCACGACGACGCCGCGTACACGCGCCCGTCGGTGTCGATCGACATCGCGCTGTTGCCGAAGTACGGCTTGCAGGCCGTTCCTCCGAGCGACGCGTAGAGCCCGGTGCGCCCGGTGGAGAGGTCCATCGCGTAGATGTTCCCGCCGGCGTAGTCGCCGGTGTAGAACACCCCGTCGAACACGACGCCGCCGCCCACCTGGCCCACCGCGAAGGTGCCCACGCGGGTGGACGTGGCGTCGAACGGCTCGGCCTGAACCCACACGTTCCCGCCGAGGTCGTTGTAGTAGAGCAGGGACTGGTCTTCGTTCCAGGTCACGCCCTCGGGCGTGCTCGACGCGTCGCTGGAGCCGAACCAGTCGGTGCTCCCGAGAATGCCGAAACCGTCGTCGTTGTAGAGGGCGTAGTAGTAGTCGCCGGCCTTGTCGATGCGGTGGCCGCCGTAGCCGAGCGTGCAGGCGTCCTCGTCGGTGGCGCCGTCGCAGTCGTCGTCCGCGCCGTTGCACACCTCGGTGCCGAGCGGGTTCACCGACACCGCCGCGTCGTCGCAGTCGGTGGCGTCGGAGAGGTGGCCGAAGGGGGCGTCGCAGGCGTCTACCCAGGCGGTGGGGTCGCCGAAGCCGTCGCCGTCGCCGTCGGGGTACCAGCGCGCGGTGTCGACCGCGTTGGTGCCGTCCACCACGCCGTCGCAGTCGTTGTCGACGCCGTCGCAGAGCTCGTCGAGAAGGGGGCTCCGCGCGGGGTCGGCGTCGTCGCAGTCGTCCGCGAAGAGCGCGCCGTCGCCGTCGAGATCGTCGTCGGGCGTTGCGGTGTCGCAGTCGTTGTCAACGCCGTCGTAGGGCACCTCTGCGTCGGCGCAGCCGTCGTTGGTGTCGGCGGCGGTGTCGGCCGGGTCGCCGAGGTCGTCGAGACCCGTCTCGACGGGGTCCTCGCCTTCGTCCTTGTCGGTCGCGGTGAGGCTCACGTCGATACACGCGGGGAGGAGCAGCGCGGCGAGGAGAATCGCGGGGGTACGCGCGGACACGGCGACCTCGAAGTGACGGGAGCATAGCACTGGATTCACCGACGTCCGCACCGGCTCGCGACGCTCCACCCGCGACGAGAGGTGGAACCCGCCCCTACCCGAACCCGAGCCCCGAA